>NZ_JBZWBG010000012.1:0-241521 GCF_058680555.1 Pseudomonas sp. YA1
TCAACGACGGCCAATTTAAAAGACAGTGAGTAATCTCGCTGTGTGCGCTTTACACCTTGCTCCATCTAGCTCTCCGGAAAATCGGCATGGGAGGTGTAAACCTTATTCAGGACGGGACAAAGGAAATACAAAGGCCACCCGAAGGTGGCCTTTTTTCATACTCGGCCTGCCGGGCCTGTCAGCCCGCCCGGCGTAGCAGCCAGACACCCGCCAGTGCGCAGATCGAGGCGGGGATCACCACCGCCAGCAGCGGCGGGAAGTCGAACACCAGGCTGGAGGGACCGAGCAGGTCCTGGGCGATGCGGAAGACGAAGCCCACCAGCACGCCGGTGAAGATCCGCTGGCCCAGGGTCACCGAGCGCAACGGACCGAAGATGAAGGAAATCGCCATCAGCACCAGCGCGGCGGTCACCAGCGGTTGCAGGACCTTGGTCCAGAACGCCAGCCAGTGGCGGTTGTTGTTCAGGCCCTGGTCGGCGAGATAGTGGATGTACTGCCAGAGACCGCTGATAGACAGCGCCTCGGGCTCCATCACCACAGTGTTCAGCAGTTGCGGGCTGAGCTGGGCATCCCAGCGTTCGGTCGGCAGCTTGACCACCTCGGAGCGCTTTTCCCTCGGATGCAGCAAGGTGGTGGTGACCTCTTCCAGTTGCCAGTGATCGGTCTCGAAGCGCGCGCGCTTGGCGAAACTGGCCGATTCCAGGCCACGCTGCTCGTCGAAGCGGTAGCGCGTCACGCCGTACAGCACGCCATTGGGCTGCACCGCGTTGATGTGGATGTACTCGCGCCCCTGGCGATGCCACAGACCGCGCTTGGAGCTTTGCGAATCGCCGCCGCCCTGGGCCAGGGCGCGGCCGCTCTGGGCGATGTTCTCGGTCCAGGGCGCGACGTACTCGCCAACCAGGATGCCGGCCAGCATCAGCACCAGCATCGGTTTCATCACCGCCCAGACGATCCGTGACAGGGATACCCCGGCCGCGCGCATGATGGTCAGTTCGCTGTTGCTGGCCAGGGTGCCGAGGCCGACCAGGCAGCCGATCAGCGCCGCCATCGGCAGCATGTCGTAGGCGCGCCGTGGCGCGGTGAGGAAGATGAAGCGCAGGGCGTCGCCGATGCCGTAGCTGGCGCTGATGTCGTTGAGTTCGTCGATGAAGGCGAACAGCAGCGCCAGGCCGAGGATCACCCCGAGCACCGCGAGGATCGCGACGAAGACGGTGACACCGATGTAACGATCGAGCTTAACCATGCGCCACCTCGCGACCGGCACGGGAGGACGCCAGCTTCAGGCGCAAGGGTTCCCAATAGAACAGAAGAAGACCGATCGCCAGGAATAGTCCGTGGACCCACCACAGGCCGATGGCCATGGGGATCTTGCCTTTGTCCAACTGGCCACGGACAGCGATCAGCAGAGCCAGGTAGCCCATATAAAGGAGGATCGCCGGCAGCAGCTTGAGGAACCGCCCCTGCCGTGGGTTGACCCGCGACAGCGGCA
This sequence comes from Pseudomonas sp. YA1, assembly GCF_058680555.1. Taxonomy (NCBI): domain Bacteria; kingdom Pseudomonadati; phylum Pseudomonadota; class Gammaproteobacteria; order Pseudomonadales; family Pseudomonadaceae; genus Pseudomonas; species Pseudomonas sp. YA1. The sequence goes on from NZ_JBZWBG010000012.1 coordinate 1,493, forward strand.
CCGCCAGCAGGGTCACCACGAACACCAGCAGCGGGGTCGACAGGCGCCACTGCAATTCGGCCTGGTAGCGTGGGTTGTCGCTGCCGAACAGGTCGGCGGTGGGCACCGCGTCGCGCTCGCTCACCTCGCTGCTGGCCTCGGGCTTGGGCAGCATCACGCCATAGGTGTCGTACTGGATCGCCCGGTAGTTGGCCTGCCCGGGATTACCGTCGTAGCGGTAGCCATTGTGCAGGATCAGGTAACGGCTGCCATCCGCCTGGATGTTCTGGGTGCCCTTCTCCGCCACCAGGATGGAGATGCCGCGTTCCTGGTTGCTGCTGTTGAGGTCCTTCTGCGAGATGAAGATGCCGGCCAGTTCGCCGCGATCCTTCGACAGTTCCTCGGTATAGGTCACCCGGGTACCGTCGCGCATTGCCTGGAAACGGCCCGGGACCAGGGTGTCGAACTCGGTCAGGGTATCCTGCTTGTTCAACAGCAGGGCGAACTGGTTGATGCCCTGGGGCGCCAGGAACAGGCTCAGCCAGGCCACCAGGATCGCCACCAGCAGCGCCGGGGCCATGGTATAGCCGAGCAGGCGCTTCTGACTCATGCCGGTCGCCGAGAGCACGGTCATCTCGCTTTCCAGATAGAGCCGCCCGTAGGCCAGGAGGATGCCGAGGAACAGGCCAAGCGGCAGGATCAGCTGCAGGAAGCCGGGAATCCGGAACGCCATGATCAGGAACAGCGAACCGGGGTCGAGCAACCCCTGCGCCGCTTGCGCCAGGTACTTGATGAAACGGCCACTCATGATGATCACCAGCAGCACGGCGCTGACGGCGCTCATGGTGACCAGCACTTCACGGGACAAATAACGGAAAACGATCAATCCGGACACTCCTGGGTTGCCAGGCTCTGACGGGGCCCGTCGGCCCCGTCATCACGCGTTTCCGGCCATGGCGGCATGGCGCGGAGAAAATAGCCGGCATTATCCTGCGATTCGGCGGGCCTGTCACTGCGCAGGCCGAACCAAGAGCCCGATAGACCGTCGAGGCGAACGCTCGTTCAGCGCTTGCCGATTTATTCGACGACCGTCGCTGACTGCTCGTCGCCCTCTCCGAGATGACGGACGAACCAGTCTGCTGCGGCCTGGCTGGTGGCGTCGAAATGCTCGATGTACGGTGTGAAATGGCCGCCGGCGAGCATCAGCAGCCGCTTGGGCGGCAATGCCCGCTGGTAGGCCTCCAGGCAAAGGTCCGTGGGCGTAAGCAGGTCCCGGTCGGCGACGATCATCAGCAGCGGCGTGGGGCTGATCCGCCCAATGTGAATGCCCGGCTCGTTCTCTCGCGCCAGCTCGGCGCTACGCAGGGTCACCCGGTTGCACCAGCTCGGCGCCAGCGCCGCGCTGTCGGTGAAGAACCGGTGGGCGTCCGCGCCGGCCATCGCGCAAGGCTCGTCGGGGTCTGCGGCGACCGCCGGCAACAGCGCCGGCGGCAAGTCCTCGAAGCGCCGCTGGCGGTCCGCGTCGAAGCTTGCCAGCAATGCCGGCAACTGCTCGGCGCGGGTCCGGCGCAACGCCGAGGCATGGCCGCTGACGGTCGGCACCTGCGCCACCACGCATTTCACCCGCCGATCCAGTGCGGCCACTTCCAGCACATGTCCGCCGCTGTAGCTGGTTCCCCAGATGCCGATACGCCTCGCGTCGACCCGTGCCTGGGCACCCAACCAGGTGATCGCGTCGCGATAGCCGCGACGCTGCATCACCGGATCGATTTCCTGGCGCGGCTCGCCGTCGCTGTCGCCGAAGTTCGGATGATCGTAGAGGAGCACGACGAAGCCGGCGGCGGCGAATACCTCGGCGTAACGGTCCAGGTACTGCTCCTTCACCCCGGAAAAACCGTGCGTCATGACGATCGCCGGCCGCTCGGCACGCGCCTCCGGCAAATACAGCCAGCCGCGCAGGGCGACACCCTCGGAGCGGAATTCCACGTTCAGTCGTTGCATGCTTGCCTCCCGGGGCGGTCGTCTGGAAACGGGCCCAGCATAGGAATCCTGCCGCGTCGGCGCCGTCCGCCAACGGACGAAGGCTACGCCGAATCGGACAAGGCAAAGTAGCGGCTCGGCGTGCTCCCGGTCAGGCGTCGGAACATGGCACTGAATGCGCTGGGAGTCTGGTAGCCGAGATCCACGGCGATCCGCGCCACCGCTTCGCCAGCCGCCAGGCGTGGCAGGGCGGCGGCCAGGCGCACCTGGTGGCGCCAATGGACGAAGGTCACTCCCAGTTCGGAGAGAAACAGCCGTGCCAGGGTCCGCGAGGACGCCCCCACGCAGCGCGCCCACTCCTCCAGCCCGCGAGGGTCGGCGGGGTCCTCCAGCAGCGCTTGGCAGATTCTTCCCAGGCGTCGGTCCGCGGGGTCTGGCAAGGCCAGGGGCTGTTCCCGCGACCACTCCAGTTCGTCCAGCAGCACCGCCATCAACCGCCCCTCCCGGCCGCGCTCGTCGTACAACAACGGCAGGCCGGCGGCGCGCACGATCAACTCGCGCAACAATGGGCTGACCATCACTCCGCGCGGCACCCGGGGGAATTCCGGCGGGCAGGACTGCGGCCGGACATAGACGGTGTGCAAGCGGACCTCGCCGCGCGCCAGCATCGCGTGCGCCATCCCCGCCGGCATCCATACCGCGCGCTGCGGCGGGACCAGCCATAGCGTGCGACCGACATGCAGTTCGATCACGCCCGACAGGGCATGGATCAACTGCGCCCGCTCGTGCCGATGCTCGGCGACCACGAAACCCGCCGGGAAGGTCTTGGCCATGACCCCGAGCGGCCGGCCGACTCGCTGGTAATCGCGTGGGTCGGTACTCCGGGCGGGATCCGCGACAGGTTTGCTGGCGGGCACGGTGCGACTCCTGCGGAACGAAACGTTCATTATAGGGACGCGGCATGGCCGCGGATTCCCGTGCGTACACAGTCGTGCCAGACACGCCGCAGTTGTGCGACCATGTGCGGCAACGGCCGGGAGGCACCGCCAACCCGGCTCCGGCGCTGTAGAACCTCGGTTGCCATCCTCGGCATGGAACGACCCCCGCCGCAACGACTAAGCTGTCGCTGCCTGCGTCACCGCCCCGGCGGCGACCGTCAGTCCTCGGGACGAATCGTGCTCGGAACAATCGCTTACCGCTAACGGATGCCGCCCCTTGCGCCATCCCGACTGTCTGTATTGGGGACCTCTTCCATGGAATTCCTTGTTAAAAGCGTACGCCCGGAAACCCTGAAAACCGCCACCCTGGTGCTCGCCGTAGGCGAAGGCCGCAAGCTCGGCGCCAGCGCCAAGGCGGTCGACGACGCCACCGGCGGCGCCATCAGCGCAGTGCTCAAGCGTGGCGACCTGGCCGGCAAGGTCGGCCAGACCCTGCTCCTGCAGAGCCTGCCCAATCTCAAGGCCGAGCGCGTGCTGCTGGTCGGCGCCGGCAAGGAGCGCGAACTGGGCGACCGCCAGTACCGCAAGCTGGCCTCCGCCGTGCTGTCGACCCTCAAGGGCCTGGCCGGCGCCGATGCCGCGCTGGCCCTCGGCGATCTCGCGGTGAAAGGCCGCGATGCCCACGCGAAGGCGCGTCTGCTGGTGGAAACCCTGGCCGATGGCCTGTACGTGTTCGATCGCTACAAGAGCCAGAAAGCCGAGCCGCTGAAACTGAAGAAGCTGACCCTGCTCGCCGACAAGGCCGACAGCGCCGCCGTCGAGCAAGGCAGCAAGGAAGCTCAGGCCATCGCCAATGGCATGGCCCTGACCCGCGATCTCGGCAACCTGCCGCCGAACGTCTGCCATCCGACGTTCCTCGGCGAGCAGGCCAAGGGCCTGGCCAAGGAGTTCAAGGGCCTGAAGGTCGAGGTCCTCGACGAGAAGAAACTGCGCGAGCTGGGCATGGGCTCGTTCCTCGCCGTCGCCCAGGGCAGCGAGCAGCCGCCGCGGCTGATCGTCCTGCAATACAACGGCGCGAAGAAGGACCAGGCCCCGCACGTGCTGGTCGGCAAGGGCATCACCTTCGACACCGGCGGCATCAGCCTCAAGCCGGGCCTGGGCATGGACGAGATGAAGTTCGACATGTGCGGCGCCGCCAGCGTCTTCGGCACCTTCCGCGCGGTGCTCGAACTGCAGTTGCCGATCAACCTGGTCGGCCTGCTGGCCTGCGCCGAGAACATGCCCAGCGGCGGAGCCACCCGTCCGGGGGACATCGTCACCACCATGAGCGGGCAGACCGTCGAGATCCTCAACACCGACGCCGAAGGGCGCCTGGTGCTGTGCGACGCACTGACCTACGCCGAGCGCTTCAAGCCGCAGTCGGTGATCGACATCGCCACCCTCACCGGCGCCTGCATCGTCGCCCTGGGCAGCAACACCTCGGGCCTTATGGGCAACAACGAAGCGCTGGTCAGGCAACTGCTCAAGGCCGGCGAGTTCGCCGACGACCGCGCCTGGCAATTGCCGCTGTTCGACGAATACCAGGAACAGCTGGACAGCCCGTTCGCCGACATCGCCAACATCGGCGGGCCGAAAGCCGGCACCATCACCGCCGGCTGCTTCCTCTCGCGCTTCGCCAAGAAATACCACTGGGCGCACCTGGACATCGCCGGCACCGCCTGGATCAGCGGCGGCAAGGACAAAGGCGCCACCGGCCGCCCGGTTCCGTTGTTGACCCAGTACCTGCTGGAACGGGCCAAGTGACCCGGGTCGATTTCTACGTGATCCCCAGCGCCGATCCGTCGGCGCGCCTGCAGGTCGCCTGCCGCCTGGCCGAGAAGGCCTGGCGGCAGGGCATGCAGGTCTACCTGCATTGCGCCGACGAGGCGCAGCGCAGCGAGTTGGACGGCCGCCTGTGGAGCTTCCGCGGCGAGGCCTTCATTCCTCACAGCCTGGCCGAGGAAGACGCCGAGGCGCCCGTCGCCCTGGGCCTGGGCGAGCCCCCGGGGAACCATCGCGACCTGCTGATCAACCTGACCCTCGAGGCCCCCGGCTTCGTCGCGAACTTTTCGCGGGTGGCCGAACTGGTGGTCGAGGAGCCGGCGATCCGCCAGGCGGCACGGGATAAATTCCGCTTCTACCGGGAGCAGGGCTATCCTCTACAGGACCATCGCCTGCCGCGTATCTGAAGTGCACGACCATGGACAGCCACAAACCGACACAACCCCCGGAGCAGTTGCTCGATGACCTGGAGTCGATCCACGACCTGCTCTACGAACGGAACGAGCCGCCCTTGCTGACCGAATCCTTCGAGCCGGACAACATTCCCCTGCTCTCCGACGTCGTCTCCCCCGGTACCGCCCCGCGCGCGCCAGAGCCGCAGGCCGCGGCAGCCACCACGGCAGGGCTGGCGCCCGCCGAACAGGAGCGCCTGGACGACGAGTTGCGAGCGTCCGCCGAACTGATCCTGCAGGAAGTCATCGACGACTTCGCCCCGCAGATCGAAGCCGAACTGCGCCGCCGCCTGCAAGCCCGCCTGGGTCGCCTGCTCGGCCAACGCAACGGCTGATCCGGACGCGGCGGGCGCCCGCCGCGGCCCGCGGCCCTCCCCCCCCCCCCCCCGCGGCCCGCGGCCTTACCCCCGGGCTGCCATCCCCGCTATACTCCCGGACTTTCTTCGCATTTTCCCCAGCCATATTCAGCTTTGGTCCCCTTTCGCATGGACAAGACTTACCAGCCGCACGCCATCGAGACTTCCTGGTACGAGACCTGGGAGTCCAACGACTACTTCGCTCCGAGCGGCGAAGGCCAGCCCTACACCATCATGATCCCGCCGCCGAACGTGACCGGCAGCCTGCACATGGGCCATGGCTTCAACAACGCGATCATGGACGCGCTGATCCGCTACCGCCGCATGCAGGGCCGCAACACCCTGTGGCAGCCGGGCACCGATCACGCCGGCATCGCCACCCAGATGGTGGTCGAGCGCCAGCTCGGCGCCCAGGGCGTGAGCCGCCACGACCTCGGCCGGGAGAAGTTCCTGGAGAAAGTCTGGGAATGGAAGGAACAGTCCGGCGGCAACATCACCCGGCAGATTCGTCGCCTGGGCTCCTCGGTGGACTGGTCGCGCGAGCGCTTCACCATGGACGACGGCCTCTCCGAAGCGGTCAAGGAAGCCTTCGTGCGCCTGCATGAAGACGGCCTGATCTACCGCGGCAAACGCCTGGTGAACTGGGACACCAAGCTGCACACCGCGATTTCCGACCTGGAAGTGGAAAACCACGACGAGAAGGGCCACCTCTGGCACCTGCGCTACCCGCTGGTGAACGGCGCGAAGACCAGCGAAGGCCTGGATTACCTGGTGGTCGCCACCACCCGTCCGGAAACCCTGCTGGGCGACGCCGCGGTCGCGGTGCACCCGGAAGACGAGCGCTACGCCAAGCTGATCGGCCAGTTCGCCGAACTGCCGATCGTCGGCCGGCACATCCCGATCATCGCCGACGAGTACGTCGACCGCGAATTCGGCACCGGCTGCGTGAAGATCACCCCGGCCCACGACTTCAACGACTACGAAGTGGGCAAGCGCCACGACCTGCCGCTGATCAACATCTTCGACAAGAACGCCGCGGTGCTGGCCCAGGCCCAGGTGTTCCACCTCGACGGCAGCGTCAACCCGAACCTCGACCCCAGCCTGCCGCAGAGCTACGCCGGCATGGACCGCTTCGCCGCGCGCAAGGCCATCGTCGCCGAGTTCGAGGCCATGGGCTTGCTCGAGAAGGTCGACGACCACGCGCTGAAAGTACCGAAGGGCGACCGCTCCGGCACCGTCATCGAGCCCTGGCTGACCGACCAGTGGTACGTCAGCACCAAGCCGCTGGCCGAAGACGCCATCGCCGCCGTGGAAGACGGCCGTATCCAGTTCGTGCCCAAGCAGTACGAGAACATGTACTTCTCCTGGATGCGCGACATCCAGGACTGGTGCATCAGCCGCCAGCTCTGGTGGGGCCACCGCATCCCGGCCTGGTACGACGAGGCCGGCAACGTCTACGTCGGCCGCGACGAGGTCGAGGTGCGCACCAAGCACAAGCTCGGCAACGAGGTCGAGTTGCGCCAGGACGAAGACGTTCTCGACACCTGGTTCAGCTCCGGCCTGTGGACCTTCTCCACCCTCGGCTGGCCGCAGCAGACCGAGTTCCTCAAGACCTTCCACCCCACCGACGTGCTGGTCACCGGCTTCGACATCATCTTCTTCTGGGTCGCGCGGATGATCATGCTCACCATGCACCTGGTGAAGAACCCCGACGGCACCCCGCAGATCCCGTTCAAGACCGTCTATGTTCACGGCCTGGTGCGCGACGGCCAGGGCCAGAAGATGTCCAAGTCCAAGGGCAACGTGCTCGACCCGCTGGACATCGTCGACGGCATCGACCTCGATACCCTGCTGCAAAAGCGCACCAGCGGCATGATGCAGCCGAAGCTGGCGGAGAAGATCGCCAAGCAGACCCGCGCCGAATTCCCCGAAGGCATCGCCAGCTACGGCACCGACGCCCTGCGCTTCACCTTCTGCTCGCTGGCCTCCACCGGCCGCGACATCAAGTTCGACATGGGCCGCGTCGAAGGCTTCCGCAACTTCTGCAACAAGATCTGGAACGCCGCCAACTTCGTCATCGAGAACACCGATGGCCAGGACACCGGGGTCAACGGCGAGCCGGTCGAGCTGTCCTCCGTCGACCGCTGGATCATCTCCCAGTTGCAGCGCACCGAGCAGGAAGTCACCCGCCAGCTCGACGCCTTCCGCTTCGACCTGGCCGCCCAGGCCCTCTATGAGTTCATCTGGGACGAGTACTGCGCCTGGTACCTGGAGCTGGTCAAGCCGGTGCTGTGGGACGAGAACGCCCCTATCGAGCGCCAGCGCGGCACTCGTCGCACCCTGATCCGCGTGCTGGAGACGGCCCTGCGCCTGGCGCACCCGTTCATGCCGTTCATCACCGAGGAAATCTGGCAGCGCATCAAGGGCCAGGCCGGCAAGGAAGGTCCGACCCTGATGCTGCAACCCTGGCCGGTGGCCGACGAAGGCAGGATCGACGCCGCCGCCGAAGGCGACATCGAGTGGGTCAAGGCGCTGATGCTCGGCGTACGGCAGATCCGCGGCGAGATGAACATCTCCATGGCCAAGCGCATCGACATCATCCTCAAGAACGCCTCGCCCAGCGACCACCGCCGCCTGGCCGACAACGAGCCGCTGCTGATGAAACTGGCCAAGCTGGAAAGCATCCGCGTGCTGGAAGCCGGCGAGGAAGCGCCGATGTCCGCCACCGCCCTGGTCGGCGACATGGAAGTATTGGTGCCGATGGCCGGCCTGATCGACAAGAGCGCCGAACTGGGGCGCCTGGACAAGGAGATCCAGCGCCTGGAAGGCGAGGTCAAGCGCGTCGGCGGCAAGCTGTCCAACGAAGGCTTCGTCGCCAAGGCCCCGGCCGACGTGATCGAGAAGGAACGCGCCAAGCTCGCCGAGGCCGAACAGGCCCTGGCCAAGCTGGCCGAGCAACGGCAGAAGATCGCCGAGCTCTAAGCACTCTCGCCAAGGTACGGGGCTGCGGCCTCGTACCTTTCTCCCCTCAGGCGCCGCTGCCTATCTGCGCCGAAGTGATCTGGCATACCGCGTTCACCGTGGCGCTGGCCGAATAGGCGATCTCCGGCAGTTTGTTCTGTGTGGCCTGGGCGCTCAGCATCAGCGACAGCATGGCCTTGCCGGCATCGGTATTCATCGGCGGCAGGCGCATCAGGCCAAAGCCGCAATCCGCCGCTCCCGGCTTGCTGACGATGAAGCCCCAGCCTCCACCCGGAGAATTCGCGTCCACCATGAAGCCCACGCGCATGATGGTGACGTTGTTGACTTTTTTATCGATGGCGTGGGCTGACATTGATGTGAATAGCAGCCATAGCAATACAACCACTCTCTTGCCCATATAACCTTCTAAATGCCATTTTTCAACGATATGCAAAGCATTTCTTCACCACCCCACTAAAAAAATCAGTACTCTGGCCATAGAAACCGTCTTAAATCTAGAAACAGAAAACACCAACAAAAAGTTTCAAACCAGCCACAACAAAAAAACACAATAACAACACTCACTGCAAAAACTTAAAAACCCGCTCTATCAACCAACTAAAGCAACTATGCTTTTAGAAAAACCAATACCCAAGTAGTTACCCACCTATTTTTCTCAATACTGAAAAAGCTTTATGCCTGTTTTTTTGATTGGCGCTCCGCCCCTCAACCACCCCCTTCAGGCGTGCTAGTAGTACATCACTGGCTTCTGCGCCTCCTTGCTCTATCCAAGAAAGTGCCAAACCAATCCAGTAGTCAGACTCACTATCTAGTCCCGCCAAAACAACATTTAAGTAACAAAATCCACCCTTAAGCTTTTCCCTGACCTCTTCGTAAGGTTTCTCCAATAAAACCAGAACCCTCCAAAAACTCTCTTCCTCCTGGAGAAAAAAAACCTGATCCCCCACGGACAAATACCACAACCCTTCTGAATTACACCGTAGCGCCATATCACCTTTAATATAATATTCAAAATCAGCTATCACATCCCTCTCTGGTGCTCAACCTTCACGTCATACTTCCTGACTGAACCCAAAAAACTTATGCTTTTCTGACCGACCTCCCCATAACCTTCCAGCCCCTCATTGACAAATAACCCTAGCTTGGCCCCTAAAGCCTGAAAAACTTTCAGAAAAATCTTATCAATAGGTTGGAACAGACCTAATAACCGCAAGACTCTATAAATCTAAAAATGGCCAGCTACAAGCCCCACATATACCTCCTGGGCTTTATAGCCAACTTCCAAATCAACAGCCATCACCGCCTCCGAATACATCTGTGGAGGGCAATAATCATGCTCTTCAATATAATGAAGTATCAACGAAGGAGATGCAAAATATGCTCCTTTCTCAACTCCAGGAATCCATATTTCAGAAAAACCCAAACCAACATCTCCCACGAACAAATCCCGACATCCAGCGACTACACACTCATGTGCGCTCATTACTCTATTAACGTGGAAATCAACCGCCCCCTCCGACATAATTATCAACTTCAATTTATCAAGTAATCCAGAACTTACCCGCCCCCTGGAGTACTGCTGCCCTCTTCCTAACCAACCTATGTTTCTTACACTACCTAACGGCCTCAAAAGAAAATACGAATAAAAAGACATGTCTGGAAAATACATAAATCACCTACCTCGCAAATGTTGTACAAGCAGCCCACTGCACGCATCCCATCCCAGGCTGTAATAGTTTTTCCAAGGGGGTACTGAACTCAACAGTCGTTGAGTTTCCATAGATATGCAATGCTGGACCTCTAGCAGCTGGAGCACTTGGAGTATAGTTAGGAATCTCAGCACGCGGCAAATAAGTAGCCATGCCTTCAATATCACCTGCAAGTCTCGGATTAATTTTTGCAGCCTGCGCCAAACCAGCCCAATCACCCAATTCAATAAATCGACCGGTTTCATCCAGAATATTAATTCCAGGCCTTGGAAGAGTTATGTACGTCCCATCAAGCACCCAAAAATCCCCGCTACCGAAAACATATTTACCGTGCCCTGCGAACGCTTTCCCACTACCTCCAGAAAGTATACCAGCAGCATATTTATGGCCACCACGCCCTCCTAGCCCGCGCTCCGCTCCCGAGACGGCCCCGAACATAAAGTCAAAACCTACAGAAACTCTTGCGCGCCCGACAGGAAGAAAGACACTGCCAACATCAAACAAGCCACCGCCAGCACGCTGATCGATATTTTTATAAGATATTAACTCACTAAACCCTTCACCCCAAATAGCTTGAGAAGCCCAGTTATTCGAAAGATATTGAACACCTCCGGCAACTGGATTGACCCATGACATAGACTGAGGAAAGGATAGCCCTCCTTTTAAAATGCCCAGGCCAAATTCGAAGCCACTTTCCGGACCATTCCCCATCCACAAGTTGCTCAAGAACAACCAACTATTATCAATAACTGGCGAGTACCAACTTTTGGACGAAGAAATCTCCTCCAACGCATACCCCGTCGGATCCACACTGGCGATCGGATTATTCCAGCCATAGGAGTAACGGTTGTAGGCCTGCGCCGCTATAGACACGGAAGTTTGCCGAACGCCAGCCAGCGGCGGTCGCGTCCCCGACCATGAGACAGATCGCCACGGCGACGATCCACGCACTCCAACGCCCCACCATGCATCCCCCAGAGCCCACCCCCATGGCAGGCACGCAGACCGGGCGCAAAGCACCGCTCCCAGGCAGGCGGTGCGGTACGCGTCCTTGCAACTCGGGAGACGTTTACCACAAGGCCATCAATTGGCCACATATCTTTGGTTGGGCTCGAAACCGATGACCTTCTGTTCGGAGGCCACGCGGGGCCTCATCGAATTTTCGCAAAGGGCAGGCACTCCTCCCCCTTGCCCGCCCCCCCAGCGGTAATCCCGCCGCAAGAAAAAACATCAAACCTGCTGACGACTTGCGCGAAAAATGCGATGTTTCGGCCACGCTGTACCCGCACCGCCCAATCAGAACAATTCGCTACAGCGCGCCAATACAATCAGGAGATCGCCGCATGATGCAGGCCTATAAGAATAAATGGTTGCCCCTCAGTGCCCTGGCCCTTGGCATGGCCCTGTCCTTCGGCGCCAACGCCGACGAGCAGAAGTCGGTGGCCGTGACCGCCATCGTCGAGCACCCGGCGCTGGACGCCGCTCGCGACGGGGTCAAGGAGGCCCTCCAGGAGGCCGGCTACGAAGACGGCAAGAACCTCAAGTGGCAGTACCAGAGCGCCCAGGGCAACACCGGCACCGCCGCGCAGATCGCCCGCAAGTTCATCGGCGACAAGCCCGACGTGATCGTCGGTATCGCCACTCCATCGGCCCAGGCGCTGGTGGCCGCGACCAAGAGCATCCCGATCGTCTTCAGCACCGTCACCGACCCGGTCGGCGCGCACCTGACGCCGAGCTGGGAAGCCTCAGGCACCAACGTCACCGGGGTTTCCGACATGCTCGCGCTGGACAAGCAGATCGAGCTGATCAAGAAAGTGGTGCCGGGCGCCAAGCGCATCGGCATGGTCTACAACCCGGGCGAAGCCAACTCCGTGGTGGTGGTCAAGGAGCTGAAGGAGCTGCTGCCGAAGATGGGCCTGAGCCTGGTCGAAGCCTCGGCCCCGCGTTCGGTGGACGTCAGCTCGGCGGCGCGCAGCCTGGTCGGCAAGGTCGACGCGATCTACACCAACACCGACAACAACGTGGTGTCCGCCTACGAGGCGCTGGTCAAGGTCGGCAACGACGCGAAGATCCCGCTGATCGCCTCCGACACCGACAGCGTCAAGCGCGGCGCCATCGCCGCCCTCGGCATCAACTACAAGGAGATGGGCAAGCAGACCGGCCGCATGGTGGTGCGCATCCTCAAGGGCGAGAAGCCGGGCGAGATCAAGCCGGAGACCAGCGACAACCTGCAGCTGTTCGTCAATCCCGGGGCCGCGCAGAAGCAGGGCGTGACCCTGTCCGACGAACTGCTCAAGTCGGCCGCGGAAGTCATCAAGTAAAAAAAGCGGCCGCCGGCCGCGGGCGTCCCGCCCGTGGCCGGACGGCACGATAATCCTGCCTTCACGCACTCGGTTACGAAGTCATGTCTCTGTTTTCCCTGTTCGGTGCCCTGGAGATCGGCCTGATCTTCAGCCTCGTGGCACTCGGCGTGTTCATCTCCTTCCGCCTGCTGCGCTTCCCCGACCTCACGGTGGACGGCAGCTTCCCGCTCGGCGGCGCGGTCTGCGCGACCCTCATCGCCCTTGGCTGGGACCCGTACAGCGCGACCCTGGCGGCCACCGCCGCCGGTGCACTGGCCGGGCTGGCCACCGGCCTGCTCAACGTCAAGCTGAAGATCATGGACCTGCTCGCCAGCATCCTGATGATGATCGCGCTCTACTCGATCAACCTGCGCATCATGGGCAAGCCCAACGTACCGCTGATCGCCGAGCCGACATTGTTCACCCTGCTGCAGCCGGAATGGCTCAGCGACTACGTGTTCCGCCCGCTGCTGCTGGTGTTCATCGTGATCGCCGCGAAGCTGCTGCTGGACTGGTTCTTCACCACCCAGAAAGGCCTGGCGATCCGCGCCACCGGCTCCAACCCGCGGATGGCCCGTGCCCAGGGGGTCAACACCGGCGGCATGATCCTGCTCGGCATGGCCATCTCCAACGCGCTGGTGGCGCTGGCCGGCGCGCTGTTCGCGCAGACCCAGGGCGGCGCCGATATCTCCATGGGTATCGGCACCATCGTCATCGGCCTGGCCGCGGTGATCGTCGGCGAAAGCATCCTGCCCTCGCGCCGGCTGATCCTGGCGACCCTCGCGGTGATCCTCGGCGCCATCGTCTACCGCTTCTTCATCGCCCTGGCGCTGAACAGCGATTTCATCGGCTTGCAGGCCCAGGACCTGAACCTGGTCACCGCGGTGCTGGTCACCGTCGCCCTGGTGATTCCGATGATGAAGAAACGCCTGCTCGGCAAGAAGGGAGCCTGACCATGCTCAGCGCGAAGAACCTGAAGATCACCTTCAACCCCGGCACCCCCATCGAGACCCGCGCCCTGCGCGGCCTGTCGCTGGACATCCCGGCCGGCCAGTTCGTCACCGTGATCGGCTCCAACGGCGCCGGCAAGTCGACCTTCCTCAACGCGGTATCCGGCGACCTGCCGATCGACAGCGGACAGATCCTGATCGACGACGAAGACGTCACCCGCAAGCCGGTCTGGGCCCGCGCCAACCGCGTCGCGCGAGTGTTCCAGGACCCCATGGCGGGTACCTGCGAGGACCTCACCATCGAGGAGAACATGGCCCTGGCGCAGCGTCGCGGTGCCGGTCGCGGTCTCGGCAGGGCGGTGCAGGCATCGATGCGCGACGGTTTCCGGGAAAGCCTGGCGACCCTCGGCCTCGGCCTGGAGAACCGCCTCGGCGACCGCATCGGCCTGCTCTCCGGCGGCCAGCGCCAGGCCGTCAGCCTGCTGATGGCGGCGCTGCAGCCGTCGCGCATCCTGTTGCTCGACGAACACACCGCGGCGCTCGACCCGCGCACCGCCGACTTCGTCCTGCATCTCACCGCACGGATCGTCGCCGAGAAGAAACTCACCACCATGATGGTCACCCACAGCATGCGCCAGGCGCTGGACGTGGGCGAGCGCACGGTGATGCTGCACCAGGGCCAGGTGGTGCTGGACGTCTCCGGCGAGCAACGCAAGGGCCTCGACGTACCGGACCTGCTGGCGATGTTCGAGAAGGTGCGCGGCGAGAAGCTCGCCGACGACGCCCTCCTCCTCGGCTGACAGGGCCGCTGCGCCTCTCCGCGGCGAAGCGGGGAGGCGCCGTCGACCTGCAGCAGATCAAGGCGCGATCCGCGTCCGTCTGCCACACTCGCAGGCATCCTCCCGCTCAGATGCCCGCATGAACCTCGAACTGCTCTGGGTGGTCGGCCTGCTCGCCACCACCGTCGCCCTCTTCATCCACAACCGCCTGCGCCTGGACGTGATCGCCCTACTGGTGATCATGGCCTTCAGCGTCAGCGGAACCCTTACCCTCAACGAAGCCCTGGCCGGCTTCAGCGATCCCAGCGTGATACTGATCGCCGCGCTGTTCGTGATCGGCGAAGGCCTGGTGCGTACCGGGGTGGCCTACCAGGTCGGGGACTGGCTGATCGCCCGCGCCGGCAGCAGCGAAGCGCGCCTGCTGGTACTGCTGATGCTGGCGGTGGCCGGGCTGGGCTCGGTGATGAGTTCCACCGGGGTGGTGGCGATCTTCATCCCGGTGGTCCTGAGCATCGCCGCCAAGCTGAAGATCCCTCCGGGCCGGCTGATGATGCCGCTGGCCTTCGCCGGACTGATCAGCGGCATGATGACCCTGGTCGCCACACCGCCGAACATGGTGGTCAACAGCGAGCTGGCGCGCGAGGGTCATGCCGGCTTCGGCTTCTTCGCCTTCACCCCGATAGGCCTGATGGTGCTCGCCATCGGCGTGGCCTACATGCTGCTCACGCGCAACTGGCTGAACGCCGCCAGCCCGGCGGAAGTCGGCGCGCCGAAGGCACGGCGGACCCTGCGCGACCTGATCCGCGACTATCGCCTGGCCGGCCGCGAGCGGCGCCTGCAGGTCCAGCTCGGCTCGCCGTTGATCGGCAGCACCCTGGAAGAACTGCAACTGCGCACCCGCCTGGGCGCCAACGTGGTCGGCCTGGAGCGGGTGCGCAAGTTCCACAGCGAGGTGGTCAAGGTCGGCGGCAGCACCGAGCTGAAGGCGGGCGACGTGTTGCTGCTGGACGTCTTCGCCCCTCCGGAGGACATGGACCGGCGCTGCGCCGAGCTGAACCTGGTGCGCCTGCCGTTCCGCGCCAGCTACTTCATCGACCAGTCGCGGGAGGTCGGCATGGCCGAGGTGACTCTGCCGCCGGACTCCACCCTGCTCGGCAAGAGCGTCCTGGAGCTGGGCTTCCGTTCGCAGTACGGGCTCAACGTGGTCGGCCTGCGTCGCGACCACGAAGCGCTCACCGACGGCATGCTGGAAGAGAAGCTGCGCCTGGGCGATACCCTGCTGGTGATCGGCGCCTGGAAGGCGATCCGCCAGTTGCAGGGACGCAACCGCGATTTCCTGGTGCTCAGCCTGCCGGCGGAGATCGACGAGGTGGCGCCGGCCCTGAGCAAGGCGCCGCACGCCCTGCTCAGCCTGGCCGTGATGGTGGCGCTGATGGTCAGCGGGGTGGTGCCCAACGTGGTCGCGGCACTGGTCGGCTGCCTGTTGATGGGCCTGTTCCGTTGCATCGACATGGACGGCGCCTACCGCGCCATCCATTGGCAAAGCCTGGTCCTGATCGTCGGCATGCTGCCCTTCGCCCTGGCCCTGCAGAAGACCGGCGGTATCGACCTGGTGGTCTCGCTGCTGGTCGACGCCCTCGGCGACGCCGGCCCGCGCGTGCTGCTGGCCAGCCTGTTCCTGCTCACCGCGGCCATCGGCCTGTTCATCTCCAACACCGCTACCGCGGTGCTGATGGCGCCGATCGCCATCGCCACCGCCAACCAGATCGGCGCCTCGCCCTACCCCTTCGCCATGGTGGTGGCGGTGGCGGCCTCGGCAGCCTTCATGACGCCGATTTCCTCGCCGGTGAACACCCTGGTGCTGGGCCCTGGCCAATACCGCTTCGGCGACTTCGTCCGGATCGGCGTGCCATTTACCCTGCTGGTGATGTTCGTCTGCGTGCTGGTGATTCCGTGGCTGTTTCCATTGTGACCGGGCCAGGAGCGCGCCGCTCGGCAGAAACACTGGCCAGCCTCCGGCGGATGTGAATAATGCCCGCCTCGCCGTCACGGAAACCGAGACCATGCCCCGCCCGACCAGCCCGCATCCCGACGCCGAGCGCAAGAGCGCCAGCCCGCTGCACCCGCGCAATCGCCACCTGGGACGCTACGACTTTCCGCGCCTGATCGCCGGCAGCCCGGAACTGGAGCGCTTCGTCATCCTCAATCCGTACGGCAGGCAGAGCATCGACTTCGCTGATCCGGCGGCGGTGAAAGCCTTCAACCGCGCGCTGCTGCAACAGTTCTACGACGTACGCGAGTGGGATATACCCGATGGTTACCTGTGCCCGCCCATTCCCGGTCGCGCCGACTACCTGCACTACCTGGCCGACCTGCTCGGCGCCAGCCACGATGGCCTGATTCCACGCGGTCCCGGCCTGCGTGCGCTGGACGTCGGAACCGGCGCCAACTGCATCTACCCGCTGCTCGGCCACCACGAATACGGCTGGCGCTTCGTCGGCGCCGACATCGACCCGCAATCGCTGGCCTCGGCCGCTGCGATCCTCGCCGCCAACCCACGCTTCGCCGCTGCCATCGAGTTGCGCCGGCAGCCTGATCGCAGGCAGATATTCCAGGGCCTGATCGGCGTCGATGAGCGCTTCGACATGACCCTCTGCAACCCGCCCTTCCACGCCTCGCTGGACGAAGCCACGCGCGGCAGCCGGCGCAAGTGGAAGAACCTCGGCAAGCTCGACCCGACCCGTACCCTGCCGCTACTGAACTTCGGCGGCCAGGGCGCCGAGCTGTACTGCGAGGGCGGCGAAGCAGCCTTCCTGGCCGGCATGGCCGAGGAAAGCCGGGCGTTTGCCACGCAGGTGTTCTGGTTCACCACCCTGGTATCCAAGGCGAGCAACCTGCCGAACCTCCAGGAGCGCCTGAAGACGCTGGGCGCCAGCGATATCCGCGTGGTGGACATGGCCCAGGGACAGAAGCAGAGCCGCTTCGTCGCCTGGACCTACCTCGACAAGAAGCAGCGCCGGGCCTGGCGCAAGGAGCGCTGGACAGCAGCCCTCCTGGAACCACTGGGCGAATAGCCAGCACGCCTCGCCACCCGGCTCCGCTGCCGAGCCCCAAAACGGACACCCCATCGCCTATCAGGATCGGCCACCGTTTTTCCACTGGAATCGGCAGCGGCAAAACCTAAAAAAAGAGAACCCCGATTAACAGTTTCTCCGGGCTGGCACTGCTCTAATGGCTGCCTCCAGTGACTCGGAACACGCCATGAATCCACTCTACCGCGCCACCATCCACCAGCTTTTTCTCGCTCTCGATCTCCCGACGCCCAATGACGAGGAGAGCGTACTCAGCCTGCAGGTGGGCCCGCATCTCTGCCATCTGGCAGAACATCCGACCGATCACCTGTTGATGTTCACCCGCCTGGAAGGACAAGGAGACGCTACGGCCAGCGAGCAGAACCTGTTCAGCCAGGACCCTTGCAAGCCGATCCTGGGCCGCGACCCCGAAAGCGGCGAACGGCTGCTCTGGAACCGCCAGCCCTTGCAGTTGCTGGACAGGGCCCAGATCCACCATCAACTCGAACAACTGGTCGCCGCCGCCGAAGAGCTGCGCTGAGCCCAGTCGTGCGAAAGGAGCCGATGCCGCACGTTCTGCTTTCCTCGAAGAACCTCGGGGCTGAACTCCAGTGACCATGCCGAGCCAGCCGGAGCACCTGCCCTCGAGGCAGCCGGCTGCCACTGCCTGGGGGCAGTTCCAGCTGCGTCAGCCCATGCAGCGCGTGCGAACAGAGGGGAGCCGAGGGAGCGGGTGGCAGGAGCGAGATGCGACTTCGCGCTATCGACGGGCGTCCGGCTCGCTCCACCGTCGCCGTCCTCGCGCCCTGCTCCCTCGTACCGGCAGTCCCCGTCAGCTCCAGCGGACGTTGAGCACGAAGAAGTTCGCCAGCACCCAGACCACCAGCAGCAGGTGGGTCAGTTGCAATCCCTCCTGGCGGATCCAGTAGCCGAACCAGAGCCCGCCCAGCAGCATGCCGAAGAGGAAGCCGAGGGCCGCGCTCAGGGCCAGGTTGAGCCAGGGCCGGGCCGTCTCCAGGCCGGCGCCGAACAGCAGTTCGTAACAGCCGGTCCAGGCCGTGACGACGGCAGCGACCTGCAGCGCGACGATGATCGACAAGGCCAGGCGGTGCATGAGCGGCGAGCGCACCGCCCGCGCCAGCAAGGGCATGTCGATCGCGGGCGGCTGGGCCAGGGGAGCCATCGACATGGTCACGCCGATCGCCCCCACCGAGCTGGCGAAGGCCTGCAGGTTGTTGATCAGGGCGAGGCTCAGCCACAGGGTGAAGCCGAGGCAGCAGGTGAGCTGGAAGATCATCAATGAAGTCTGGGTGTCCATTCCGGGTCCTTTGCAGAGTACGGGCGGTCGTCGCTCGACGCCCTTCCGGCGCCAACGAGCGCAGGGCCTGCGCTGATCGGGAGGAACGGCGGGAACGCCGGATGGCACTCTAGGACCTGAACCTAACTTGAGGTCAACAGCGACGGCAGGTCTCCGTCGTCCCGGATTGACAAATCGGAAATTCCCGATATCCTCGCCGCCATGGACCTGCTCGAAACATTCAAAGCCCTGTCGAACCGGACACGCCTGGAAATCCTGAAAGGCCTGAAGGACCCGGCGAAGAACTTTCCTCCGCAGGACGAGGGCGACGTCGACACCGTGGGCGTCTGCGTCAGCAGTATCCAGGAGGGCGTCGGCCTGTCGCAGTCGACCGTGTCCGATTACCTGGCGATCCTGCAACGGGCGGGCCTGGTCGAAGTCAGGCGGATCGGCCAATGGACCTACTACAAGCGCAACGAAGCGAATATCCGTGCCCTCGTCGAGCTAATTGGCGCGGAACTGTAGTTCTTTCTACGCCACAATATATCGAAAATTCCCGATATCCCTTTTTACCGAAACGAGGATATGCAATGAAAGCGTTGATACTCAAGGCGTTTGGCGGTCCGGAATCCTTCGAGTTGCACGAGGTGCCCAAACCGGTGCCGCAGGCGGGACAGGTATTGGTGCGGGTCCATGCGACCTCGATCAATCCGCTGGACTACCAGGTCCGTCGCGGCGACTACCCCGACCTGGTAGCGCTTCCGGCCATCACCGGGCATGACGTGTCCGGCGTCGTCGAAGCGGTAGGGCCGGGAGTGACCGCCGTCGCACCGGGAGACGAGGTCTGGTACACCCCGCAGATCTTCGAAGGCCAGGGCAGCTATGCCGAGTACCACCTGGCAGCGGAAGGCATCATCGGCAGGAAGCCCGCCGCGCTGAGCCACCTGGAGGCGGCGAGCCTCAGCCTGGTCGGCGGCACGGCCTGGGAAGCGCTGGTCGCACGCGCGGCGCTGAGGGTCGGCGAAAGCATCCTGGTGCACGGCGGCGCCGGCGGCGTCGGGCATGTCGCGATCCAGTTGGCGAAGGCCATGGGAGCCCGGGTCTTCACCACAGTGCGCGAGGTCAACTTCGAGTTCGCCCGCCAGATGGGCGCCGATGTGCTCATCGACTACCAGAAGCAGGACTACGTCGAGGCCATCCTGCGGGAAACCGGAGGCCGCGGCGTCGACGTGGTGTTCGACAGCATCGGCGGCGACACCCTGTCGCGCAGCCCCGAGGTGCTCGCGCAGCTCGGCCGCGTGGTCAGCATCGTCGACCTCGCCCAGCCGCAGAACCTCCTCCAGGCCTGGGGCAGGAACGCGAGCTATCACTTCGTCTTCACCCGGCAGAATCGCGGCAAGCTCGACGAGTTGAGCGCCCTGGTCGAGCGCGGCCGGTTGCGCCCGCATGTCGGCGCCGTCTATTCGCTTGCCGACATCCCCCTCGCCCACGCCCGCCTGGAGAGTCGCGACAATGGCATCCGGGGAAAAATCGCGATCGCGGTCGAGCCATCGGTCGATCCCGCACAGGCGTTCGCCCGCTGACGCCACGGCGCGGAACGGGCCCCGATCGCGGCCCGCCCCGGCATGTGCCCGGTACCGACCCGCAGCGCCCAGGTCGGGGCGGCCAGCCGACGAACCGGGGCCTGGCGCAGGCGGAAACGAGCCGTTCGAGGGGCGCCAGCCTGGCCCCTCGCGGGCTCAGACCGGCGGCGTCTCGAGGAACACCGGCAACCCCTCCGCATAATCCGAATAGCTTGCCAGTTCCGGGTATTCGCTGGCGGCGACCCGCTCCGCGACCACCAGTTGGCTGAAGCGCCAGGCCACCGCGACGGTCACCCCAACCAGCTCGATGCCGCCGTCGCGTGCCAGCGGCTCCTGGCGCAGCGCTGCCTCCAGCCAGTCGTAGGCCGCCAGCAACTGCCCCTCCACCCGCTCCAGCCAGGGGCCATGGCGGCGTTCCTCGGGACGCAGGTTCAGTTCGTAGTAGATCTGCACGGACTTCTCGCAGGCCACCAGCGCCGCGCCGATCAGACTCAGCGCCCGTGCACGGGCCTGCGGCCGTTGCGGCAGCAGACTGCGTTCGCGGCCGGCCAGGCACTCCAGGTAATCGAGGATCAGGCTGGAGTCCATCAGCACGGTGCCATCGTCCAGCACCAGCGTGGGCGCCTTGACCATCGGGTTGAACAGGCTGAACGCCTCGAAATTGCGGAACACCGACAGCGGCCGGTGCTCGTAGGGCAGGTCCAGCAGGCGCAGGGCGATGGCGACCCGGCGCACAAAAGGCGAATCCAGCATACCGATCAGTTGCATCGCGGCATCCTTTGTCGATGATTAAGCGCCGCTAAGAGGGCGACGCCTGGGAAAATCACTCTAGTCGTTGCACAACGCGAAAAATATCGAGATAAATCCAGCGAACCCTTTAGAAAAACTTACATGAGCGACCTCCCTCCCCTCACCGCGCTGCGCAGCTTCGAAGCGGTCGCCCGGCTCGGCAGCATCAGCCAGGCCGCCAGCGAGCTGCACGTCACCCACTCGGCGATCAGCCAGCAGATCAAGCTGCTGGAAAACCTCCTCGGCCTGGCCCTGTTCGTCCGCGAGGGGCGCGGCCTGCGCCTGAGTGAGAACGGCCGGTTCTACGCCCTGCAGGTACGCGCCTCTCTGGGCGAGATCGCCGACGCCACGCGGGTGGTGCGGGCGCGTCCGCGGGAGGGCGAGCTGGTGGTCACGGTGATGCCGTCCTTCGGCCTGAACTGGCTGCTGCCGCGCCTGCCGCGCTTTCGCGAGCGCCATCCGCACTGTCGCGTGCGGCTGGTGGCCAGTCTCGACGTGCAGAACCTGCGCCAGGGCCTGGCCGACCTCGGCGTACGCATCGGCAAGGGCGACTGGGAAGGGGTCGGTCGGGAACGCCTGTTCGACGACGAGTTGCTGATGGTCGCCGCGCCCGACTTCAACGGCGGCCGCCTGCCGCGCACGCCGAGCGAGATCGTCGCCTGCCCTACCCTGCGCTCCACCGAATCCTGGGCGCTCTGGTGCCAGCGTGCCGGCGTGGCGGAACCGCAGCACGGACTGCTGATCAACGACTCGAACCTGCTGCTGGAAGCCGTGCGCCTGGGCCAGGGCATCGCCCTGGAGCGTCGCAGCCTGGTCGCCGGCGCCCTCGCCGAGGGCCGCCTGGTGCAACTGGGCGACATCCGCGTGCCCTACCCCTATCCCTACTGGCTGGTCTGGCCACAGCGCGAGCCGCCGAGCGACCGCCACCAGGCCTTCGCCGACTGGCTGCGCGAGGAGGCCCGGCGCTACCAGGCCGAGCAACCGCCGCTCAGCGAATGAAGTTGCGGCTGATCTCGCGGAAGCGGTCGCTGCCGGCGCGCTCCATCCATTCGAAGGCGACCATCTCCCGCGACACGATCATCGCCCCGGCCTGGCGCATCCGCTCCACGGCCAGCGCCTTGTCGCTCGGCCGCCGCGAGCCGATCGCCTCCTCCACGACGAACACCTCGCGACCGCGGCCAAGCAGGTCGAGCACGGTCTGCAGCACGCAGACATGCGCCTCGCTGCCGCAAACCACGAACTGCCGGCGGTCGCCGCCGGGCGCGCGCAGCAGGGCGCCATCGGCGGCGGCCGAGAAGTCCAGCTTCTCGAGGATCTGCGTGGCGTCCAGCTCATCGCGCAGGGCCGCCACCGTCGGCCCCAGGCCCTTGCTGTACTGCTCGCTGGCCAGCACCGGCACGTCCAGTGCGCGGGCCACGCGCAACAACCACTGGCTGTACTCGACCAGCGCCGGGCCGTCGTCGATGGCCGGCAGCAGGCGCTCCTGGATATCGACCACCAGCAGGGTCGAGGTTGCGGCGCGGATCAGCATGGCGTCCTCCTTCGGTTCGACGTCTCGGTTCGTCTGGCTTAGGCTTGCACGGCACGGGCGCCATGGACAGCGCGTCCTCCCACAACCCTAGCAGGAGCCTGCGATGAATATCAGCCTGCATTTCGAATCGCGCCTGCAGGCCAGCCCCGAACAGCTCTGGCGGTGGATCACCTCGGTGGACGGGATACTCCGCGAGATACGCCCGTTGCTGAGCATGAGCGTACCGCCCGGTATCCGCAGCCTCGAAGACCTGGAGGTAGTGCCCCGGCGCCCGCTGTTCCGCAGCCACATGCGCCTGTTCGGCTTGCTGCCGCTGGGCACTTCGCAACTGACCCTGCTGGAGCTGACGCCCGGCCGCGGCTTCATCGAACAGTCGCCGATGACCGGCATGCGCCTCTGGCGCCACGAGCGACGCATCCTGCCGGCACCGGGCGAGGCCGGGGAATGCCTGCTGGTCGACCAGTTGACCGTGCGCCCGCTATTCGCCGCCGGACTGGTACGCTGGTTCCTCACCCGCATCTTCCGGCATCGCCACCGGGTGCTCTGCCGGCAGTTCCGCACGGACCGCCGGTGACCCTCGGCTACGCTGAGGAGTGCGCCCGCCCGCATCCGTCATACCCTTCTGGAGAGCAGCACAAGGACCGCTCATGAATCGCATCAAGCACCTGCTCAAGGACCTCGCCATCCTGATCCGCGCCAACCTCTGGCTGATCCCGGTGATCGCCGCCCTGGTCGCCGCGGTGTTCTATTTCGTCGCCCCGCCGCCGCCGATGAGCGCGACCATGGCCACCGGCGCCGAGGGCGGCGGCTACGCCGTGTTCGCCGGCAAGCTCCGGGAAAAGCTCAAGGAGCAGGGCTTCGAACTGAAGCTGGTGCCCAGCGCCGGCTCGCGCGACAACCTGGAGCGCCTGCTCGGCACCGGCGAGGTCGACATCGCCCTGGTCCAGAGCGGCCAGGAGCGCCAGCTCGAAGCTGGGCAGGCGCGCCAGTTGCAGACCCTCGGCGCGGTCTACCAGGAGCCGCTCTGGCTGTTCCACCGCAGCAACGTGCACATCGACCAGCTCAGCGACCTGCTGCACCTGCGCCTGGCCATCGGCAGCGACGGCAGCGGCACCCGCGCCGCCACCGAGGCGATCCTGCAGGCCAACGACATCGCCCCGGGACACTATCCGATCACCTGGGAAGCCCGCGGCGGCAACGCGGTGGTCGACGACCTGCTGGCCGGCAAGCTGGACGCGGCGTTCATCGTCGGCCCGGCGGAGAACCCGGCGATCCAGAAATTGGCCGACAACGACCAGCTTCGCCTGGTCAACTTCCGCCGCAGCGCCGCCTACGAGGCGCGCCTGCCGTTCCTCAAGCGGGTCGAGGTCGGCGAAGGCCTGCTCAACCTGCCGCGCAACGTGCCGGAACGAAACATCAGCACCCTGTCGCCGGTGGCCACCCTGGTGATCAACGAGCGCTTCCACCCGGCGCTGATCCCGCTGGTGCTGGAAGCCGCGCGCGAGGTGATGAAGGACGGCAGCCTGCTCGACAAGCCCGGCGCCTTCCCCAGCGCCGAGCCGCGCACCCTGCGCCTGCACGAGGACGCCGAGCGCTACTACAAGAGCGGCCTGCCGCTGCTGCAGCGCTACCTGCCGTTCCGCATCGCCTCCCTGGCGGACCGCTACATCATCCTGCTGATCCCGTTCATCGCCATCCTCATCCCGCTGATGAAGTCCATCGGCCCGCTGTATCGCTGGCGCATCCGCGCGCGCATCTACCGCTGGTACCGCTACATCCGCGACATCGACCGCAAGCTCGACAGCGGCACCGACGCCGAGCAACTGAGAAGCGAGATCGAACGGCTGGAGAAACTGGAGAGCGAGCTGAACACCGTGGAGGTGCCGCTCTCCTACTACCACGAGCTGTACGAGCTGCACCTGCACCTGAACTTCGTGATCAAGCGCCTGCACGGTCTGCAGGAACGCCAGGCGACGCAGGCAGAAGCCGGCAACCTCGGGTAAACTGGCCGATCCGCGGGCGCGCCAGCGGCGTGTCCCGCAGCATCGCGGAAACCTGCGCGGCGCCGCCGATTACCTGAAAGGTCGAACCTGACATGCCGATCCATCACGCCATCGTCCACCTGATCGAGAAGAAGCCCGACGGCACCCCGGCCGTGCTCCACGCGCGCGACGCCGAGCTGGGCGACTCCCAGGCCATCGAGAACCTGCTGGCCGACCTCAACGAAAGCTACAACGCCAAGAACAAGGCCTGGGGCTTCTTCCAGGGCGAGTCCGGGGCCTACCCGTTCAGCGGCTGGCTCGGCGAGTACCTGGAGGGCGACCGCGACTTCGTCGGCTTCAGCCGCGAAGCGGTCGAGCACCTGCAAAAGCTGATGGAGGAGTCCAATCTCTCCACCGGCGGCCACGTCCTGTTCGCCCACTACCAGCAAGGCATGACCGACTACCTGGCGATCGCCCTGCTGCACCACAGCGAAGGCGTGGCGGTGAACGAGTCGCTGGAGGTCACCCCGTCGCGCCACCTGGACCTCGGCCAGTTGCACCTGGCCGCGCGGATCAACATTTCCGAATGGCGCAACAACAAGCAGTCGAAGCAGTACATCTCGTTCATCAAGGGCAAGGGCGGGAAGAAGGTCTCCGACTATTTCCGCGACTTCATCGGCTGCCAGGAAGGGGTGGATTCGCCGAGCGAGACGCGCACCCTGCTGAAAGCCTTCAGCGATTTCGTGGAAAGCGAGGACATGGCCGAGGAACAGGCCCGCGAGAAGACCGAGACGCTGGTCGACTACGCCACCTCGCAGGCGCGCATCGGCGAGCCGATGACCCTCGACGCGCTTTCGGAACTGATGGACGACCAGCAACCGCGGGCGTTCTACGACTACATCCGTAACAAGGACTACGGCCTGTCGCCGGAAATCCCGGCGGACAAGCGCACCCTCAACCAGTTCCGCCGCTTCACCGGCCGCGCCGAAGGCCTGTCGATCAGCTTCGAGGCGCACCTGCTGGGCTCCAAGGTGGAATACGACGAAGAGCGCGACATGCTGATCATCCGC
The DNA here is from genome assembly GCF_058680555.1 of Pseudomonas sp. YA1. Classification (NCBI taxonomy): domain Bacteria; kingdom Pseudomonadati; phylum Pseudomonadota; class Gammaproteobacteria; order Pseudomonadales; family Pseudomonadaceae; genus Pseudomonas; species Pseudomonas sp. YA1. Next base: position 27,104 of record NZ_JBZWBG010000012.1, read on the forward strand.
CAGTTGCCGACCCAGTTGAAGGACCAGCTCAAGCGGCGCAAGGACTGACCCGCGCCGCCCCGGAGCGCCGCCGGCGCTCCCTTTCCCTCCTCAGCCGCAGGCCCAGTCGAAGCGCATGTCGCGGAAATCGAGCTGGGCGTTGCCGCCGCCGAAGTTGTAGCCGCCCAGGTATTCCTCGAACTCTACGTAGAAGGGACTCATCTCCGGCACGCCCTGCACCGGACGCATGGTGCCGCCGATATGGTTCGGCAGGTGCCCTTCCACCCAGGGATGCTCGCGGTAGTTGTCGCGCTCGATCTTGCCGTCCAGCCAGTAGTGCGGCAGCTGGTAGCCGCCGTCGCCGTATTCGCTGGGCACCACCCCGGCGTTGGGGTCTTGCGCCCGCGCCGTCCAGCGCAGCGGGTAGCGCTGCTGGTGGCCGGCCGCCGGGCGGCCACCGAGGGCGCGCAGCAGGTAGTAGTCGTCCTCCGCCCAGTCCGGCACGAAGCTGGCCGCCGAACCAGCCTCCAGCCACTGAGGCGGCTCGGTCTGCGCCAGCAGCGGGTTGCCCGCCGGCAGCGCCGGCGGCTGGCAGGGCGCGCCGCTGAATTCAGCGGCGTCGAGCAGGATCAACGCATAGGCGCCGCCAAGGATGTCCTCCATCCGATGCAGACGCGGATGGCTATTGCGCCCGGCCTCCCAGAACGGCCGCAGTTCCGCGTCGGCCGGCGGTTGCGCGGGCGGATCGATGAGCATCTCGCGAATGCCATCGACGCTGGTCGGTCCACCGTCGTTCTGGTCCGGGGCGAGGGAGAAGAAGCTCAGCGCGACGATCTCCGGGCCATGCACCCGGTAGTCCTCCGGCAGCAGCAGGGTGAAGCCGTGCATCAGCGGATAGCCGGTGTCCGGATCCAGCGGCCACTGCTCCGGACGGATGCCCGGCGGCAGGCCGAAGCACCAGCCGTGGTTGGCTTCGCCGGCGTGCGCGGCGTCGTTGACGATTTCGATGTCGTAGGCGTTCATGGCCACTCCCTGGTCGGTTTTTCCTGTTCCCGGCCACGCCGGCCGGGTGTCGCAGTGTAAAACGGAGTCCCCCGCAGGCGAAGGACTTTCAGCCCAGGCCCACGCCGAGCGCGGTACCCAACCCATAGGTGAAGGCCGCGGCAAGCGTACCGACCAGCACCTGGCGCAACGCCGAGAACGCCAGCGGCCGCCCGGTGAAACGGGCGGTGACCGCGCCGCTGAACAGCAGCGCAAGCAGACTGGACAGCAGGCTTGCGACCAGCGCCGCGGCGCCGTCGAGGAACAGGAACGGCGCCACCGGCACCAGGGCGCCAAGGGAAAACAGCAGGAACGACGTACCCGCCGCGTTCCACGGGTTGCCGCCCAACTCCGTCGGATCGATGCCGAGGGCCTCGCGGGACAAGGTGTCCAGCGCGCCACGACCGTCGTTCATCAGTTGCAGGGCCACGCGCCGGGCGGACACCTCGCTCAGCCCCTTGGCGGTGAAGATATCGATCAGTTCCTGGGTCTCGGTGTTCGGGCAGAGCCTGAGCAGGCGTTCTTCCTCGGCGATGCGCTTGCTCGCCATCTCGCGGGCGTTGGTCACCGACAGCCACTCGCCGAGGGCCATCGAGCAGGCCCCGGACACCAGTCCGGCCATCCCGGTGAGGACGATGGACGAATGCGCCATGCTCGCACCCGCCACGCCCATCACCAGGCACAGGTTCGACACCAGGCCATCGTTGGCGCCGAGCACCGCGGCGCGCAGCTTGGTGCCAGCGTCGCGGTCCGGCCTCGCCTCGGGCAACGCGCACTGCGGCGGATCGGCGTCCGGGCGCGGCGACGGGGTCTCCGCCGGCATGCCTCAACGCGCCTCGATGCGAAAGCCCAGGCGCGGGAAATGCACATGCACGGTACCCGCCCGCGGGTCTTCGCGGCGCAGGATGAGTTCCTCGCTGCCGGCGAAGAGCAGTTCGCCCTGTACCGCGTCGACACCGTAGTCGGTGGCGGCGATGGCGACCGCCTGGCCGGGCCGGAAACCGTTGGGGTCGCTGAAGGATTCGTCCGGCAATGCCGCGGGCTGGCTGCCGCGAGCCACCTCCAGGGCTTCCTCCGCACTCATCTCGGCTGGCGCGCCATGGCCGAAGCCGAGCACCCGGCCCAACCAGGCCTGCACCTGCGGGTAATCGTCGACCAGCGGCGCGGTGACCGGCGTGCCCTTGAGGAACCACAGGCAGTGCGCCACGGCGAAGTCGGCGACGGACGCTTCGCCGAACAGGAAATCGCCGTCCTCGCGCGACAACTGGCGCTCCAGTCGCGCCATGAATGCCGGCCACTGGTGGCGCGCCTGTTCCAGCGGCAGGCGGCCGGCGCTGCCGCCGCTGAACAGTTGGCTGCGATCGGCCATGAAGGCCTTGAGGAATTCCGGCGGCAGCTTGCCGAAACGCACGGCGATGGACTCCGGGGCGAACGCCAGGCTTACCGCGTGCTGGAACAGCACCGCGTCGGCCCACTGGGCGAAGCTCGCGGCGACCATCTCCTGGCCTTCGGGAAACAGCGCCGGAACCGCCTTTTCCTGCTCCAGGCGACGGGCGATCAACGCGGTATCGCAATACACATCGGCGCCGACCTGCAACACCGGGGTCTTCCGATAGCCGCCGGTCAGCGCCACCAGGTCCGGCTTGGGCATCACTGGCGGAATCATCACCGAACGCCAGGACAGTTGCTTGAAACCGAGCAGCAGGCGCGCCTTCTCGGCGAAGGGCGAAGTGGGATAGTGATGCAGGATCAGCTCTGACATGGGCGCCTCCGGGCGGATGTGAGGCACCAGCTTAGCGCGGCAGGGAAAACACGCCTATGACAATCCGGGACATGAAGGGCACCCCATCGCCTGGCCCGATGGGCCTGGCGATGGGGGCGCTCAATCCAGCCGGCACCCCTGGCGGGTGATGGTCATCCGCCGGTACGCCGCACGCGGCGCCTCGCGCGCCTCCAGGGCGGCGAGGAACTCCCGGGGACGGTCCAGCGGCAGGCCGGTGAGGAAGGCGCTATCCAGCTCCCACCAGCGCGAGGCGAGCAGACCCTCGATGATCTCCGGCGGATGCCGGTAGCGGATCACCTGCGCCGGGGTGCCGGCGACGATGGCGTAGGGCGGCACGTCGCGAGTGACCACGGCGCGCGTGGCGATGATCGCCCCGGTCCCGACCTTGACCCCTTCCATCACCATCGCGCTGTGTCCGATCCAGACATCGTGGCCGATTTCCGCGTAGCTCAGAGCCGGCTCGTAGCGCAGCGCGGTGCCGGTGTGCTGGAAGGGGTGGCTGCTCACCCAGTCGCTGGGATGGGTATGTTTTTCCTGGCCGATGAAGCAGTCCGAGCCGATCGAGCAGAAACGCCCGATGGACGCCACCAGGGACAGGTCGGTGCCGCTGCGCACATAGCTGTAGGCGCCGATCTCCAGCCTCGGCGGGACGATGCGCAGGTGGCCGAGTTCGACCTGCTCCTCGAGCACCAGCGTGGTGCGCTTGCCGACACTGGCCGGGCCGCCGGCCAGCTTGCAGCCGCGGCGGCGGATCCAGCGTTTCCACCAATGATTCTTCAGGTAACCCACGAATACCCCATGACCGCAGATGAACGTCCTAGATTGCCGGCTCGCCGACCTCGCGCAACACCGGTACGCCGACCAACAGGCGCTCCTTGGCGCGCTTGCTCAGGGCCTTGATCGCCCGCTCGCGGCGCAGGGCGTCGCCCTTGCTGGCGCAGGCCTCGACGTAGACCAGCGCGCGGGCGGGGCTGGAATGGAAGAACCGCGCGCCCTTGCCGCTGCAATGAGTGTCGAAGCGGCGCAGCGGATCGTCGCTGATGCCGCAGTACAACGCGCCGTTTTCCGCTCTCACCAGGTAGACCGACCAACACTTCCCGATCGCCGCCGTGGCGGCCGTCGCCTCACTCACTCCAGACCCGCTCCCGCATCCGCTCGCAATACGCCACCAGGCGCGGATAGCCTCGCGCCACATGGCTGAGCGGGGTATCCAAGGTCGCCTCGATGAGGTTGGCGAGGATACCGTAAGCGGCGGCATCGGCGCTGCACGGATGTTCGCCGCCGTAGTACGGGACCTGGCCGAGCAGGCCGTCGAGGGCATCGAGGTCGTCGCGGGCGAAGGCCAGCAGTTCGTCCCTGCCGTGGACCCCGAGTCCCTGCGCCCTGAGGGTAGCGCGGACCTTGCGGCGCATGGCCCAGGCCACCGCGTCGCGCACGCCGAATGGCAGCGAGCCGAAGAACACCGGCTTGAGCACGCGCCAGCTGTCCTCGTCGAACCAGCGGAAATACAGCATCAGGTAGTACAGGTGTTCGTCGCACAGGCGCGTGATCGCCCGTGCCCAGCCCTTGCCCCGTGCATCCAGGCCGGCGTCGAGAGTGACACCGTAGCGCTCGCCGAGGGTACGGATGACGATCTCGCTGTCACCGATCGCCTCGCCCTCGATACGCACGTAGGGCAGCTTGCCCTTGGGCGCCTTGCGCGGGTCGCTGACGACCTTCACCTGATACTCCAGGCCGGCCAGGCGCAACCAGGTTTCCAGTTTCAGGCAGTAGGGACTGGCATTGGGTACGTTGAATGCGGCGGGGAACTGGAAGAGCGTGATCATCGCGGCGTCCTGCGGGTTGTCCGCGGCGAGCTTAGGAGATTATCCGCGCTTCGGCCACCGACAGCCTCAGCCGGCCGCCGGATGGGCAGCCTGGTAGGCGGCCAGGCCCTTGCGCGCCTGCCCGCGGATCGCCCGCTGCACCGGCGGCGCCCAGCCCAGCAGCAGGCCCTTGGCGCCAAGCGCCTGGCGGCTCCAGCGCCACAGGTCGAACAGGTCGCGATGCTCGACGATCAAACCGTCGGCGAAGCGGAAACGGGCCTCGATGCGATTCTCCACCCTGCGCCCGGTCTGGGTGAACAGGTAGTGGGCCACCCATTGCGCACGCCCCTCGTTCTCGTCGGCGCGGACGTTCGCGTAGTCCAGGCGGAAGTCCCGCGCCCGGCTGGTCAGCAGGCGCCACATGTCGCCCACCTCGCGCCCACGCAGTTCGCCGAAGGCCGGGTCGTGGAAGGTCGCCTGGGGGGCGTAGCAGGCCGCCATGGCCTCGCCGTCGAGGCGCTGGAAGGCCTGGTAGAAGCGCTCGATCAGTTCGGCGTTGGGGTGGGCCATGCGGGGTTCCTTGCGATGAGAAGGACTTGCCAGGCGTCCCCAGGCGGGAACGCCGTCGCGCCGGGTCGTTTCAGCCGAACCACTCGCGGGCGCTGCGCCAGAGGCAGATACCGACGAAATAGGCCGAGGCGGCGAACCACAGGCCGAGCAGGATTGGCAGGTCGGCCGGCTGCTGGACGATCAGCAGACCGCTGCTGATCAGCCAGACGAAGGTCACCGCGATGTTCAACGGCATGAACTGGCGCACGCGGAACGGGTGGAGGAACTTCATCCGGGTCAGGGTCAGGGCGGCCAGCACCAGCACCGTGACGAGGTTGACCCAGGGGTGCAGGTCGAGCACGTAGAAGTACACCGCCACCACGTTCCAGGCGGCCGGGAAGCCGACGAAGTAGTTGTCGGTGCTCTTCATGTTGACGTTGCAGAAGCAGAACAGCGACGAAACCAGGATCACGCCCACCGCCAGCAGTTCGAAATGCTCCGGCAGGGGGATGTAGCGGTAGATGAAGATGGCCGGGATGAACACGTAGGTCAGGTAGTCGATCACCAGGTCGAGCACCGAGCCGTCGAAATGCGGCAGCATTTCCTTGACTTCGTACTTGCGCGCCAGGGTGCCGTCGAGGCCGTCCACCAGCAGGGCCAGGCCGAGCCAGAGCAGGCAGGCCTGGGGTTTGTTGTCGACCAGCGCGAGCAGGGCCAGCAAGGCCAGGATCACGCCGCTGGCGGTGACGGCGTGGACGCCCCAGGCCTTGGCTTTGTTGATGGGAGTCATCGATAGGTTCACGGGCATTTCTCTTGTTCGGTGTTCGGCATGACGCGTCGCTCTATAGTGCACCGGCACCGGTGCGTCTGTCTGTTATCGGATTGTCGGTGCTGGCGAGAGTTCAGCCAGCCCCCCGCCGGTCAGCGGATCGGCGGCGCATAGTGCAGGCCGCCGAGATTCCATTGTGCGTTGAGGCCGCGCGGCATCTTCAGCGGGCTGCCGTCGCCGACGTTGCGGGCGAAGATCTCGCCATAGTTGCCGACCTGGCGCACCATCTGCACCACCCAGTCGCGCGGCAGTTGCAAGTCCTTGCCGGCGTCACCCTCGCTGCCGAGCAGGCGGGCGACGTCCGGGTTGCGGCTGTCCCTGGCCTGGCGCTCGACGTTGCTCGAGGTGACCCCCAGCTCCTCCGCGTTGAGTAGGCCGTACAGGGTCCAGCGGACGATGTTGAACCAGGCTTCGTCGCCCTGCCGCACGGCCGGGCCGAGCGGCTCCTTGGAGATCACTTCCGGCAGCACCACGTACTGGTCCGGCTTGGCCAGCTTCAGGCGCTGGGCGTAGAGCTGCGACTGGTCGGAGCTGAGCACGTCGCACTGCCCCGCCTCCAGGGCACGGGCGCTCTTCTCGTAGCTGTCGTCGAGCACCGCCTTGTAGCGGATGCCGTGGGCCCGGAAGTAGTCCGCCACGTTCAGCTCGTTGGTGGTGCCGGACTGGATGCACACCGTCGCGTCCTTCAGTTCGCGGGCGCTGGACACGCCGAGCTTGCGATTGACCAGGAAGCCCTGGCCGTCGAAATAGGTGACGCCGGTGAAGTGGATGCCCAGCGCGGTATCCCGCGAGCTGGTCCATGAGGTGTTGCGCGACAGCAGGTCGACCGTGCCGGACTGCAACGCCGAAAACCGCTCGGTGGCGGACAGCGGGGTGAAGCGCACCTTCCCGGCGTCGCCGAACAGCGCGGCGGCCAGCGCCCGGCAGATGTCGACGTCGAGCCCCTTGAAACGGCCCTTGGCGTCGGCGTAGGAGAACCCCGGCAGGCCGTCGCTGACGCCGCACTGCACGTAGCCCTTGCGCTTCACCGCATCCAGCGTCGCGCCGGCCTCGGCCGTGGCGCTGGCGCCGAGGCAGACGGCGGCCAGCAGCAGCCAGGTACCTTTCATTATTGTCATCTGTTCGCCACTCCCTCGCCGCCCCTGGGTGAACCGCCGGCCCCGCGCCGGTCGCTTCCCGGGCCGGTCGCCGCACTGTAACCGCAAGCGCCGCGGCACCGGCAGGGGCAGCCGGCGGCGCGACGGCGGCGGGCGACGAACGGCGTACCCGGCGCACTTCCCTTAGCAAAGCGCATCCGCGGGAAATTGGCGAATGCATGATCTGCGACAATCTGGCCGACTTGCGAGCGGGAAAGCGCCTGTTGTCGAATGGTCCTCCCATTCCGAACGCATATGCCCCCTGCCTGGAGCCGTTATGAGCGAACCCCTGATCCTCGATGCCCCGAATGCCGACGCCTGTATCATCTGGCTGCACGGCCTGGGCGCCGACCGTACCGACTTCAAGCCGGTGGCCGAAGCCCTGCAGATGGTCCTGGCAAGCACCCGCTTCATCCTCCCCCAGGCGCCGAGCCAGGCGGTGACGGTCAATGGCGGCTGGATCATGCCGAGCTGGTACGACATCCTTGCCTTCAGTCCGGCGCGGGCCATCGACGAAGACCAGTTGAACGCCTCCGCCGACCAGGTCATCGCCCTCATCGATGAACAGCGCGCCAAGGGCATCGCCGCCGAGCGGATCATCCTCGCCGGTTTCTCCCAGGGCGGCGCGGTGGTCCTGCATACCGCCTTCCGCCGCTACGCCCAGCCGCTCGGCGGGGTGCTGGCGCTATCCACCTACGCGCCGACCTTCGACGACCTGGCGCTGGACGAGCGCCACAAGCGGATTCCGGTCCTGCACCTGCATGGCAGCCAGGACGACGTGGTCGACCCGGCGCTCGGCCGCGCGGCCCATGACGCCTTGCAGGCGCAGGGCGTGGAGGTGGGCTGGCACGACTACCCGATGGGCCACGAGGTGTCCCTGGAGGAAATCCACGACATCGGCGCCTGGCTGCGCAAGCGCCTCTGACGCCCGGAGCTTCTCTCAGACGGCGTGCAGCCGGTAGTTCAGCGCGTAGCCGCCGAGCAGCTCTTCCAGCGCCGCCCGGCGTCTTTCGTCGAGCGCGGGAACGTGCAGGTGGGCGAGCTGGCCGTGGCGCTCGTCGGCGACCACCTCCACGCGGATATCCTCGGCGATCCTCCGGCTTTCCTCCTCCAGCACCCGGCGGATCGCGTCCAGGCGCAGCGCCGGCTTGAAGGTCTTGCCCACCGCGGTGACCGGCATGCTCTCGATCAGCCAGACATCCTTGGGCACCGCCGCCCGCTCCGGTACGTGGCGGCTGGCGTGTTCCAGCAGCTCTTCCTCGCTGGCGCTGGCGCCGGGCTTGAGCTGGATATACACCACCGGCAGCTCGCCGGCCTTGGCGTCCGGCTTGCCCACCGCCGCCGCCAGGGCCACGGCCGGATGCCGGTGCAGCGCTTCTTCGATCATCTGTGGGTCGATGTTGTGGCCACCGCGAATGATCAGGTCCTTGCTGCGCCCGGTGAGCCAGATGTAGCCGTCCTCGTCGATACGACCGAGGTCGCCGGTATTGAACCAGCCATCGCCGACCCAGATATCGCGGTTCCGGTCCTGTTGCAGGTAGCCCTTGAACACCGTCGGGCCCTTCAGGCAGAGGTTGCCCACCTCGTTCGGCGCGGCATCGCGCAGGTAATTGCCCTCGCCGTCGAGCACCGCGACCTTCACCTGGCAGTACGGCAGGCGCAGGCCGATCGAACCCGGCCGGCGCTCGCCGCCACGCGGGTTGCAACTGGTGCCGCAGGTACCTTCGGTGAGGCCGTAGCCTTCGATCACCTTGAGCCCGGTACGCGCCTCGAACTGGCGGATCAGCTCCACCGGCATCGGCGCCGCGCCGCACAGGGCGAAACGCAAGCTGGACAGGTCGCGGCCATCGCTGGGGACCTGCAGCAACGCCGCGTAGATGGTCGGCACGCCACTGAAGCTGGTGACCCGGTAGCGCTCCACTAGCTTCCAGAAGTCCTGGATCAGGGTCGGATTGCGGTAGCCCTGGGGCCCGGCCAGGAGCACCTGGGCGCCGCGATGGAAGGGCGCCAGGCCGGTAACCATCACGCCGTTGACGTGGAACAGCGGCAGGCCACAGAGCAGCACGTCGTCCACCCCGTAGTCGGCGTTCAGACCCATGATCTCGGCCATCGCCACCTCGTTGAAGTGGCTGTGCGGCGCCAGCTTCGGCGTGCCGGTGGTGCCGCCGGTGTGGAAATAGGAAGCGACGTCGTCCGGATGGATCGCCCGTCCGCTCTCCAGGCGGTCTGCCGGGCAGTCGGCGATCAGCGTATCGAAGTCCAGCACGCCCTCCGGCAGCGGCCCGCGCTGGGCCTTGAGCGCCTCGCGCTGCGGCGCCGGCAACAGGTTGGCCGGATCGACCACGACGATCGCGTACAGCTCCGGCAGCTGCGCGCGCAGGCCGGCGACCTTCTGCCACAGGTCAGTGCCGGGAAACGGCGCCAGGGTCACCAGCACCCGGGTGTTGGAGGCGCGGATCAGCTCGGCGATGTGCTCCGGCTCCAGCAGCGGGTTGATCGCATTGACGATCCCGGCAGCTTCGCCGCCCCAGATCACGTAGTGGGTCTGCGGCAGGTTGGGCAGCAGGAAGGACACCGCCTGGTGGCTTTCCAGGCCCAGCCGGTGCAAGGCGTTGGCGGTCTGGGTGACGCGGGCGAACAGCTCGGCATAGCTGATCCGCAACGGTTCTTCGGCGGCGCTGCCATGCAGCAGGCAGCTCAGGGCGATACGCTGGCCGTGGCGCTGGGCCGAGCGTTGCAACAGTTCGTAGGTGCTGGACGGCAGGTCGCGCTGTTCCAGCGGCACGCGTTCCAGGGCTTCGATATCGCTCAGCCCGGCGATCGATGGGGACGGATTCATGGTTTTCTTGTTCTTCCGTTGGTGAGTGGGCGGACACTCGCCGGATCGCTCCGGCACCGTCCCGAAGATGCCACCCCCGTCGCCGCCCTACCGTTGTCTTTTTGTAGCGCGCCGCCGGTCGCGCGCACGAGCCCTCCCGGAGGCTGCCCCGGGAGCTTCGCGCAGCCGCCTCCAGGCCCCGTCCGGCCAGGGCTGGAAGGCGCCGGCCAAGCATGGATTTCTCCCCGCTGGCAACATGCTTTACACTGGCGCCCGTTCATTCCTTAACCACTACGAGATCGCCGTGCTCAAAGCACTCAAGAAAATCTTCGGCAAGGCCGACGGAACCCAGCCGCAGAGCGGTTCCTCCCCGGTCCCGCAAGGCCCTGCCGGCGCTACCGCGAAAGGTACCGCCCCCACCGGCGAAAAGCCGACCGAGAAACGCCCACGCAAACCGCGCGCCCCACGCGCCGACAACGAGTCCGGCGCCCCACGCGCCGCTGAAAAGGCCGAGAAAGGCGAAAAGCCCGCCAAACCCGCCGCCAAAGAAGGCCGGGACGCCAAGCCGCGCAGCGACAAGCCGCGCCGCGAACGCAAGCCGAAGCCGGTGGACAACTGGAAGCTGGAAGACTTCGTGGTCGAACCGCAGGAAGGCAAGACCCGCTTCCACGACTTCAACCTCGCCCCGAGCCTGATGCACGCCATCCATGACCTCGGCTTCCCCTACTGCACGCCGATCCAGGCGCAGGTACTGGGCTTCACCCTGCGCGGCCAGGACGCCATCGGCCGCGCCCAGACCGGTACCGGCAAGACCGCCGCGTTCCTCATCTCGATCATCACCCAGTTGCTGCAGACCCCGCCGCCGAAAGAGCGCTACATGGGCGAGCCGCGCGCGCTGATCATCGCCCCGACCCGTGAACTGGTGGTACAGATCGCCAAGGACGCCGCGGCGCTGACCAAGTACACCGGGCTGAACGTGATGACCTTCGTCGGCGGCATGGACTTCGACAAGCAACTCAAGCAGCTGGAAGCGCGCTTCTGCGACATCCTGGTAGCCACCCCAGGCCGTCTGCTGGACTTCAACCAGCGCGGCGAGGTGCACCTGGACATGGTCGAGGTGATGGTCCTCGACGAAGCCGACCGCATGCTCGACATGGGCTTCATCCCGCAGGTCCGGCAGATCATCCGGCAGACCCCGCACAAGGGCGAACGCCAGACCCTGCTGTTCTCGGCGACCTTCACCGACGACGTGATGAACCTCGCCAAGCAGTGGACCGTCGATCCGGCGATCGTCGAGATCGAGCCGGAGAACGTCGCCAGCGACACCGTCGAGCAGCATGTCTACGCCGTGGCCGGCAGCGACAAGTACAAGCTGCTGTACAACCTGGTGGCACAGAACAACTGGGAACGGGTGATGGTCTTCGCCAACCGCAAGGACGAAGTCCGCCGCATCGAGGAACGCCTGACCAAGGACGGCATCAGCGCCGCCCAGATGTCCGGCGACGTACCGCAGCACAAGCGCATCCGCACCCTGGAAGGCTTCCGCGAAGGCAAGATCCGCGTCCTGGTGGCAACCGACGTGGCCGGCCGCGGCATCCACATCGACGGCATCAGCCATGTGATCAACTTCACCCTGCCGGAGGACCCGGACGACTACGTGCACCGTATCGGTCGTACCGGCCGCGCCGGCGCCTCGGGCACCTCGATCAGCTTCGCCGGCGAGGACGATGCCTTCGCCCTGCCGCCGATCGAAGAACTGCTGGGCCGCAAGATCACCTGCGAGATGCCGCCGGCCGAACTGCTCAAGCCGGTACCGCGCAAGCACTGAACGCAGGCGTGGTGAAAAAAGGCGAAGCCATCCGGCTTCGCCTTTTTCGTTTCTGCGACACGCAGGTGCCGCCGTCGGTCATCGAGGCAGGTCGGCGCTTGCCCGACAATACCTTAAAGTCCAGAATGGACAAATTGTTTACATCCATTCCGGAGATCGCATGAGCGCCGCCACTCCCCTGATCGTCCAGCAGGCCGAAGCCGAGCAACTGCTCGCCCGTATCGACGTCCTCCAGGCCATGCGCCAGCTGTTCCTCGACCTGGCCGCCGGCCAGGCGCTCCAGCCGGCCCAGCAACTGGTGGAGTTCCCCGCCGGTCGCGGCGACTTCATCAACTACCTCGGCGTGCTCGCCCAGGAACAGGTCTACGGAGTCAAGACTTCACCCTACATCGTTCGCGAACAGGGCCCGTTGGTCACCGCCTGGACCCTGCTGATGTCGATGCAGACCGGCCAGCCCTTGCTGCTCTGCGATGCCGCCCGGCTGACCACCGCGCGCACCGCCGCCACCACCGCGGTGGCGGTGGATGCCCTGGCTCCGGCCGAGGCCGGCCGCCTGGCGCTGATCGGCAGCGGACCGGTAGCCCATGCCCACCTGCAATACGTGAAGGGCCTGCGTGACTGGCAGGGCGTGCGAGTCCATTCGCCGTGCCTGGACGAGCGCCGCCTGCAAAGCCTGCGCGCCATCGACCCGCGCGCCGAAGCCGCCGGCAGTCTGGAGGAAGCGCTGGACGAAGCCGATGTGATCCTGCTCTGCACCTCCTCGGCCCGAGCGGTGATCGACCCGCGCCAACTCGAGCGCCCGGCGCTGGTCACCTCGATCAGCACCAACGCGCCCCGCGCCCATGAGGTACCGGCGGAAAGCCTGGCGGCCATGGACGTCTATTGCGACTACCGGCACACCACCCCAGGCTCCGCTGGCGAGATGCTGATCGCCGCCGAACAGCATGGCTGGAGCCCCGAGGCGATCCGCGGCGACCTCGCCGAACTGCTCGGCGGCCAGGCGCCACGTCCGGAATACCGGCGCCCGGCGTTCTTCCGCTCGATCGGCCTGGGCCTGGAAGACGTAGCCCTGGCCAACGCCCTCTACCGCCTGCGCCAGGCAGGCTGATCGCGCGATGCAGGAGAGCAGCATGATCGAAGCGGATTACCTCGTCATCGGTGCCGGCATCGCCGGCGCATCCACCGGCTACTGGCTGTCGGCCCACGGCCGGGTCGTGGTGCTGGAGCGCGAGGCGCAGCCCGGCTACCACTCCACCGGCCGCTCCGCCGCGCACTACACGGTGGCCTACGGCACGCCCCAGGTGCGCGCGCTCACCGCCGCCAGCCGGGCCTTCTTCGACAACCCGCCGGCCGGCTTCTGCGAGCATCCGCTGCTCAGCCCGCGTCCGGAAATGGTGGTCGACTTCAGCGACGATCCGGAAGAACTCCGCCGTCAATACGAAAGCGGCAAGGCGCTGGTGCCGCAGATGCGCCTGCTGGACGCGGAACAGGCCTGCTCGATCGTGCCGGTGCTGCGTCGCGACAAGGTCTTCGGCGCCACCTACGACCCCACCGGCGCCGACATCGATACCGACGCCCTGCACCAGGGCTACCTGCGCGGCATCCGCCGCAACCAGGGGCAGGTCCTGTGCAACCACGAAGCGCTGGAGATCCGCCGGGTCGACGGCGCCTGGGAAGTCCGCTGCGCCGCCGGCAGCTACCGCGCGGCGGTGCTGGTCAACGCCGCGGGCGCCTGGTGCGACACCATCGCCGGGCTGGCCGGCGTCCGCCCGCTGGGCCTGCAACCCAAGCGCCGCTCGGCCTTCATCTTCGCCCCGCCGCCAGGCATCGACTGCCACGACTGGCCGATGCTGGTCAGCCTCGACGAATCCTTCTACCTGAAACCGGACGCCGGCATGCTGCTCGGCTCTCCGGCCAACGCCGATCCGGTCGAGGCCCACGACGTGCAGCCCGAGCAACTGGACATCGCCACCGGCATGTACCTGATCGAAGAAGCCACCACCCTCACCATTCGCCGTCCGGAACACACCTGGGCAGGGCTGCGCTCGTTCGTCGCCGACGGCGACCTGGTGGCCGGCTACGCCGCCGATGCGGAAGGCTTCTTTTGGGTCGCCGCCCAGGGCGGCTACGGTATCCAGACCTCGGCGGCGATGGGCGAGGCCAGCGCCGCGCTGATCCGCCACCAGCCGCTGCCGGCGCACCTGCGCGAGCACGGCCTGGACGAGGCGATGCTGTCGCCGCGCCGCCTGTCCCCCTGATGACCCGGCGGCGGGTTTGCGGCACACTCGCCTCGCCCGCCGCCCCACGAGAACCCCTGCGCATGAGCCCGAGCCAAGACCCCAGCCTGGAGAACTACCGGGCGATCGCCGACGGCATCGCCACCCTGTTCTTCCCCCACGCCGAAGTGGTCCTGCACGACCTGCGCAGCCAGCGGGTCGACTACATCGCCAACAACCTGTCCAAGCGCGAGGTCGGCGACGACTCGGCGCTGGAAGACATGCTCGAAGGCGATAGCGACGAGCGCAACATCGGTCCCTACGAGAAGCTCAACTGGGACGGGCAGAAGATCCGCTCGGTCAGCACCGTGCTGCGCGACGCCGCCGGCCAGCCGCTGGCGGTGCTGTGCATCAACCTGAACATCAGTCTGTTCGAGAGCGCCAAGGCGGCGCTCGACCTGTTCCTCTCGCCGAGCAAGCTGATCCCGCAACCGGACGCGCTGTTCCGCGACGACTGGCAGGAGCGCATCAACACCTTCCTGCACGGCTGGCTGCGGCAGCGCCAGCTCGGCTTGAACCTGCTGACCCGCGAGCACAAGCGCGAACTGGTCCTGGCCCTGCACGCCGAGGGCGCGTTCAAGGGCAAGAGCGCCGCCAACTATGTGGCCAACGTGCTGAACATGGGCCGGGCGACGGTCTACAAGCACCTCAAGGAGCTGAAGGAAGGCGGCGACTGACGGCAGCCGCCGCCGGCGAGCGGTCAGTCGCCGTAGATGTCGCTCTTGAAGTACTTGCCCTCGATGCGCTTGTAGGTCCCGTCGGCACGAATCGCATCGATCGCCGCGTTGAGCTTGCCGACCAGCTCGGCGTCCCCCTTGCGCACCGCGATCCCGGCGCCCTCGCCGAAGTATTTCGGGTCCTTGAACTCCGGCCCGACGAAGGCGTAGCCCTTGCCGCGCGGGGTATCGAGGAAGCCGGTCTGCAGCGGGATGGAGTCGGCGAAGGTGGCGTCGAGGCGGCCGGCCACCAGGTCCAGGTAGATCTCGTCCTGGCTGGTGTAGCGCACCACTTCGGCACCGGCCTTGGCCAGCACCGCACTGGCGAAGCGGTCGGCGGTAGCGCCGCGCTGCACGCCGATGCGCTTGCCGGCCAACTGGCTGAAGCTGTCGTCGAGCTGGGCGCCTTCCTTCATCACCAGGCGGCCCGGCGTGAAGTAGTACTTGTGGGTGAAGTCCACCGAGCGCCGGCGCTCCTCGGTGATGGTGATGGAGGACAGCGCGGCGTCTATCTTGCGAACTTTCAGCGAGGGAATCAGGCCGTCGTACTCCTGCTCGATCCACTGGCACTTCACCTGCATCTGCGCGCACAGCGCGTTGCCGATGTCGTAGTCGAAGCCGGCCAGTTCGCCTTCGGCGGTCTTGAAGGAAAACGGCGGGTAGGCGGCCTCGATGCCGATTCGCAGGTTGCCATCGGCGGCGACGGCGGATCCGCTGGTGAGCACGCCGAGCAGCAGGCCTCCCAGCAAGTTCTTGGTGTTCAGCGACTTGATCATGGACGACTCCAGGGGTGACGAAGGTGCGCCCGCGGCCCGGGCGGGAAACAGACGGTGATCCGCCTTTATACTTTTCGTCCAATCTGGACCAAAAAGTATACATCGTCAATCGCCGTCCCTCCTCCGCTACCCCTCCTTACCTCCTTCGAGGAATAGGCCCGCCGGCCCGCGGGACTTAGTCTTGAGCCATACACAGCCACCCCGCGAGGTGTTCCGCTACGCAGACATCACCCCCTTGCTCCATTTCAGCTATCACGGTTAAGGCTCTATTTACGCCTGGATCCCCGCGTCACGCTCATGCCGCGGGGATTTTTTCGTTTCGTCAACGTCCTTGAGAGGCTTCGCTACCCGTCGCAAACCGCGCTCCGCCAGCTAGCGCGCCCAGGTCGGCGCCGAGCGCGAGTACCGAAGGGTGCCTGAGCGACGTACGGGACCCGGTCGGGCTGGACATGCCCGGCCACCCGGACGCGCGGCGCAGCTATGTGTAGCGGCTTGCAATTGAAAACCGGCGGGCTCGCAATCAGCGCGATTTTGGGCTCAGATTATCTGTGACTGACGGTGGGGGCGGGCTCACATTAATTGCGAGCGAGCTTGCAATCCATGCGGTGGGCTTGCAGTCCATTACCGCGGGCTCACGCTCTTTGCGACTGACGCTCATACCGGTAATACGCCGATCCCGTTGCCCGAGTTTCCCGATGAAGCAGATGACCTTTGCCGACGCCGAGTACGCCGGCAAGCGCAAGCAGAGGCGCGTCTGTAATGGGGGAATGGCTGCTGCGAGGTGCTCGCGGCGGCTAAAAACACAGAAATGAGCGGGTGATCGGATCGTTTTTAATCGATTCTCCGCTTTCAAATTCGCCGGGGGCTGAAGTCGGCCAGAAAGACATGGCTACTTCAGACCATCCCTAAGGGGGCTGAGCCTATATTGTTTGTAGTCCATACAAGGGATTGCAAGCCAACTCAGCCCCAAGGTTTCCACCTTTATTTTCTGGAGGCAATTGTTACAATAAAAGCATCATGCCCAAGAGAAGCATCTTCCTCTGTACTCTCTTTCGCTCTAGTGTTATTATTATTGACATCATCAGGCACTTTTACTGGATTGACAAGCCCTTCAAATATGGCATCAAGTCTTGCCTCGAACCTCCCTACATCCTTATGCCAGATGAATCCCTCAATTTTTGAAATTGCCAACCCTTTTTTAGTTGCCAAAGATACGACTTCCAGAGTTGCCTTCGTAGTTAGCCACATCTTCCCATTGCCTTCTTTTGAAAAAAAATCTAGGCCATTGTCAACTATTTTGACAGAATTAGGATTGATCATTACTTATTTCTCCAGATGATTCGCCCGTCAACCGCCCATGCGGAATCGTTCCGATCTGCAATTTGAATAATTTCACCTGTCCTATCGTTCACAACTATATATCCATTAGGAGGACTTCCATATACTGTTGCAGAGTCATTCCGCCCCAGCCCATCTATCGTCTTATTAGGCCGACGCTTATCTGAAGAACTACCTGTTGCACCTTTTCCGATAACATCTCTAATTTCAACCTCAGTCCACCCTCTAATTGGAATTTGCTCTCTGATCTTATCATCAATAACAACATCATGAGGGTTATGATTGAACATTATATAGATTGGCTTAACCCCCGAGCCCACCGGGAAGATCACAATCAGATCGTCCAGATCTAACGGCACTCCCGGATAGGACTCCGGCTCGGCCTGTACTGGGGTGATCGTTGCTCCCTCATACACCGGAACCGGCTGCGGTACGACCGGAGTGGTGCTTGAGGGGTTCTGGCTTCCTGGAGGGGTGGCAGGGGTCCAGGTCAAGATCAGCGGTGGTGTATTCGGCACGGTGGACTTTGCGGGAACCGTCACCTCATACCGGCCCGTCGCAGCATTGAGGGTCGCGGCGCGAACAGGCACGCCCTTGGGGACAGTTGCACCGTTGGTCAACATCGCGGCAATCTGCGATTTACCACTCGGGCTCTCTTGTGCAGCACTCGTGAGTCGTACCGGCATATCAACCGTGCCACCTGCCTTGGCGACGCTTTGCAAATCAGCCGTGCCAGGAAGCCCCAGAGCGGACGCCTCCAGTGCCAATGCATTGCGAACGCCGGCAGGAACCTTGTCACTGTCTTTACCAGCCTGGTCGGAATACAGCGACAGCACCGCGAAGGTGGCAACGTATGCGCCGGGTCCACTACCAGCAATCTGAACCAGGCGATTGACAGCATTCGTTAGGGAAGCCGCCAGGCGAGCCGTCTCCACTGCCGCACTACCAAACCCGGCCACCAAAACCAGCGGCGTAGAGGTAGCCGGCATCGCCAAGGTGTTCGCAGCCTGAATGATCTGACCTGGTACTACATCGGCTGTTTTTTGCAAATCGTTGGTCGCCGCACGCTGTGCCTCGGCTACCGCTGCCGAAACCTCCTTGGCTTTGGCCTGCAGCGCTGCTTCGGTCTGCTGGGCATAGGTGTTCACCTTGGCATAGGTGCTTTCAGTGAATTGTCGAAGGGTTGCTTGTGCAGCTTGCGAAGCCGCCTTGGTGGGGCTGGCCTTGACCTGGGCGGTTAGCCTGTTGACCTCGGTTTCGACCTCGGCGGCCGCATTGGCAGCAAACTGAGCCAGCGCTTGTTTTCGTGCTGTCGAAAACGCCGTGGCTTCGTTGACGATCTGCTTGACTTTGGTGTTGAAAGCCGTGACCTGGGCTTCTCCACTGGCCTGTGCTGCCAAGGCAATCTGATTCCGAAATGCCGCGCTGATCAGGTTCTGGCTGGACGAAATCTGGCTGTTGGCTTGTTGCTGGGCTTGCGCTGTCTTGACCTGCACCGCCTGGGTTGCCGAGGCGACTGCACCACTGACCTGGGTGGAAACCTGAGACAGACTAGCATCCACTGCTTTCACACGTTGCTGGACCTTGGTGGCGGTCGGAGTGGTGATCGCGTTGAAGTCGGCACCGAGCTGTTGAGTGACCTGCTGGGCTTGCGCCTCCATTGACCGGGCTTTACTCTCCAGTTCTTGAGACGTTTGTTTCAAGATAGCGATTTGCGCCTTATAGATATCAGCGCTGTACGCTTTGGCCAGCTCACTCATATGTCGATCAAGGAACTCTCCATAGAACTTTCGACTGGCTAGCAACTGATTCTGGTACATCGCCTCTGACTTCTGAGGAAAGTCTGAAGCCGTATAAAGATTGGCCGGGCGATCCTCAATGGCCTTTAGCGATTTTGCTTTGGCATCCATGAGTGCATCAACGATACTCTTTTCATCGCGGATGTCATTGGCACTGACCGCTTTAACTGGCAACCCCGCTTCACTCTTGAGTTCATCTACCTCCTTCAAGGTTTTATTCTTCAGGTTTTTCTTGAGTTCTGAATGGGACTTATCAAGAGTATCTCTTAGCCTCCTGTACTCTTGCATTCCAGGGCCAACATACGGGCTTGGTCCTGGCGGGACAAATGGTGGAGTACCGTAGCTTGACCGACCTGGAATGTACTGGATTATGTCTAGCCCACTAGCCTGTACATGCGTAATAACCATCGACCCAGGCTCGTAACCATTATCATTTCCTCTGGTCACGACAAGTGGTGGCGCACTATTATTTGTCATGAATGGCTTTCCTATCGAAAGAGTTGAACCAATATATTTACAGAACCTTCTTTAGCGATGCAGTAGTAGGTAGAAAATGCACGGCAATAGGCCGGCCAGATGCGGCAATCAACTGCAATATCTCAGTTTGAAGCTCTACGATGGTTGCACTCCATTCTTCCCTTTGCGGTATCGCTCCGTTCGTGGAAGCGTCCATCAGACGACCGTTTTCTGGACGCCAGCCTCGTTCCCCTTGGCCGCCCCCAGAAGCCGCGTACTTTTAGTCCAGTAACGATTTCTCGCTTTCAAAATTCACCTATGCTGCCTTTCGCGCATTTCTGGACGAAATCATACTGATTGGGTACGTGCGCATTTCCACCGACGATCAACTACTGGACCTGCAACGCGATGCGATGGCCAAGGCGGGTTGCGAGCGAGTGTTCGAAGACACTGCCAGCGGCGCCAAGGCCGATCGAATCGGCCTGGCCGCGCTTCTCGCCAATCTAAAGCGGGGCGACACGGTGGTGGTCTGGCGGCTGGACCGGCTTGGCCGCGATCAAGGACCTGATCTACCTGGTCGAGCAATTGGAGGATGCCGGCGTGGGTCTGAAGAGACTCCAGGAGAACATCGACACCACATCCACCGGAGGGCGTTTGGTTTTCCACCTCTTTGCCGCGCTAGCCGAGTTCGAGCGCAACCTGATCAGTGAATGCACCCATGCGAGACTATCTGCAGCACGTGCTCGCGGTCGGCTGGGCGGCCGCAAGAAACGCCTGGATCCCGCCAAGCGCAAAGTCGCCCTGAAGCTCTATCACGAGCGCCAATACACCGTGGTGGAGATCTGTCGGATGATGGGAATCGGCCGCTCGACGCTCTACAACTACATCACCGAGGCAGAACGGAATGCCCACCAGCAGGCGTAAGGCCATTCCCGTCGATTCGCTGCTGCAACTGCGGCAGCGCCTGGATCACTTGCCGAAGAAGAGCCCGGAGCGGGCCCGTCAGGTGGCCCTTGTAGCTGAACTGTACGGCGTTTCCTCCAGTACGGTCTATCGCGCCCTGGTCCTTCTGCACAGGCCTAGGCAGCCCACCGCTCCGACCAGGGCAAGCCCCGCGTCCTGCCCCAGGCGGAACTGGAGCGCTACTGCGAACTGATTGCGGCGTTGAAGCTGCGCACCACCAACAAGCAGGGGCGGCATCTATCTACACACCGCGCCATTGAGCTGCTGGAAGAGTACGGTGTAGAAACTGACCGGGGCCTCATTGTTGCCCCAAGAGGCGTACTCCACAGACCCACCGTCAACCGATATCTATCACATTGGCGATTAAGGCCTGCTCAACTGTCCCGGGAGCCAGGCGCAACTCGGTTCCAGGCTGAGCACAGCAACGATTGTTGGCAGTTCGACATGTCGCCGTCGGACCTCAAGCATATTGAGCATCCGCGGTGGATCGATCCCGCCAAGGGCGAACCCACCCTGATGCTGTTCAGCGTGGTGGATGACCGCAGCGGTGTGGCCTACCAGGAATACCACTGCGTTTATGGTGAGGATGCGGAGACGGCACTTCGTTTTCTGTTCAACTCGATGGCGCCGAAAGCGGACCCGAGTTTTCCCTTTCAGGGCCGGCCCAAGCTGATCTATCTGGACAACGGTCCGGTGGCCAAGCGTCGCGTTTTCCAGAGCGTCATGCGGGCGCTGGGCATCGAGTGGCAGACACACATCCCTGCCAGCAAGGATGGAACGCGCACCACGGCCCGCTCGAAAGGCAAGGTCGAACGTCCTTTCCGCACAGTGAAGGAAGCCCACGAGACCCTGTACCACTTCCACAAGCCGGAAACCGAAGCCCAGGCCAACGAGTGGCTGTTGCGCTACCTAGTGCGCACCTACAACCAGCAGACACATCGTGCCGAACCCCTTTCACGGATCGAGGACTGGATCACCCATGTGCCAACAGAGGGGATCCGTGAAATGTGCTCATGGGATCAGTTCTGCCGCTTTGCTCGGGAGCCCGAGCGGCGCAAAGTCGGGCCTGATGCCCGAATCACCACCGACGGTACCGCGTACGAGCTTGAGCCAGAGATGGCCGGCGACTACGTCGTGCTGCTCTGGGGGCTGTTCGACGATGAGCTGCATGCCGAGTTCGATGGCGAGCGGTTCGGTCCTCACTACCCGGTGTCCGGCCCCATTCCGCAGCACCGCTACCGGGCTTTCAAGCGCAGCAAGGCAGACGAGCGCTCGGCTCGTATCCGATCTCTCGCGGACCAGTTGGGGCTGCCGATCGCGGCGCTTTCCGGGGAAGATGTACGACTAGAGCCCGGTTCTACTGACTCGACGCTCCCCATCCAGCCCTTCGTTTTCGAGCCCCAGGAATCCCGCATTGCGGCCAAGCCGGCTATCGCCGAGGAACTGGCAATGCCGCTGGCCAAGCTTTCAATGGATGACCGCGCCTTCATCGACCAGGTGCTGAGCGAGACCCTGGCTACGGACTGAGCCCCCCTCGAATCAGGCGGGCTATTTCGAAACCACCCATCATCAGCAGTTGATGAGAGACATCCGCGGCGCCATCTTCGAAGGCCGGCTGATCGCCCTGTGGGGTGTGATCGGCAGCGGCAAGACGGTGATGCTGCGTCGTTTGTAGCACCTGCTGGAAGAGGAAAAGAAAGTCACGGAGTCCAGATCGATGGCCATCGAGAAGCACAACATCAAGCTGGCCACCTTCATCGCCGCGCTCTTCTATGACCTTTCCACCCAGAAACAGGTACGCATTCCCACCCAGATCGAAAAACGGGATCGCGAACTGTACGAACTGGTAAAGAAGAGCAAGCGCCCCGTGGCCCTGTTCGTTGATGAAGCCCATGATCTCAATGGCCATACCTTGACCGGTCTGAAGCGACTGCTCGAACTGGCCGAAGACGACAGCGGCCGGCGACGCTTGTCCATTGTCCTGGCTGGCCATCCCAAGCTGTGTAACGATCTGCGCCGCCCCACGATGGAAGAAATTGGTTACCGCACCGACATTTTCGAGTTGCAGGAAAAGATGCAAAGTGCCGGATTACAGGTATGAGCGTCAGTCGCAAAGAGCCTGAGCCCGCGGTAACGGATTGCAAGCCCGGCGCACGGATTGCAAGCTCGCTCGCAATTAATGTGAGCCCGCCTCCACCGTCAGTCGCAGATAATCTGAGCCCAAAATCGCGCTGATTGCGAGCCCGCCGGTTTTCGACTGCAAGCCGCTACAGCTATGTGATCGCGCGCAGCTCCAGCGACGGTTATGCCGTGATGTTTTCCTGGGGTGAGCTGTACAGCAGCGAGACCCTGCTGGCCTACCAGAAGAGCGGCCTCGCCCTGGCCCCTGGCGAAGGCCCGCTGGCTACGCCCTGAGTCGCCTCAGCCGCCGCTCATGTTCATGAAGCGCAGCACCTGCACCTCGCCGGCGGCGCTGAATTCATGGCGCGCCGGCTTGCGCTGGAGCGCCTCGCCGATCGCTTCCAGCAACGGCCCGTCGTGCAGCGGGTGGCGGCGCAGCAGCGCGCGCAGGTCGAGCGAATGCTCGTGGCCGAGGCACAGCAGCAGGCGGCCCTCGACGGTCAGGCGCAGGCGGTTGCAGGTGGCGCAGAAGTTGTGCGAGTGCGGCGAGATGAAGCCGATGCGTGTCTGCGGATGCTCGACCAGGCGCACGTAGCGCGCCGGCCCGCCGCTCTGCTCGGCGCTGTCGAGCAAGGCGTGGCGCTGGGCGATCAGCGCGCGTACTTCGTCGCTGGAGCAGAAGCTCTCGCCACGTTCGCGGCCGACCTGGCCAAGCGGCATCTCCTCGATGAAGCTGATATCCAGGCCGCGGGCGATGGCGAAGTCCACCAGCGCCGGCACCTCATCGGCGTTGCGCCCCTTCATCACCACCGCGTTCAGCTTGATCCGGCGGAAACCGGCGGCCTGGGCGGCGTCGATGCCGGCCAGCACCTTGTCCAGCTCGCCGTTGCGGGTGATCGCCCGGAAGCGCAGCGGATCGAGGGTGTCGAGGCTGATGTTGAGACGCGACAGGCCGGCGTCGTACAACGGCCGGGCGTAGCGCACCAGTTGCGAGCCGTTGCTGGTCATGCACAGTTCGCGCAACCCCGGCAGTGCCGCCAGGCGCTCGCACAGGCCGACGATGCCGGGCCGCACCAGCGGCTCGCCGCCGGTCAGGCGCAGCTTGCGCACGCCGCCGGCGACGAACAGCCGGGCGACCCGCTCGATCTCCTCCAGAGTCAGCACCTGCTGGCGCGGCAGGAAGCGCATGTCCTCGGCCATGCAGTAGACACAGCGGAAGTCGCAACGGTCGGTGACCGACAGGCGCAGGTAGTCGATCTGTCGGCCTTGGCCATCGATCCAGTCGGTCATGTCCTGGGTACTCCGATTGATGTGCGGGAGGAAGAGGGAAACAACGGCGCCGAAACCTATTGCACCAGCGCCCCATCCGCGCCCTCGAAGGCGAAGCCCTCGATGCAGGCGTCTCCCGCCAGCACGCCGATGTACTGCCCCACGGCCCGCTGCAACACTTGCGCTTGCAGGTGCGCGGCGATTTGCGCGCGGGCCGCGTCGAAGTCGAGCGGCTCGCCGCCCTCGCGCGCCAGCAGTTCCACCACATGCAGGCCATAGCGGCTTTCCAGCGGATGCTCGAGCAGCCCGGGCGCGCGGCGCAGCAGGCGCTTCTCGAATTCGGGGACGGTCTGCCCCGGCTCGATCCAGCCGAGGTCGCCGCCCGCCTCCTTCGACGGACAGGCGGAGAAACGCCGGGCCAGGTCGACGAAGCGCTCGGGATGCCCGCGCAACTCGTCGAGCAGCTCCGCGGCCTGCTTGCGCGCCGTCTCGCGGCCTTCCAGGTCGTCCGGCGCGCAGGCCAGCAGCACATGGCGCAATTGCAGGCGCCAGGGGCCGAGCAGGCGCCCCGGATTGGCCGCGTACCAGGTCCGGCAGGCGTCTTCGTCGGCTTCCGGGACCTGCACCTCTTCCTCCAGCAATTGGCGGATGCGCGCTTCCTCCGGCGTCTCGCCGTCTTCGCAGCGGGCCTCGATGCCCAGCGCGTCGGCCCGTTGCAGGAGCAACTGGCGGACGATCAGCGCACGGCAGGCGGCCTCCAGCGCCAGCGCGTAGCTGTCCGCCGGGTGGTATTGCAGTTCGCGGGCCAGCAGGTCTTCGCCGATGGCCACGCCGTTGACCTTCAGTTGCGGCAGTTCGACCTTCTCGACGCGTTCTTCGTAGTGGGAGCAACTCATGATCGATCACCTCGGTTCGGCGGGCCGGCGCCGGATGCGCCGGCCGCCCAGGGTTCAGGCAGGACGTTTCTGGCGCACGATCTGGTAGCGCCGGCCCAGGTACCACACCGGCGCGCTGACGATGTGCACCAGGCGGGTGAAGGGGAACAGCACGAACAGGGTCAGGCCCAGGCCGACGTGCAGCTTGTAGACCAGGCCCACCGGCGCGATGGCTTCGGCCGCCGCCAGCGGACGCAGGGTGACGATGGCCTGGGCCCAGTCGGCGAGCATCACCATCACCGAGCCATCCATGTGATGGGTCGAGGCGACGATGGTGGAGAGGCCGAGGATCAGCTGGGCGTAGAGCACCAGCAGGATCATCAGGTCGGAGGCGTTGCCGGTGGCGCGCACCCGTGCGTCGGTCAGGCGGCGCAGGATCAGTCCGCTCAGGCCGATGAAGCAGAGCACGCCGAAGAAGCCGCCGGAGACCATCGCCAGCAGTTGCTTGTTCTCGGTGCTGATCAGGTGGTGGTAGACCGAGGCCGGGGTCAGCAGGCCGACGAAGTGGCCGGCGAGGATGAACAGCACGCCGACGTGGAACAGGTTGCTGTATACCCGCATGCCCTTCTTGCTGAGCATCTGGCTGGAACCGGCCTTCCAGGTGTACTGCGAGAGGTCGAAGCGCGCCCAGCTGCCGACCAGGCAGATCAGCAGCGCGACATAGGGATAGATCCCGAAGAACAGAAGATTGGTCGACATGCTCAGACTCCTTCGCGGGCCGCGCGGTACTGCATCTGCGGTACCGGCTGGGCGACCCATTGCAATGGTTGTTCGGTGGACGCCGTCGGACGGCGGCCGCTGCTCGACGGGCAACCGCCGGCAGGGTCGGTGAAGCTCACCGGGGTTTCCTCCCAGGCCCGGTCGATGGCCTCCAGGCTGTCGTCGCGCTGTTCCTGGGCCTGGTCGCGACGCAACGCGCCGAGGTCCGGGCGCTCGCCGCCGAGTTCCAGCAACGCCTCGAAAATCGCCGCGTAGGCGCTGCCGCGTTCCTCCAGGCGCAGCGCCAGCAGGCCGAGGATGTGCGCCACTTCGGCGAGCCCTTCGCTGGCCGCCGCGAACGGCAGCAGCGACAGGTATTCGAGGTACAGCGGCAGGTAGTCCGGCAGCTCCGGTACGTCGATCTGCAGGCCGGCCCCGGTATAGCGGTCGAGCAGGTCGACCATCGCCTGGCCACGGTCGCGGCTCTCGCCGTGGACGTGCTCGAAGAGCAGCAGCGAGACCGAGCGACCGCGCTCGAAGAGACCGTCGTAGCGCGCCTGGACGTCCAGCAGGTCGCCCTGGCAGAGTTCGTTGAGCAGCGCCGCGAGGCCGTCGCGCAGCGCTTCCGGCAGTTCGCAGGTGCGGATCAGCGCATGCAGGCCGAGGCTCTCCTCGCGCAGCTCGGCGCGCGGATAGTCGAGCAGCAGGGCGAGCAGGCGGAACAGTTGGCTGTGATCGTTCATGGCGCTCACTCCTGGATCTGCACGACCTGGATCACGTCGCGGCGGTTGGTCGGCTTGCCGCCGAACAGGTTGACGGCGGAGTTGCTGCCGCCGGAACAGCCATTGCCGAAGCTGAAGCCGCAGCCGGAACGCTCGGCGAAGGCATCGGAGAGCGCTTCCTCGCGGTGCGCGCTGGGGATCACGAAGCGATCCTCGTAGTTGGCGATGGCCAGGTAGCGGTACATCTCCTCCACCTGCTCCACGCTCAACCCGACCTTGGCCAGCACCTCCAGGTCCTGGCGGCCTTCGACGTGCTCGGCGCGCTTGTAGGCGCGCATCGCCAGCAGGCGCTTGAGCGCCAGCAGCACCGGCGCGGTGTCGCCGGCGGTGAGCAGGTTGGCCAGGTACTGCACGGGGATGCGCAGCGACTCGACGTCCGGGATCACCCCGTCGCTGCCGATGTGCCCCTCGGCGGCGGCGTTCTGGATCGGCGACAGCGGCGGCACGTACCAGACCATCGGCAGCGTGCGGTATTCCGGGTGCAGCGGCAGGGCCAGCTTCCAGTCCATCGCCAGCTTGTACACCGGCGACTTCTGCGCCGCCTCGATGACGCTGTCGGCCACCCCGTCCTTGCGCGCCTGGGCGATCACCGCCGGGTCGAACGGATCGAGGAAGATCTCCAGTTGCTTCTCGTACAGCTCGCGCTCGTTCTCGCAACTGGCCACTTCGTGGATGCGGTCGGCGTCGTAGAGCAGCACGCCGAGGTAGCGGATGCGCCCGACGCAGGTCTCCGAGCAGACGGTGGGCTGGCCGGCCTCGATGCGCGGGTAGCAGAAGATGCACTTCTCGGACTTGCCGCTCTTCCAGTTGAAGTAGATCTTCTTGTACGGGCAGCCGGAGATGCACATCCGCCAGCCGCGGCACTTGTCCTGGTCGATCAGGACGATACCGTCCTCCTCGCGCTTGTAGATCGCCCCGCTCGGGCAGGACGCCACGCACGCCGGGTTCAGGCAGTGCTCGCAGAGGCGCGGCAGGTACATCATGAAGGTGTTCTCGTACTCACCGTAGATGTCCGCCTGGACCTGGTCGAAGTTCTTGTCCTTGCGCCGCTTGGCGAACTCGGTGCCGAGGATCTCCTCCCAGTTCGGGCCCCACTCGATCTTCTCCATGCGCTGCCCGGAGACCAGCGAGCGCGGGCGCGCCACCGGCTGGTGTTCGGCCTTGGGCGCGGTATGCAGGTGCTGGTAGTCGAAGTCGAACGGTTCGTAGTAGTCGTCGATCTCGGGCAGGTCCGGGTTGGCGAAGATGTTCGCCAGCACGCGGAACTTGCCGCCGATGCGCGGGCGGATCGAACCGTCCGCCGCGCGCACCCAGCCGCCCTTCCACTTCTCCTGGTTTTCCCATTCCTTCGGGTAGCCGATCCCGGGCTTGGTCTCGACGTTGTTGAACCAGGCGTACTCCATGCCTTCGCGGCTGGTCCAGACGTTCTTGCAGGTGATCGAGCAGGTGTGGCAACCGATGCATTTGTCGAGGTTCAGCACCATGCCGACTTGCGAACGAATTTTCATGGCGTCTCTCCTCAAATGTCCTGGGGCAGCGGTTGCGGCAGGGCGTCGCCGCCGAGTCCGCCGTGGCGGGGTTCGTCCAGCCAGTCGACCTTGCTCATCTTGCGCACCACGACGAACTCGTCGCGGTTGCAGCCGACCGTGCCGTAGTAGTTGAAGCCCCAGGCCTGCTGGGCGTAGCCGCCGATCATGTGGGTCGGCTTGAGCACCACGCGGGTCACCGAGTTGTGGTGGCCGCCACGGGTGCCGGTGGTCTCGCTGCCGGGTACGTTCACGATGCGTTCCTGGGCGTGGTACATCATCACCATGCCGTCCTTGACCCGCTGGCTGACCACCGCGCGGCAGGTCGCCGCGCCGTTGGCGTTGAACACCTCGACCCAGTCGTTATCGACGATCCCGGCCTTGGCCGCGTCGTGCTCGCTGAGCCAGATGATCGGACCGCCGCGCGACAGGGTGAGCATCAGCAGGTTGTCGCTGTAGGTGGAGTGGATGCCCCATTTCTGGTGTGGGGTGATCCAGTTCAGGGTGATCTCCGGGTTGCCGTTGGGCTTCCTGTTCAACAGCTTCTCGGTGGTCCGGGTGTTGACCGGCGGCCGGTAGCTGACGAAGCCTTCGCCGAACGCCTGCATCCATGGGTGGTCCTGGTAGAACTGCTGGCGACCGGTGATGGTGCGCCACGGGATCAGCTCGTGGACGTTGGTGTAGCCGGCGTTGTAGCTGACGTGCTCGTCCTCGAGGCCGGACCAGGTCGGGCTGGAGATGATCTTGCGCGGCTGCACCTGGATGTCGCGGAAGCGGATCTTCTCGTCTTCCTTGGGCAGCGCCAGGTGGGCGTGCTCGCGGCCGGTGATCTTCGACAGCGCTTCCCAGGCCTTGACCGCGACCTGGCCGTTGGTTTCCGGAGCCAGGGCGAGGACCACCTCGGCGGCGTCGATGGCGCTGTCGATGCGCGGCCGGCCCTGGCTGACGCCGCTCTCGACGACGCGATGGTTGAGGTCGCCGACCAGCTTCACTTCCTTCTCGGTGTTCCAGCCGATGCCCTTGCCGCCGTTGCCCAGCTTGTCCAGCAGCGGACCGAGCGAGGTGAACTTGCGGTAGACGTTCGGGTAGTCGCGCTCGACCAGGTGCAGCGTCGGCAGGTTGCGTCCCGGCATCGGCTCGCACTCGCCCTTCTTCCAGTCATGGCCGTCGCCGCCGAACGGCTGCGCCAGCTCGGTGGGGGTGTCGTGCAGCAGCGGCACCGTGACCAGGTCCTGCTCCACGCCGAGGTGGCCTTCGGCGACGGCGGAGAACTTCTTGGCGATGGCCTTGTAGATCTCCCAGTCGCTCTTGGCTTCCCAGGCCGGATCGGTGGCCGCCGACAGCGGATGGATGAAGGGGTGCATGTCGGAGGTGTTGAGGTCGTCCTTCTCGTACCAGGTAGCGGTCGGCAGGACGATGTCCGAGTACATGCAGGTGGAGGACATGCGGAAGTCCAGGGTGGTGACCAGGTCGAGCTTGCCCTCGGCACCGTCGTCGACCCAGTCGACCTCGGTGGGACGCGGACCGCCGGCCTTGCCGAGGTCATCGTTCATCACCCCGTTCTTCGCCCCGAGCAGGTACTTGAGCATGTACTCGTGGCCCTTGCCGGAGGAGCCCAGCAGGTTGGAGCGCCAGATGAACATGTTGCGCGGGAAGTTCTGCGGATCGTCCGGCGATTCGCTGGCGAAGCGCAGGCCGCCGCTCTTCAGTTCGCGCACCACGTAGTCGGCGACCGGCAGGCCGGCGGCCTCGGCCTCGGCGGCGATGCGCAGCGGGTTGCGGTTCAGTTGCGGCGCCGACGGCAGCCAGCCGAGGCGTTCGGCCTGGATGTTGTAGTCCAGGGCGTGTTCGGCGAAGCGGCTGGCGTCGGCCAGCGGCGACAGCACCTCGTGCATCGACAGCTTCTCGTGGCGCCATTGCGAGCTGTGCAGGTAGAAGAAGCTGGTGCCGTTCATCTGCCGCGGCGGCCGGCTCCAGTCCAGGCCGAAGGCCAGCGGCGCCCAGCCGGTCTGCGGGCGCAGCTTCTCCTGGCCGACATAGTGCGCCCAGCCGCCGCCGCTCTGGCCGATGCAGCCGCACATCATCAGCATGTTGATGACCGCGCGGTAGTTCATGTCCATGTGGTACCAGTGGTTCATCGCCGCGCCGATGATCACCATCGCCTTGCCGCGGGTCTTGTCGGCGCTGTCGGCGAACTCGCGGGCGACCTGCGTCGCGCGCGCCGCCGGAACGCCGGTGATGCGCTCCTGCCAGGCCGGGGTATAGGGCGTGTCGGCGTCCTCGTAGGAGGTCGCCACGTTGTCGCCGCCCAGGCCGCGGTCGATGCTGTAGTTGGCCATCTGCAGGTCGTAGACGGTGGCCACCCGCAGGCGCTTGCCGTCCGCCGCGACGATCTCGCGGAACGGCACCCGGCGCAGCAGTACCTCGTCGTTGGCGACGCCCTTGAAGTGCGGGTGCTCCTGCCCGGCGAAATACGGGAAGGCCACCTCGCAGGCATGTTCCGGGCCATCGAGCAGCGACAGTTGCAGGCGCGTCTGGTCACCGCTCCTGCCGTCCAGCTCGGCGATGTTCCACTTGCCTGACTCGCCCCAGCGATAGCCGATGGCGCCGGTGGGCGAGACCAGCCCGCCGCTGCGCTCGTCGTAGGCGATGGTCTTCCACTCGGGGTTGTTGTCCTGGCCGAGGTTGTCCGCCAGGTCGGCGGCGCGCAGGTAGCGGGTCGGCTTGAACGCGCCGCCGGCGTGTTCTTCCAGCAACACCAGCATCGGCATGTCGGTGTACTGGCGGCAGTAGTCGACGAAGTAGGCGCTCGGCCGGTCGAGGTGGAATTCCTTCAGGATCACGTGACCGAAGGCCATGCCCAGCGCGGCGTCGGTGCCCTGCTTGGGGTTGAGCCAGAGGTCGGTGAGCTTGGCCACCTCGGAATAGTCCGGGGTGATGGAGACGGTCTTGGTGCCCTTGTAGCGCACCTCGGTGAAGAAGTGCGCGTCCGGGGTCCGCGTCTGCGGCACGTTGGAGCCCCAGGCGATGATGTAGCTGGAGTTGTACCAGTCGGCCGACTCCGGCACGTCGGTCTGCTCGCCCCAGATCTGCGGGCTGGCCGGCGGCAGGTCGCAGTACCAGTCGTAGAAGCTCAGGCAGACCCCGCCGATCAGCGACAGGTAGCGGGCGCCGGCGGCGTAGCTGACCATCGACATGGCCGGGATCGGCGAGAAGCCGATCACCCGGTCCGGACCGTAGGTCTTGGCGGTGTAGACGTTGGCCGCGGCGATGATCTCGGTGACCTCGTCCCAGCTCGAACGGACGAAGCCGCCCAGGCCGCGCTGGCTCTTGTAGCTCTTCGCCTTGGCGGCGTCCTCGACGATGCTGGCCCAGGCGTTCACCGGGTCGCCGTGCTGCGCCCGCGCCTCGCGCCAGAGCTTGAGCAACGGCTTGCGCACCTTCGGGTACTTCAGGCGGTTGGCGCTGTAGATGTACCAGGAATAGCTGGCCCCGCGCGGGCAGCCGCGCGGCTCGTGGTTGGGCAGGTCCGGACGGGTGCGCGGGTAGTCGGTCTGCTGGGTTTCCCAGGTGATCAGGCCGTTCTTCACGTAGATCTTCCAGGAGCAGGAACCGGTGCAGTTCACCCCGTGGGTGGAGCGCACGATCTTGTCGTGCTGCCAGCGCTGCCGGTAGGCACCTTCCCAGGCGCGGCTCTCGTTGCTGGTCTCGCCGTGGCCATCGGCGAATTCGCCCTGCTTCTTCTTGAAGAACTGCAGGCGGTCGAGCAGGTGACTCATCTTGATCTCCTCACCCGGTCTGTGCCGGGCGTTACAACGCTAATCAGGGGTTGCCGCGGGCTGCTGCCGACGGACTCAACAGGGACTCTCCGCACCCTTGCGCGCGTACCACCACCAGGTGGCGACGATGCAGCTCAGGTAGTAGGCGATGAACACGTAGAGGGCGCCCTCGGCGCTGCCGGTCATGTGCAGCGAGGTGCCGAACGCCTTCGGGATGAAGAACCCGCCGAAGGCGCCGATGGCGGCGGAGAAGCCGATCACCGCGGCCGACTCCATGCTCGCGTTGCGCGCCGCGCCGGCTTCGTCGGCCTGGCCGTCGCGCACCCGCCGGGCCCACTCGTTGCGGAAGATCACCGGGATCATGCGGAAGGTGGAACCGTTGCCGATGCCGGCGAAGAAGAACAGCAGGATGAAGGCGCCAAGGAAGCCGAAGAAGTTGCCCTGGCCGCCGTCGCCCGGCAGGAAGGCGATCACCGTGAACACCCCGCCGATCATCAGTGCGTAGTTCCACAGGGTGATCCGCGCGCCGCCGAACTTGTCCGCCAGCCAGCCGCCCAGGGGCCGGCTGAGGGCGCCCACCAGCGGACCGAGGAAGGCGTATTGCAGCGGGTTGATGTCGGGGAACTGGGTCTTGCTGAGCATCGCGAAGCCGGCCGAGAAGCCGATGAACGAGCCGAAGGTGGCCACGTACAGCCAGCACATCAGCCAGTTGTGCTTGCGCTTGAAGATCACCGCCTGGTCGCGGAACGAGGCCTTGGCGTCGGCGATGTCGTTCATCCCGAACCAGGCCGCGACCGATACCACGGCGATGAACGGCACCCAGATCCAGCCGGCGTTCTGCAGCCACAGGCGACCGCCGTCGCCGAGCTGCTGCGGCTCGCCACCGAAGGCGCCGAACAGGCCGCCGGCCACCGCCAGCGGCACGGCGAACTGCATCACCGAGACGCCGAGGTTGCCGAGCCCGGCATTCAGGCCGAGGGCGGTGCCCTGCTGGCTCTTCGGATAGAAGAAGCTGATGTTGGACATGCTCGAGGCGAAGTTGCCGCCGCCGAAGCCGCAGAGCAGCGCGATCAGGGCGAACACCCAGTACGGGGTGCTCGGGTCCTGCACGGCGAAGCCCAGCCAGATGCACGGGATCAGCATCGAGGCGGTGCTCAGGGCGGTCCAGCGACGGCCGCCGAAGATCGGCACCATGAACGAATAGAACACCCGCAGGGTGGCGCCGGAGATCGACGGCAGCGCCGCGAGCAGGAACAGCTGGTCGTTGCTGAAGGCGAAGCCGGCGCTGTTCAGGCGCACGGTCACCGTGCTCCAGATCATCCACACGGCGAAGGCGAGCAGCAGCGCGGGGATCGAGATCCACAGGTTGCGGCTGGCGATGCGCTTGCCGTTGCGCGCCCAGAACTCGGGGTCCTCGGGGCGCCAGTCGAGCAGCAGCGGTCCCCGTGCGGCTTTCAGTTGGGTATTGGCGATCATGCCCATGACGGCATTACCTCAGGAGTGGGTGGGAAGGGTGGGAGGAAGGTCGACGTCGGCCGAGGCGGCCTGGCCGTCGATGCGGCGTTGCTGCTTGATCGCGTAGTGCATCCAGACCATGCAGACCACGGTCAGGCCGAACAGCAACATGAAGCAGGAGGAGCGCACGCCGATGTGGTCGGCGGCGTAGCCGAACAGGATCGGCAGGCAGAAGCCGCCGAGGCCGCCGATCACCCCGACCATGCCGCCGACGGTGCCCATGTTGCTCGGGTAGTAGTCGTGGATGATCCGGTACACGCTGGCCTTGCCGAAGCCCTGGGCGATGCCGACGACGAACACCAGGAAGGTGAACAGCCAGACGTTCAGGCCGATGCCCAGGCTGAGGTCGCCCTGGATGCCGTGGATGGTCATGGTGGTCTGCGGGTAGGAGAGGAAGAACAGGCACACCAGGCAGACCCAGAACACGCCCCAGTTCACCGAGCGCGCGCCGTAGTGGTCGCTGAACCAGCCGCCGAGGGCGCGGATCAGGCCGGACGGCAGGGTGAACAGCATGGTGATGAAGGATGCGGTCTTCAGGTCCAGGCCGTATTCGGCGATGTAGTACTTCGGCAACCACAGGGCCAGGGCGACGAAGCCGCCGAAGACGAAGAAGTAGTACAGGCCGAAGCGCCAGACGCGCAGCTCGGCGAGCGGCGCCAGTTGCTTGGCCAGGCTCGGCCGCTGGCTGGCCTCGGCGGCGCCCTTGAGGTGCGCCGGATCGGTCCAGGTGAACAGCCAGAACAGCACGGCGGTGACCAGCATGGCCACCGAGTAGACCTGCGGCACCATGCGCCAGCCGAAGGCGACCACGATCATCGGCGCCACCAGGTTGGTGATCGCCGCGCCGGCGTTGCCGGCGCCGAAGATGCCCATCGCGGTGCCCTGGCGCTCCTTCTCGAACCAGGCCGAGGTGTAGGCGATGCCGACCGCGAAGGAGCCGCCGGCCAGGCCGACGAACAGGCCGAGCACCAGGTAGTGCCAGTACTGGCTGGCGAAGGCCAGGCCGTAGATCGGGATGGCCACCAGCAGCATGTGGATGAAGAACACGATGCGGCCGCCGAAGCGGTCGGTGATCAGGCCCAGCGGCAGGCGCACCAGGGAGCCGGTGAGGATCGGCAGGGCGACCATCAGGCCGAACTGGGATTCGCTCAGGCCAAGCTCGTCCTTGATACGGATGCCGATGATCGAAAACATCGTCCACACGGCGAAATTCACCGCGAAGGACAAGGTACTCATACCGAGGACGGAGTACTGTTTCTGACGTAGGGAAGCCATGGCTAAACTCTCTGCACGGACAGCGTTCAGCGAGAGCCTAGGGAAGGTGTTCCTATGCAAATTTGATAGGAATCAATG
This sequence comes from Pseudomonas sp. YA1, assembly GCF_058680555.1. Taxonomy (NCBI): domain Bacteria; kingdom Pseudomonadati; phylum Pseudomonadota; class Gammaproteobacteria; order Pseudomonadales; family Pseudomonadaceae; genus Pseudomonas; species Pseudomonas sp. YA1. Next base: position 61,175 of record NZ_JBZWBG010000012.1, read on the forward strand.
AAATACCGGCCGTTCCGTGCCTAGATGCGCGCCCCTACCTCGAAAGAGGTATGGCCTGAATTATTGCGCAACCCACTGTTTTAAAAGGCTTTTCACATGAACAAGGCGACCGCGCCGGACGCTGACCAGCGGGACAGATTCTTTGGAGGTAGTGACAGGGCCGGAAAGCCGATCCTGCGCCGCTCCCTGGTAGTCCGCTTCGGCTGCTACCTCACCCTGCTGGTATCGCTGGCGCTGATCGGGATGTTCAGCGCCCTGCTCTTCGCCGACTACACGCACCAGGACGCCGCGGTGATCAACCACGCCGGCTCGTTGCGCATGCTCACCTACCGGGTCGCCCTGGAGCCCAGCCTGGAAGGCCGCCAGGCGCTGCTCGGGACCCTCGGCGAACGCCTCGACAGCGGCGACATCCGCCGCCTGCTGCAACGCCAGGACGCCGACGACCCGATCCGCCAGTTGCACCAGGAGCTGCGCGAGGGCCTCGCGCGCCTGGACCCGCGCGCGCTGCCCGGACGCGCCGTGCTGGACGCCTACGTCGGCGACATCGACCGTTTCGTCGGCATCCTCCAGTCCAAGGCCGAGCGCCGCTCGCAACTGCTCAGCACGGTGCAGGGCCTGTGCCTGTTCCTCAGCCTGCTGGTGGTGTTCGTCACCCTCTACGACCTCAGCTATCACGTCATCGGCCCGCTGCGCGAACTCACCAGCACCGCCCGCCGCCTGGGCCGCGGCGAGCTGGACGCGCGGGTCACCTACAGCGGCGAGGACGAACTGGCGCAACTGGGCGAGCGCTTCAACCAGATGGCCGGCGAGCTGAAGAGCATCTACGGCGACCTGGAAGAGCGCGTGGAGGACAAGACCCGCGCCCTCTCGCAGAGCCACCAGCGCCTCGAACTGCTCTACGCCAGTGCCCGCCGGCTGGGCGAGAACCCCTACGACAGCCGCACCCTGCAACCGCTGCTGAACCAGTTGGAGAAAGTGCTAGACGCCGGCCGCGTGACCCTCTGCCTGAACAAGGACGGGGTCGAGCGCGCCTACAGTTCGCTGACCACCACCGAGCGCCCGGCGGACTTCTGCCTGCAGGGCGACTGCGGTAGCTGCCGCGAGCAGGCCAGCGCCTGCGACCAACCCTCGTCCCTGGCCCAGCCATTGCTGATGCAGCCCCTGTCCATCGCCGGCCACCGTTTCGGCGAACTGTTCATCGAAAGCCGCAGCGGCCGCCTGGAGAACTGGCAGCAGCAACTGATCGAGACCTTCTGCGACAACATCGCCCGCACCTTCGCCCTGTCCCTGCAACAGGAACAGGAAAGCCGCCTGGCCCTGTTCGCCGAGCGCGGCACCATCGCCCGTGAACTGCACGACTCGCTGGCACAGTCGCTGTCCTACCTGAAGATCCAGGTCAGCCGCCTGGGCACCCTGCTCAAGCGCGAGGCGCCGGCGGAGAAGATCGAGGACACCCTCGACGAACTGCGCGAAGGCCTCAACGGCGCCTACCGGCAACTGCGCGAACTGCTCACCACCTTCCGCCTCAGCCTCGACGAGCCGAGCCTGGAAGCCGCGCTGGGGAACGCCGTGGCCGAGTTCGGCGAGCGCGGCGAGGTGGCGATCGAACTGGACAACCGCCTGCAACACGTGCCGCTGAGCCCCAACGAGGAAATCCACGTCCTGCAGATCGTCCGCGAGGCGCTCTCCAACGTGGTTCGCCATTCGCAGGCGCAACGGGCCTGGGTGCGCCTGAGCAGCCAGGCCGACGGCCAGGTGAGCATCGCCGTCGAGGACGATGGCGTCGGCTTTGATCCGCAGCAGAACCGCAGCGGCCACTATGGGCTTACCATCATGCAGGAGCGCGGCCAGACCCTCGGCAGCCAGTTGCGCTTCGAAGCGCGCGCGCCCCACGGCACGCGAGTGCTCTTCAGCTTCGTGCCGACCGCCCTGCAACCCTCCGCCGCCAAGGAGCCGACCCCATGACGGACATGCCAGCCACCGCCGACGAACCGGTTCGCCTGCTGCTGGTGGACGACCATCCGATGATGCGCAAGGGCGTCGCCCAGTTGCTCGAACTGGAAGACGACCTCAGCGTGGTCGGCGAGGCCGGCAGCGGCGAGGAAGCCCTGCACCTGGCCGCCGAGCTGGACCCGGACATGATCCTGCTGGACCTGAACATGAAGGGCATGAACGGCCTGGACACCCTGCGCGCGTTGCGCGAGGCCGGAGTCGACGCACGCATCGTGGTGTTCACCGTGTCCGACGACAAGGGCGACGTGGTCAACGTCCTGCGCGCCGGCGCCGACGGCTACCTGCTCAAGGACATGGAGCCGGAGCGCCTGCTCGAGCACATCCGCCAGGCCGCCACCGGACAGATGACCCTGAGCCCGCAGTTGACCCAGATCCTCGCCCAGGCCCTGCGGGGCGACGACCGCTCGAAGAGCCTCGACGAGCTGACCGAGCGCGAACGGCAGATCCTCCGCCAGATCGCCCACGGCTACAGCAACAAGATGATCGCGCGAAAGCTGGACATCACCGAAGGCACGGTGAAGGTCCATGTCAAGCGGGTGCTGCACAAGCTCGGCATGCGTTCGCGGGTCGAGGCCGCGGTGTGGGCGGTGGAGAACGACCTGGTGTGAGCCGCGCGCGGGCTTGATTCCGGTCAAGAAATCCACCGCGGCGCTGCGTCGATACTGGCGGCTTCCTTCCACGAGGCGCCCGTCATGATGTTCGAACGCAGCCCCGACGATCCCCTTCCCCTGGTCTACGCCTGCTCCGGCTGCTCCAACGTGGCGCAACTGGCCAACGATCTCGCGCTGCGCCTGGATCGCGCCCGGCTGGCGGAGATGTCCTGCATCGCCGGAGTCGGCGGCGACGTCCCGCTGTTGGTCCGCCGGGCCCGCTCCGGGCGACCGATCCTGGCCCTCGACGGTTGCCCGCTGCATTGCGTGAAAGGCTGCCTGGCGCGCCACGAGGTAGTCCCGACCCTGCACCTGACCCTCAGCGAACACGGCCTGAAGAAGCGCTACGGCGAGGACTGCGAGGCGCAGGACGCCGAGCGCCTGTTCGTCGAGCTGGAGCGTCTGCTGACGCCGGGCGGCAAGCGCCGCTGCGAATGACGGCGCGGCCGGGGGCGGCGGCTATCCCCAGCCTGCCGCCCGCCTTTCGGCCTCCCTCGCGCATATCGCGGCGCCTCCGCCGCGTAAGCGTGCCCGTACCGCCTGCGATACGCAGCAGTGCGCTAGGATGTCCCCTCGGCTTCGAAGAAAGGACATTTCAATGCTGATCGGTGCGCTGCTGGTTCTCACCTGGGTCATCCTCCTCGTCCGATACCCGGCCAAGGCCCTGCCGGTCTCCCTGGCGGCTCTCGCCGGGCTGGGCCTGGTGGCGGCCTGGGTGATCTGGCAGGACAACGACGAAAGCCGCCACCTGCAACGCCAGGAACTGCGCCTGAGCTATGCGCCGGAACGCTGTCCGGTGGACCGGCCGCTGGCGGTCGAGCTGAAGAACGGCAGCGACCGTCCGTTGCTGGAGCTACGCTGGAGGATCGCCGCCTACCGCCCCGGCGACAGCGTCAACCTGGCCGACACCAGCTTCGACAGCCCGCGCTACCGGGCGCCGAACGCCCTGCTCGGCGGCGACAGCTGGCACGACTGCCTGCCGCTGCCGCCGCTGCGTCCGGGCTATCGCGCCAGCACCCTGGAATTCCGCGCCGAACGCCTGGACGGGCGTTTCGGCAACTGACCGAGGGAGGACCCGATGGAAACCCGCCGTCTGTTCGACCAGGGCTCCGCTGCCTACGCCAGCGCCCGCCCGCGTTATCCCGATGCGCTCTACCGCCATCTCGCCGGGCTCTGCGGCCAGCGCCGGCGCGCCTGGGACTGCGCCACCGGTACCGGCCAGGCCGCGCTCGGCCTGGCGCAGCACTTCGGCGAAGTCCTCGCCAGCGACACCAGCGCGCAGCAGATCGAACACGCCGTTGTCCATCCGGGTATCCGCTACAGCGTGCAGGACGCCGAAGCCACCGACTATCCCGACGCCGCCTTCGACCTGGTCTGCGTAGCCCAGGCCTGGCACTGGTTCGACCACTCGCGCTTCAACCGCGAGCTGCTGCGCGTGCTGCGTCCCGGCGGCGTGTTCGCCGCCTGGGGCTACGGCTGGTTCAGCATCGACGCGCAGATCGATGCCGCCATCGACGAGGAATACCTGCGCCCGATCGGCCCGTACTGGGCGCAACAGAACCGCCTGCTGTGGAACGCCTACCGGGATGTCGAGCTGCCGCTGGGCGAACTCCCCGCGCCGGCCTTCGTCATCGAGCAACAATGGAGCCTGGCCCGGTTGTTCGACTACATGGCCACCTGGTCGGCCAGCCGCCTGTGCCGCGAGGCGCAGGGCAACGCTTTCGTGCGCCAGGCCCTGCAACGGGTCGCCGCGCTCTGGGGCGAGCCGACCTCGACACGCAGGGTTCGCATGCCGCTGGCGCTGCGGATCGCGCGCAAGGACGCCTGACCGAGCCTTCGGGCGGTTTTCCGCGGTCGGCGAATCCAGTACGGTAGGCCGCCCTCCTTCCAACTCCCAGCCAAGGAACGCCGCCCCATGAGCCAACCCGTCGCCTTCGTCACCGGCTGCTCCAGCGGCATCGGCCGCGCCCTCGCCGACGCCTTCCAGCGCGCCGGCTACCGGGTCTGGGCCAGCGCACGCAAGGAAGACGACGTGCGCGCCCTGGCCGAGGCCGGCTTCCAGGCGGTGCAACTGGACGTCAACGACGCCGCCGCGCTGGCCCGTCTGGCCGAGGAGCTGGAAGTCGAAGCCGCCGGCCTCGACGTCCTGGTCAACAACGCCGGCTACGGCGCCATGGGTCCGCTGCTGGACGGCGGCGTCGACGCCATGCGCCGGCAGTTCGAGACCAACGTGTTCGCCGTGGTCGGCGTGACCCGCGCACTGTTCCCGCTACTGAGGCGCAAGTCCGGCCTGGTGGTGAACGTCGGCAGCGTCTCCGGCGTGCTGGTCACGCCCTTCGCCGGCGCCTACTGCGCCTCCAAGGCCGCGGTGCATGCGCTGAGCGATGCCCTGCGCCTGGAGCTGGCACCGTTCGGCGTCGAGGTGCTGGAAGTGCAGCCGGGCGCCATCGCCTCGAACTTCGGCGCCAGCGCCAGCCGCGAGCTGGACAGCGTGGTCGACGAACGCTCGCCCTGGTGGCCGTTGCGCCGGCAGATCCAGGCGCGCGCCGCGGCATCCCAGGACAATCCCACGTCCGCCGAAGACTTCGCCCGCCAGTTGCTAGCCGCCGTGCAGCGCCGTCCGCGCCCGCCGCTGGTGCGCATCGGCAATGGCAGCCGGGCCCTGCCGGCGCTGGCCCGCTGGCTACCGCGCGGCCTGCTGGAGCGGCTGCTGAAGAAGCGCTTCGGTCTCGACACGCGCCTCTGAAACCGCCAGGAGATACCGCCATGGGCGACCGCCTTGCCGTACCCATCCGCTACTACGCCCTGGCCGGGATCGCCGCGGCGATCCTGCTCAACGTGCTGCTGCGCGGGGTGGTCCGCTTCGGCGGCCTGCCGGCCAGCCTGCTGATCGCCGCGCTGGTCGCCGGCGGCCTGGCCTGGTGGTTCGCCCGCGCGCAGCGGCGCTGGCCGACCTGGGGCGAGCGCTTGCGCCTGGTCGCCCTGTATGGCGGAGTGCTCGGGGTCCTTTACCTGCTACTGGTCGGCCTCGCCTCGCTGAAAGGCGATCCCAGCCCGGCGGCACTGCTCATCGTGGTGCTGCACTACCTGTGCTATCCGGCGCTGTTGCTGGTGTTCTTCTCCGGCAGGGTCTATGGATTCTTCCTGCGCTGACGGGTGAAGCTGCCTCAACGAATTCTTCACATTCTCTTCAGCTCGGCTTGACCCGCCCTCGCCTAGTGTTGGCCACCCACCGCACGAGGCCGACATGCACCGTTCACCGCTCGCCTGGCTCCGCCTGCTCCTCGCCGCCGTGCTCGGCGCCTTCCTGCTCGGCGGCCCGCTGCATGCCGCCGAGACTGCCGCCCCGCGTTCGCCAGCCTGGGCGCAAGCGGTCGACCCGTCGATCAACCTCTACCGCATGAGCCCCACCCTCTATCGCAGCGCGCTGCCCAACGCACAGAGCGTCGCGCTGCTGCAACGCCTGCAGGTGAAGACGGTGGTCAGCTTCATCAAGGACGACGACCGCGCCTGGCTGGGCCAGGCTCCGGTGCGGGTGGTCAGCCTGCCGACCCACGCCGACCGGGTCGACGACGCCGAGGTGCTCAGCGTCCTCCGCCAGTTGCAGGCCGCCGAGCGCGAAGGCCCGGTACTGATGCACTGCAAGCACGGCAACAACCGCACCGGACTGTTCGCCGCCATGTACCGCATCGTCGTGCAGGGCTGGGACAAGCAGGCCGCGCTGGAGGAAATGCAGCGCGGCGGGTTCGGCGACGAGGACGACATGCGCGACGCCAGCGCCTATGTGCGCGGCGCCGACGTCGACGGCCTGCGCCTGGCGATGGCCAACGGCGAATGCAGCCCATCGCGCTTCGCCCTCTGCCATGTGCGCGAGTGGATGGCCCAGGCGCTCGACCGGCCGTAAACACGCGCAGGGCCGAAAGGCTTGGTCCCGTCACGCAAGTTTGGCACCCTTGGGACTCGCCGCCGCACGCGGCGGCCCACTTCGACAGCCGCGACGAGACTCCCATGAGCGATGCCCCGACCTCCCCGCGCTTCAGCGCCGCCACCAGCACCCGCCTGCTCGACCATGCGCAACTGGAGACGCTCTGCGCCGACTATGACGGCTTCCTTCTCGATCTCTGGGGCGTAGTGATGGACGGCGCCGAGGCGTTCCCCGGCGCCCTCGCCTGGCTCGCCCGGCGGCACGCCGAAGGCCGCCCGGTCTGGTTCCTCAGCAACTCGTCCAGCAGCGTGGTGGAAATGAGCGCCGGGCTCGAGCGCCTGGGCATCCGGCGCGACTGGTTCGCCGGCATCACCACGTCCGGCCAGTTGACTATCGACGCCCTGCTGCAAACCGCCGAATACCGGCGTGGCGGTATCTACCTGGCCGGCGTCGGCCTGGCCCAGCAGAGCTGGCCGGCGGAAATCCGCGAGCGCTTCGTCGACGACATCACCCAGGCGGCGCTGATCGTCGGCGTCGGCAGCTTTCCCCAGGAAGAACTGGAACAGCGCTTCGCGCCCCTGCGCGGCGCCACCGACCTGCCGTTCCTCTGCGCCAACCCGGACCGCGTGGTGGTTTCCGGCGGCCGCACGGTATACGGCGCGGGCATGCTCGCCGAGCTGTTCAGCGAGGAAGGCGGCCAGGTCAGTTGGTACGGCAAGCCCGACCCGGCGGCCTTCCGCATCGCCCAGCGGCAACTGGAAGCGCGCGGCGCGCGGCACATCCTGTTCGTCGGCGACTCGCTGGTGACCGACGTCCCCGGCGCCCTCGCCGCGCGCATCGATACCCTCTGGCTGGGCGCCACCGGCATCCACCGCGAAGCCCTGGGCGCCGAGTTCAACGGGGCGCTCGACGAGGAACGGGTCAGGTCGCTGCTGCACGGCTATCCGATCCGACCGCACTTTGCCGCGCCAGGGCTGGTCTGACCCCTCAAAGGTCGGAAAAAGGATGCGCGCATGCATTGGCTGGACTACCTGCAATGGCCCGCCATGCTGGTCACGGTGGTGGCCGCCTGGCTGGTGGCGTCGGCGCACCGGCGAAGACGCAAGGTCGGCTTCTGGGTGTTCCTCGCCAGCAACCTGCTGTGGATCGCCTGGGGCCTGTACGCCCAGGCCTATGCGCTGATCCTGCTGCAGGTCTGCCTGGCGGCGATGAACCTGCGCGGCACCCATCGCAACGAAGCGCCACAGGACAGCGCCTGATGGCCGCCAACGAAAACGCCCGCCATGACGGCGGGCGCTCGCCTTACGAAGGCTGCGCTCAGTGCGCCCCCTCGCTTTTCTCCAGCGGCTGGCCGGCGTAGATACGACGCACCAGCGGGCCGATGGAAAGCCCCTGGAGCAGGATCGATACCAGCACCACGATGTAGGTCAGGCTGAGGATCAGGTCGCGCTCCGGCCCCAGCGGCAGGGACAGCGCCAGCGCCACCGAGACGCCGCCGCGCAGCCCGCCCCAGACCAGGATGCGGATGGTGCCCGCCGGTACCTGCCGGTTGGCGCCACGGAAACGGCGCAGGACCAGGATCGCCGGCCCCACCGTGAGCAGGCGCGAGACCAGCACCGCGCCGCCGAGAGCGAAGGCCGCCGCCACGTGCAGCCAGGAGAACGGCAACAGCAGCAGCTCCAGGCCGATCAGGGCGAACAGTAGGGCGTTGAGGATCTCGTCGATCAGCTCCCAGAACTTGTCCACGTAGCGCCGGGTCTCGTCCGACATCGCGTAGTGGCGTCCGTGGTTGCCGATGATCAGCCCGGCCACCACCATCGCGATCGGCGCCGATACGTGCAGGCGCGCGGCCAGCGCGGCGCCGCCGATGACCAGGGCGAGGGTCAGCATGACCTCCACCTGGTACTGGTCGATGCCGCGCATCATCACGAACACGCCGTAGCCGAGCACCGCGCCGAAAAGCACGCCGCCGATGGCTTCCTGGACGAAGAGGATCGCCGTGGCACTGACCGTGGGCGCCTCGCCGAGCTGGAGGATGCCGAGGATGATGGCGAACACCACCACCGCGGTGCCGTCGTTGAACAGCGACTCGCCGACGATGGTGGTCGCCAGCGGTTTCGGCGCGCCGGCGGACTTGAGGATGCCGAGCACGGCGATGGGGTCGGTCGGCGAGATCAGCGCGCCGAACAGCAGGCAGTAGATGAAATCCACCTGCCAGCCGAACAGCGGGAAGGTGTAGTAGGCCAGGCCACCGATGACGAAGGTGGCGATCAGCACCCCGGCGGTGGCCAGCAGGCCGATCGGCCACTTGTAGCTGCGCAGGTCGGAGAGGTCGACGTGCAGTGCGCCGGCGAACAGCAGCGCGGGCAGAAACCAGGTCATCAGCACTTCGGAGAAGTCGATGCGGCGGATGATTTCCTGCATCTCCACCTCGAGGATCGGATAGCCCAGTTCCGACAGACCCTGGACGATCAGCGAGAACACCAGCGCCGTGGCCATCACGCCGATGGTCGGCGGCAGGCGGATGAAGCGGTAGTTGACGTAGGTGAGCAAGGTGGTCAAGGCAATGAATGCCGCGACGAGATCGAGCATGACGCGGGGTACTCCCTTAGCAGAAGGTAAAACACCTACCCCAAAAGGCCGATCCGTGAACCGTGGGGTGCGAATGTCTGGAAAAGCCCGAGAAAATTTCGGAACCCGCATCATAACCGCAGAAAAGCCCTGGGCGTCGAGCGCACCGATACGGTGCATGGCGCGCCGCCGACGCGGCAACGCCCTTCTCGCCCGCTCCCCCGGGAAAATTTCTTCGTTCGCCGCCAGCCCAGGCGAGACGGCGGCTGCGGCCGCTTGCCCAGGCCCGGTCATGGCACAAGCATGGCCGTTTCGTTGAACCTCCGCGAACGACGAACGGTCAACCCTTTCAGGGTCGGCAATTCGGTGCCCATCCGAAGCCTTTGATTTCCGGCCCGTTTCCGCGCTTCGACGAAGCGCCCGACAGCGTAGCCAACGCTCATTCCGAAGGGAGTCCCGACCATGGTGAAAACCTGTGGCAAGGCCCTGCTCGGCCTCTGCGCCGCAGCCGCCGTACTGGCCTTGCTGATCCACTGGATCACCCCCGCGACCATCCTCCACTACCGCGAGGACCTGCTGTTCTACTTGCAGGCCCACCTGGTGCTGGTCTTCAGTTCGATGGCGGCCGCCCTGCTGGTCGGCGTGCCGGCCGGCATCCTGCTCAGCCGTCCCGGCATGCAGGCCCAGGCCGAACGCCTGATGCAGGTGTTCAACGTCGGCAACACCATCCCGCCGCTGGCGGTGCTGGCCATCGCCCTGGCGATCATCGGCATCGGCAACGGCCCGGCGATCCTCGCCTTGTTCCTCGCCTCGCTGCTGCCGATCGTGCGCAACACCTACGAGGGCCTGCGCAATGTCTCGCCGGCGCTGAAGGAAGCCGCCACCGGCATCGGCATGACGCCCAACCAGGTGCTGCTGCGGGTGGAACTGCCGAACGCGGTGCCGATCATCGTCGGCGGCGTGCGCGTGGCCCTGGCGCTGAACGTCGGCTCCGCGCCGCTGGCGTTCCTGATCGGCGCCAACAGCCTGGGCAGCCTGATCTTCCCCGGCATCTACCTGAACAACCACCAGCAACTGCTGCTCGGCGCCGCCTGCACGGCGCTCCTCGCCCTGCTGCTGGACGCCCTGGTGGTGCTGTTCAGCCGCATGTTCCTGGAACGCGGCCTGACCGCCAAGGAGGCCTGATGAACCGACTGATCCGCTCACTCTGCCTGGCCTGCGCCGGCCTGTTCGCCGCCGGCCTGGCGCAGGCGGAAACCCTGCGCATCGGCGGCAAGACCTTCACCGAGCAACGCATCCTCACCGCCATCACCGCGCAGTTCCTGCAGAAGCGCGGCTACGACGTGACGGTCACCACCGGCCTGGGCAGCACCCTGGCCCGCGCCGCCCAGGAAAGCGGCCAGCTGGATATCGTCTGGGAGTACACCGGCTCGTCGCTGATCGTCTACAACCACATCGACGAGAAGCTCGACGCCGCGGCTTCCTACCGCCGGGTCAAGCAACTCGACGAAGCCCAGGGCCTGGTCTGGCTGAAGCCGACCCGCTTCAACAACACCTATGCCCTGGCCATGCCCGAGGAACAGGCCGAGCGCCTGGGCATCCAGAGCGTCAGCGATCTCGCGCGGGTGCTCGCCGAACAGCAGGAGGCCGAGCCCGGGAGCACCCACCTGTTCGCCATGGACCCGGAGTTCGCCGGCCGCCCCGACGGCCTCGGCCCCATGAGCGAGCTGTACGGCCTGCACTTCACCCGCAACGACATCCGCCAGATGGACGCCGGGCTGGTCTACACCGCGCTGAAGAACCGCCAGGTGTTCCTCGGCCTCGTCTACACCACCGACGGCCGCCTGAAGGATTTCAAGCTGCGCGTGCTGAAGGACGACAAGCAGTACTTCCCCTTCTACAACGCCGCCCCGGTGGTGCGTAAGGAGGTCATGCAACGCCATCCGGAGTTCGCCACGCTGTTCGATCCGATCATCGAGCGGCTCGACGACGCCACCATGCAGGCGCTCAACGCGCGGGTCGATATCGAGCAGCAGACGCCACAGAAGGTCGCCGCCGACTTCCTCCGCGAACACCGCCTGCTCGACGACGGCCAGGCCGGCCAGGGAGGTAGCCAGTAATGGACTTCTTCAGCGTGCTTTCCCATCTCGACTGGTCCCAGGTCGGCCAGCTCACCCTCCAGCACCTGCTGCTGGTACTGGTCGCCGTAGGCCTGGCGATCCTCGTCGGCGTGCCGCTGGGCGTGCTGATGACCCGCTTCACGTGGCTGGCCGGCCCGTTGCAGGGCGCCGCCACGGTGATGCTGACCATCCCCTCGATCGCCCTGTTCGGCCTGCTGATGCCGGTCTACTCGGTATTCGGCCAGGGCCTCGGGCCGCTGCCGGCGATCACCGCGGTGTTCCTCTATTCGCTGCTGCCGATCCTGCGCAACACCTACCTCGCCCTGACCGGCGTCGAAGCGGGCATCCGCGAGGCCGGCAAGGGCATCGGCATGACCTTCTGGCAACGCCTGCGGATGGTCGACATTCCCCTCGCGGTGCCGGTGATCCTCGCCGGCGTACGCACCGCCGTGGTGATGAACATCGGCGTGATGACCATCGCCGCGGTGATCGGCGCCGGCGGCCTGGGCGTGCTGATCCTCACTTCCATCAGCCAGAGCAACATGCCGATGCTGGTGGTCGGCGCGGTACTGGTCAGCCTCCTGGCCATCGTCGCCGACCTGCTGCTGCAATGGCTGCAACGCATCCTCACCCCCAAGGGACTGCGCGCCAGCGCGCACTGACAGGAGCCGAACATGATCGAACTGGACAAGCTCAGCAAGACCTTCACCCAGAAGAACGGCAAGGAGTTCCGCGCCGTCGATTCCGTCAGCCTGACCGTGGAGAAAGGCGAGATCTGCGTCTTCCTCGGCCCCTCCGGCTGCGGCAAGACCACCACCCTGAAGATGATCAACCGGATCATCCCGCCGACCTCCGGCCGCGTGCTGATCGACGGCCAGGACACCGCGGACCTCGACGAAGTCACCCTGCGTCGCCACATCGGCTACGTGATCCAGCAGATCGGCCTGTTCCCGAACATGACCATCGAGGAAAACATCATGGTCGTGCCGCGCCTGCTCGGCTGGGACAAGGCGCGCTGCAAGGAGAAGGCCCGCGAGCTGATGAGCATGGTCAAGCTGGAGCCCAAGCAGTACCTGCAACGCTACCCGCGCGAACTCTCCGGCGGCCAGCAGCAGCGCGTCGGGGTGATCCGCGCGCTGGCGGCGGACGCGCCGCTGCTGCTGATGGACGAGCCGTTCGGCGCGGTCGATCCGATCAACCGCGAGTCGATCCAGAACGAGTTCTTCGAGATGCAGCGCAAGCTCGGCATGACCGTGATCATGGTCAGCCACGACATCGACGAAGCCATCAAGCTGGGCGACAAGGTGGCGGTGTTCAAGAGCGGCCGGCTGCTCCAGTACGACCACCCGGATACCCTGCTGGCGCACCCGGCGGACGAGTTCGTCAGCGCCTTCACCGGCCAGGACAGCACGCTCAAGCGCCTGCTCCTGGTGCGCGCCGAGGACGCCGCCGACAGCAGCCTGGTCACCGCCCGGCCGCAGACCCCGGTGGCCGAGGCGCTGGAACTGATGGACGAGAACGACCGGCGCTACCTGATCGTGGTGGATGACCAGGGCAAGGGCCTGGGCTACGTGCGACGCAAGGACCTGCGCCGCCAGGAAGGCACCTGCGAACCGTTCGTCACCCCGTTCCGGGTCACCGCCAGCCACGACGAGCACCTGCGCATCCTGTTGTCGCGGATGTACGAGTTCAACAGCTCCTGGCTGCCGGTGCTCGACCCGAACCAGCAGTTCCTCGGCGAGGTCACCCAGGAATCCATCGCCGACTACCTCAGCTCCGGCCGCTCGCGCGGCGGCAAGGGCCTGATCGTGTCGCCGGCCGAACAGGTCGGAGCGTAGGCCGCCGGGTGGATATTCACCGCCGGCAGCCGCCAACCGCAGCGTATTCCTGGCGAGTGGCGCCCTCTTCCGCCCCGCCGAAACGAAAAAGCCCGGCATCCGCCGGGCTTCTCCATGCCTCTTTCACTCAACCGGCCCGCCCCGGCGCGTGCGCCGCCGAGGCCTGGTCGTCGCGCCCTTGCGGCTTGACGATCACCGTGCAGGTGATCCCCGCCGAGAGCAGCACGCCGTCCGGCACTTCGTCGATGTGTACCCGCACCGGCACGCGCTGGGCCAGGCGCACCCAGTTGAAAGTGGGGTTGACGTCGGCGGTCAGCTCGCGGCTTTCCGGGTTGTCGCGGTCGTAGATGCCGCGGGCGATGCTTTCCACGTGGCCCTTGAGGTGTTCGCCGCTCATCAGCTGCATGTCCACCGGGTCGCCTTCGCGGATGTACGGCAGCTTGGTTTCCTCGAAGTAGCCGTAGACCCAGTAGGAGTTCTTGTCGATCACCGCCATCTTCGCCTCGCCGACCCGCGCGTAGTCACCACGGTGCACGTTGAGGTTGGTGACGTAGCCGTCGACCTGCGCCACCACCCGGGTGCGCTCCAGGTTCAGGCGCGCGGCGTCGAGCTGGGCCTTGGCCTGCTCGTAGTCGGCCATCGCCGCGGCGGCGGTGTTGTGGGCGTCGTCGCGGCTTTCTCGGGAGACCACCATCTCATCCATTTCCGCGCGCCGCCGGGCGTTCAGCTGGCGCATCTCCAGGGTCGCCTTGCGCGAGGCGACCAGCGACTCGGCCTGCTTCACCGCGATGCGGTAGTGGTCGGGGTCGATCTGCATCAGCAGGTCGCCTTTCTTCACCAACTGGTTGTCGCGCACCGGGACGTCGACGACGATCCCGGAAACGTCGGCGGCGACATTGATCACGTCGGCGCGCACGCGACCGTCGCGGGTCCAGGGGGTGTCCATGTAGTTGACCCACAGGGTCCGCCCGATGAATACGGCGACCAGCAGGATCAGCAGGGTCGCCAGCAGGCTGATTACGGATTTCAAGGTCATGGTCGGCTCACGATAACGAAGAGGTGCGCTACCGCCTCAGCGGTAGATGGTCAGGGACAGGCCGCCGTACAGGCAGGCGAACAGGCTGACCCGGAACAGCGCCGGGTGCCAGGTGAAGCGATACAGGCCAACCGAGGCGAAGATCCGGTCGAGGCCCCAGGTGAGCGCCGCGGCGATCACGAACAACAGCGTCAGGGTCGGCATGTAGACCCCATGGATGGCGATTTCACGAGGCATGGACGGTACCTTGGCCGCTCGTCCGACCGGCCAGTTCGGTCAGCGGCGAGGTCGGCGCGAGCAAGGAAGAACGGATGAAGTGCAGGTAGCTGCGCACCCGCCGTAGCGGCGAGCTGTCGAAGTGCGGCGCGCAGGGTTCGTCGGTGTGCCTGGCCGCGTGGATGGCCTGGTCGACGGCCGCCAGGGCGCGCTCCAGGTTCTCCGCGCCAGGGCGCACGAACAGTCGGATCAGGGCGCGCCCCATGGCGCGGATCGCCTGGCGCCAGGGCATGGCCTCGGCGTAGCAGGGTTCGTCCGGCAGGCGCTCCTGCTCGCGACGCAGCTCGATGATCGCGTGGCCGACCTCGAGCACCAGGAACATCCAGCGCAGCAGGCCGCGCTGCACGTCCGGGCGCCCGGCAGCGACGCCATAGGCCTGGTTCAGCAGGTCGCGGGTGCCGCTTTCGAAGGCCGAGCCAAGCCCCCTGCTCCTGCCGCTGATGGCGAACACCACGCGCATCCGCAGGTCGCGCTCGAGGCGCTTCCACAGCCAGGCGCTGTTGGGCGGCAGAATGACCGCGGCGGCCGCGGCCGAGAGCAGCATCGAGAGGATCAGGGCGATGTACTCGTTGATCACGTGGGCCGGGTCGTAGACGGTCAGGTTCGCCGGCACCGAACCGAAGCAGAAGAACACCAGCAGGCCGAGACCGTAGCCGGCCCACTGCGGCCGCGAGGAGATGAACGCGCCGAGGGCGAACACCGGCGCCAGCACCAGGCACAGCAGCGGGAAACCGTCGATGTGCGGGTAGACGAAGAACATCTCGCTGAAGCCGAGCAGCGCCGCCGCCATGGTGCCGATGGCCATCTGCATGGCGACCTTCTTCGGGTTCGGCGCCGCCGAGGCCAACGCCGAGACCGCCACCGCGTTGAGGGCGAAGGTGCCGCCGCTGGGCCAGGTGCTGTAGATCCAGAAACAGCCGAACAGCAGGATCATCAACCCGGTGCGCATCCCCGCCACTGCCGCCGCCACCGCGTTGGCCTTGGCGGTGAAGGCGTCCTTCCACTGCTCGCGCTCGTGGCGGTGGGCGGCCAGCGAGGCATGGGTCAGGGCGTAGTCGTGCATCTCCTCGGCGAAACGGTAGAGCAGCTCGGCGGCGGTATTGAAGTCCAGCCGCGCCTCTTCGCCCGGCTCCCGCGCCAGCAGTTCTCCGCGCGCCTGGCGGATGCGCGCCATCAGGCGTTCGCGGCAGTCGGCGAGGCGCTGGGCGAAGCGCTCGGCGTCATGGTCGGTGACGGCGCGGCCACGGATCTCCTCGAGCAGCCCGGTGATTTCCTCCAGGCACGGTTCGAACGCTTCCAGCACCTGGGTGGAGCCCTGCGCGCGCAGGCGTTCGAGCAGTTGGTGGAGGGCGTGGAAACGGGTATTCATGGCCATGAACTCGCTGCTCAGGCGAATCAGCCGGCCATTGCGCAGGCGCATGTGCGGATCCTCGAAGGCGCTCGCCGCGCGCATCGTCTCCAGGCCCACGGCCTGGGCGGCGAAGGCCACGTTGCTGCTTTCGAAGCGCTCGCGCCCGCCGACCCCGCGCAGGCTGTCGAGGACGAACGCGGCGAACAGGCCGAAGCGCACGTACAGCGCATTGCGCATCGCCGCGCTGGTGGTCTGCGGCATGATCACCGCGCTGACCACGCCCGAGCAGAGAATCGCCAGGCTGATTTCCAGGACCCGCCAGATCGCCTGCATGAAGGCGCCTTCCGGATGGCTGGTGGCGGGGATGCCGATCAGCGTCGCGGTGTAGCCGGCGAGCACGCAGGCGTAGGAGCGGAAGTCACGGTAGCGGGCGGCCCCGGCGGTGCAGAGACCGATCCAGATCGCCGAGCTGAGCAGGAACAGCACCCGCTCCTGGGCGAACAGGGCGATCAGGGTGACCATCACGCTGAGGCCGACCAGGGTGCCGAGGATGCGGTAGAAGCTCTTGGCGAACACCTGGCCGCTCTGCGGCTGCATGACGATGAACACGGTGATGGTCGCCGTGCTCGGTTGCGGCAACTCCAGGCGCATCGCCAGCCAGAGGGTCAGGAAGGCCGCGCAGAGCACCTTGAACACGTAGATCCAGGTCGCCCCGTCGCTGCGCGCCCACTCGGCCAGCGCGCGCCGCCACGCGTCGCGGCTGGGCAGGGCGAAACCAGCGGAGCGGCCACTCATCGCGAAGATACCGCTCTGACCGGGACGTTCTCCGGCGCCAGCTTCCGCTGCGCCGGCGTATCGGCGCCGGCCCCGACGCCGCCGCCGAGGGCGGTGAGCAGGCTGGCATGGGCGGCCAGCCGGGCGGCCTGCACCTGCTCCTGGACCAGTTGCTGCTGGAACAGCCGGGTCTGCGCGTTGAGCACGTTGAGGTAATCGGTGAGGCCGCGCTGGTAGGCCAGGGTGGCGATATCGTAGGTCTTCTGCGCGGAAGCCACCGATTGCGCGGCGAAGTCCTTCTGGATGTCCACCGAATGCAGGCGGATCAACTGGTCGGAAATGTTCTTCAGCGCATCCACCAGGGTCTGGTTGTATTGCTCCACCGCCGCGTCGTAGCCGGCCGCCGCCTCGCCCAACTGCGAACGCAGGCGGCCGCCGTCGAAGATCGGCAGGGTCACCGCCGGGCCGGCGCTGTAGGTGTACTTGGCGCTGCGGAAGAACTCCAGCATGCCGCCGCCGACGGCACTGAAGCCGACCGAGGCCATCAGGTCGACGTTGGGGTAGAAGTCGGCGCGCGCCACGTCCACGCCCTTGGCCAGGGCGGCGACCTGCCAGCGGCGGGCGACCACATCCGGGCGGCGACCGAGCAGTTCGGCCGGCAAGGCGCTGGGCAGGCTCGGCTGCGCCGCCAGGTTCAGGCTTGGCCGGCGGATCGTGCGGCCCTCGCCCGGGCCCTTGCCGGCCAGTGCGGCGAGCAGGTTGCGGGTGAGCTGGATTTCTTCGTCGATCACCTCGATGCGGCGCTCGGTCTCGGGCAGCGGCACTTCCGCCTGGCTGACCTCGAAATGCGTGCCGATGCCGCCGCGCAGGCGACGCTGGGCCAGGGCGAGGATGTCGCGCTGCTGTTGCAGCATGGCCTTGGCGATGTCCATCTCGGCGTACTGCAACGAGAGCTGGACGTAGGCGCGCACGATGTTACCCTCCAGCTCGAGCTGCGCCTGGCGCGCCTCGGCGGCGGCCATGTGGGCCAGGTCGACGGCGCGCTCGCTGTCGCTGCGGTCGCGCCCCCAGAGATCGATCTTGTAGTTCAGGCCGATCTCGGTGGAGTTGTTCCAGGAAGTGGTCCGCGCCAGGTCGCCGGGGCCGTAGAAATAGTCGTCCGGCCAGCGGTGGCGGACCAGCGAGCCCTTGCCCTCGATCTGCGGCGACTCGATGGACTCCACCAGCCCGGCCATGGACTTCGCCTGGCGTACCCGCGCATGGGCTACCGCCAGGCCTGGATTGCCGTCCAGCGCCTTCTCGATCCAGGCGTCCAGCTGCGGATCGGCATACACCTTCCACCACTGCGCCTGCGGCCAGCCGGCCTCGCGGGCGGCAGCCTGGATCGCATGGTCGGTGGCCAGGGCGTTGGCGTCGAGCGTGGCGGCCTGGGGGGCGATATCGCCTGTACTGACACAACCGGATATTGCGGAGAAAACGACGAGAAAACCGACGAAGGAGCCGACCAAGGTCAGTTCCTTCCTGAGAGCACGCGGCACGTTGTCTGATCCTGGAGGGGCGAAGCACGGAATTTGAACGGTACGGGCGCCGTTCAACCCGCTCGAGCGTTCGTGCGCCCGGGGGCCGATGAATTTTAAGAGGCTGGCGGCTGCTGATAAGCTGGCTCAAGTGCGATTGTTTATTGCGTAATGTGAAATAATCCGCCCTCGCAACAATCTGACACACTTCTGCGCGTGCCTAGGAGGCCCCGTCGATGGACACCCTGCAAAACATGCGAGCCTTCGTCTGCGTGGCGGAAACCGGAAGCTTCACCGCGGCGTCCCAGCAGCTCAACACCACCACCGCCTATGTCTCGCGGGCGGTGGCCAACCTCGAGACGCACCTGCGCACCCGCCTGCTCAACCGTACCACTCGTCGCATCGCCCTCACCGAGGCCGGCCAGCGCTACCTGCTGCGCTGCGAGCAGATCCTCGCCTACGTCGAGGAAGCCGAGGCCGAAGCCAGCGACGCCCATGCCCGTCCCGCCGGCAAGCTGAAGCTGCATTCGATGACCGGCATCGGCCAGCACTACGTGATCCGCGCCATCGCCGGCTACCGCCAGCAGTACCGCGACGTGACCTTCGACCTGACCATGGCCAACCGCGTGCCGGACCTGCTCGACGAGGGCTTCGACGTGGCCATCGTGGTGGCCTCCGAGCTGCCCGATTCCGGCTTCATTTCCCAGCGCATCGGCGAGACCTACAGCATTCTTTGCGCCTCGCCGGAGTACCTGCGCCTGAACGGCACGCCGAGCGAGCCTTCGGAGCTGGCCAGCCACGACTGCCTGCGCCTGGTCAGCCCGGTGGTGCCGCTGGATCGCTGGCTGTTCGACGGCCCCAACGGCCAGGAAATGGTCTCCATCGGCGCCTCGCCGTTCCAGGTCAATGTCGGCGACGCCATGACCGAGGCGATCCGCTCCGGGCTGGGCATCGGCATCCTGCCGGTGTATTCGGCCATCGAGGACCTGGGCAAGGGCACCCTGGTGCGGGTCCTGCCGCAACACCGCCTGCAACAGCTCAACGTCTATGCGCTGTACCCTTCGCGGCAGTATCTCGACGCGAAGATCAAGACCTGGGTGGAATACCTCAAGGAAAGCCTGCCCGGCCTGCTCCAGCGCGACGAAGCGGCGTTGGTGGAGCTGGGCCTGGAACTCGGAAGACCCTCCTGAGCCGATAATCGCCCGCCCAGTGGCGGGCCCCTGCCCGCCGCTTCGATGGCGGTGGTATGGTCGGCGCTTTCGCTCCCGCTTGCAGAGTCCCGTCATGAAAAAGAACGTCTTCGTCTTCAGTCGCCTCGCCCCCGAGCATCTCGAACGCCTGCAACGCCAGTTCAACGTCCGCGTGCTCGAACCGAAACAGGGCGACATCGACGCCCAGTACGCCGCCGCCCTGCCCGATACCCACGGCATGATCGGCGTCGGCCGGCCGCTCGGCGCCAGGCAACTGGAACAGGCGAAGCAGCTGGAAGTCATCTCCAGCGTCTCGGTCGGCTACGACAACTATGACCTGGACTACCTGAACCGCCGCGGCATCGCTCTCACCAACACGCCCGACGTCCTCACCGAGACCACCGCCGACCTCGGCTTCGCCCTGCTGATCAGCGCCGCGCGACGGGTCGCCGAGCTGGACGCCTGGGTCAAGGCCGGGAACTGGAAGCGCACCGTCGACGCCCCGCAGTTCGGCACCGATGTGCATGGCAAGAAACTCGGCATCCTCGGCCTCGGCCGGATCGGCGCGGCCATCGCCCGGCGCGGCCGTTTCGGCTTCGGCATGCAGGTGCTCTACCACGGCAACAACCGCAAGCCGGAACTGGAACAGGAACTCGGCGCGCGCTTCCTCGGCTTCGACGAACTGCTCGGCGAGGCCGACTTCGTCTGCGTGGTGGTGCCGCTGGGAGCGCAGACCCGGCGGTTGATCGGCGCGCGCGAACTGGGCCTGATGAAGCCCTCGGCGATCCTGGTCAACGTCGCCCGCGGCCAGGTGGTCGACGAGGCCGCGCTGGTCGCCGCCCTGCGGGAGAAACGCATCCTCGGCGCCGGCCTGGATGTCTACGAGAAGGAACCGCTGGCCGAATCGCCGCTGTTCGCCCTGGACAACGTGGTGACCCTGCCGCACATCGGCTCGGCCACCCACGAGACCCGCCGGGCCATGGCCGAGCGGGCGCTGCAGAACTTCGAGGCGGCCCTGCGCGGCGAGCGGCCGCTGGACCTGGTCAATCCACAGGTGTGGCGACGCGGCTGAGCGCGCCTCGCTCTCCGCTAGGTCGAGCGCGCCGGCCCGGCCAGCGCCGGCGCCTTCGGCTTGCGGAACACCAAGACGTTGCCGAGCATCACCAGGACCAACCCGGCCAGCGCCGGTGCGGTCCAGCGGTAGCCCTCGGCGAAGGCCGAGATGTTCAGCGCCACCACCGGGAACAGCACGGTGCAGTAGGCGGCGCGATCCGGGCCCATGCGCCCGACCAGGGTCAGGTAGGCGGTGAAGCCGATCACCGAGCCGGGGATCGCCAGGTACAGCAGCGAGCCGACGTAGCGCGCGCTCCAGTCGAAATTCAGCGGCACGCCCTGGAACAAGCACAGCGCCAGGAGGATCAGGGTGCCGTAGAGCATGCTCCAGGCATTGCCGGTGAGCGGGCGGATGCCGGCCTTCTGTTGCAGGCTGGAAAGCATGTTGCCGGTGGAGAAGCACAGCGTGCCTAGCAGGGCCAGGCCGAGGCTGTAGAAGGTTTCCGGGGTGGCCTGGTGACCCACCAATTCCGGCCAGAACAGCAGCCCCAGGCCGAGCAGGCCGAGACCGCCACCGGCCATCACGTTCGACGCGATGCGCTGGCCGAACCACAGGCGGGCGTTCAGCGCATTCCACAGGGTGGCGGTGGAGAACACCACGGCCACCAGGCCGCTGGGAATCCACTGGCTGGCGGTATAGAAGCAGATGAAGTTCAGGCAGAACAGGCATACGCCCTGGGCCATGCACAGGCGTTGGCCCCGTGCGTCGAGCCTTTGCAGGCGGCGGCCGAGCAGCAGCACGGCGAACAGCACCAGCGCCGCCAGGGCGAAGCGGTAGGCGATCGACAGGGTGATCGCCACCGGGCCCATCTGCAGCTTGATGGCGATCCAGGTTGTGCCCCAGATGAGCACGGTGAGCAGGTACAGCGAAAGATTCATGGCGACTCCGCAACGACAGGATGCCGTCAGTCTGCGGGCGAAGCCGGGCGCGACCATTGTCCATTCTTGCGCTTTTCATCCGCCGCCTCTCGCGGCAGCGTCCGGGCGCGGGTAGCATGGCCGGCATGCACCAACCCAGCGATTTCCAGGTATTCCGCACCCTCGACCGGACCTCCAATGCGCGCCTGCTGCGCAGCAGCACGCTCAGCGACGGCCTGGCGCTCGCCCATTGGTACCGCGACGAAGCGGAGATCCTCGGCTACAGCGACCCCGGCCATCACACCCTGTCGCTCTACCTGCAGGGCGGCTGGCAGACCTTCCGCCGCGATCGTCCCGGGCTCTATGGCGGCCCCGACCGCTTCTGCGTGATGCCGGCCGAACACCACTCCGACTGGGCGGTGACACGCGGCCTGGGCTTCATGCACCTGTACATCAGCCCGGAACGCCTGGCCGGCGCGGCGGTACGCACCCTCGATTGCGAACCACGCAGCCTGCAACTGGAGGAGCGCACCTACATCCAGGACGAGCCGCTGGCCGCCCTGTGCCGGACCCTGGAACGACAGGACTGGAACGAACCCGGCGAGCGCCTGCTATGCACCAGCCTCGCCCACCAGGCGGTGGACCACCTGCTGCTCACCGGGTGCGGCAGGCGTACCGACGTACGCTGGCAGGGCGGGCTGGCCGCGCACGTGCGGCGGCGCCTGGCCGACTACATCGAAAGCCACCTGGAGCAGCCGCTGGAACTGGGGTCGCTGGCGGAGCTGGCGGCGCTCTCCGAGTACCACTTCGCGCGCATGTTCCGCGTCTCCTTCGGCCTGCCGCCGCACCGCTACGTGCTGGAACGACGCCTGGCGCGGGCCCGCGACCTGCTGGCGTACTCCGCGCAGTCGCTCCAGGAGGTCTCGCTGGCCTGCGGCTTCGCCAGTCCGAGCCATTTCAACCGGCGCTTCCGCGAAGCCCATGGCGCCACCCCGGGGCAGTACCGCGCCGCCCTGAAAGCCTCCTGAAAGCCAGGCGCCGACAGCCTGCGGTTGTAGGCAGGCATTCCCGCAGCATAAAATGATAACTATTATCATTCGTTAATCCTTCTGCTCCGGGAATGTCCAGGTGTCGAGCGCCGACCTCGCCCATGCGGCCGCGTTGCATACCCTCTACAGCGACCACCACCACTGGCTCACGGGCTGGCTGCGGCGCCGCCTCGGCTGCCCGCAGAACGCCGCCGACCTGGCCCAGGACACCTTCGTCAAGGTCCTGGTTTCGCGCCAGGCCGCGCGCATCGACGAACCGCGCGCCTTCCTCACCACCATCGCCCGCCGCGTGCTGTGCAACCACTACCGCCGCCAGGACGTCGAGCGCGCCTACCTGGAAGCCCTGGCCAGCCTGCCCGAGCGGGAAGTCCCCAGCGAAGAGACCCGCGCCATCGTCCTGGAGACCCTGGTCGAGCTGGACCGCCTGCTCGACGGCCTGCCGCCGCTGGCCAAGGAGACCTTCCTGCTGGCCCAGCTCGACGGCCTGGGCTACGCCGAGATCGCCACGCAGCTGGGCATCTCCCTGAGCAGCGTCAAGCGCTACATGCTCAAGGCTGCGCAACGCTGCTACTTCGCCGAGCTGCCATGAGCCTGCCCGCCGCACCCAAGGTGCCGCCGCAGGTGGCCGAACAGGCCGTGCGCTGGCTGGTCGAGCTGCAGGGCGGCGCCGACGACGAACGCCTGCGCCAGGCCTGGCAGCGCTGGCGCCAGGCGGCCCCGGAACACGAGCAGGCCTGGCGCCACATCGAGGCGGTCAACCAGCGCCTGGCCGGGATAGGCACGCCACTGGCCCTGGCCGCCATCAACGCACCGCATTCGCCGCAACGCCGGCGCGCGCTGAAGACCCTGCTGCTGGTCCTGGCCGCCGGCGGCAGCGCCTGGGGCCTGCGCGAGAGCGGCAGCCTGCAGCGCTGGAGCGCCGACTATGCCACCGGCGTCGGCGAACGCCGGCGCCTGGCCCTGGCCGACGGCAGTCGCCTCGAGC
The DNA here is from genome assembly GCF_058680555.1 of Pseudomonas sp. YA1. Taxonomy (NCBI): domain Bacteria; kingdom Pseudomonadati; phylum Pseudomonadota; class Gammaproteobacteria; order Pseudomonadales; family Pseudomonadaceae; genus Pseudomonas; species Pseudomonas sp. YA1. The sequence goes on from NZ_JBZWBG010000012.1 coordinate 84,441, forward strand.
TGAACAGCGACACGGCGGTGGATGTCCGCTTCGATGCCGGCGAACGGCGCCTGCTCCTGCTGCGCGGAGAAATCCAGCTCAGCACCGGCCAGGACCCGCGCCCGCTGCACGTGTACAGCGCGGAAGGCCGGCTGCGACCGGTGGGCACCCGGTTCGACGTGCGCCAGTTCGCCGGACGCACCCGCGTCGCCGTCCACGAAGGCGCGGTGCAGGTGGAGAACCACGCCGGCCAGGGCCTGCTGCTGCCCAGCGGCCGGCAGCTGGACTTCGACCGCGAGCGACTCGGCGCTCCGCAGCCGCTGCCGGTCGGCAGCGGCGCCTGGACCGACGGCATGCTGGTGGCCGCCGGCATGCGCCTGGACGAATTCCTCGCCGAAGTCGCGCGCTACCGCCCCGGCCGGCTGGGCTGCGACCCGCGCATCGGCGGCCTGCGGATTTCCGGCAGCTATCCGCTGGACGATAGCGAGCGGATCCTCGCCACCCTGCCGGCGGTGCTGCCCGTGGAGGTACGGCGCGTCACCCGCTACTGGGTCGGGGTGCACCCGCGCGAATGAGCGGAAAGATATTTCCGCGCACCTGAGCCTTTTTCCCCACCTCGCGTGACAGAGGAGGAAAGCCAACCTCGAAAGATCCACTGGAGTGTCCCTCATGTCCCCGTCACGCGCCCTGTCGCCGCTCAGCCGCGCCCTGCTCCTCGCCTGCCTCGGCGGTCCCGTCCTGGTTTCCGCCGGCAGCGCCTGCGCCGCCGAGATCCGCACCGATGCCCGCCAGTACTACCGGCTGCCCGCCGAGCCGCTGGAGCAGGCGCTGAACCACCTAGGCCGCCAGGCCGGCGTGCTGATCGCCTTCAGCCCGGAACAGACCGCCGCGCGGCGCAGCCAGGCGCTGGACGGCGAGTACACCCTGGAGGAAGCCCTGGCCGCCCTGCTCGCCGGCTCCGGCCTGGAGGCGCGCGCCCGCGGCGACGGCGCCTACACCCTGGAGGCGCTGCCGGTGGAAGACCCGGCCAACCTGCAGGCGCTCACCGTGGTCGGCGACTGGCTGGCCGACGCCAGCGCCGCCGACGTCTTCGAGCATCCCGGTGCGCGCGACGTGGTCCGCCGCGAGCAGTTCCAGGCCCAAGGCGCGGCCAGCACCCGCGAAGTGCTGGAGCGCATTCCCGGGGTCAGCGCGCCGCTCAACAACGGCACCGGCAGCCACGACCTGGCATTGAACTTCGGCATTCGCGGCCTCAACCCGCGCCTGGCGTCGCGCTCGACGGTGCTGATGGACGGCATCCCGGTGCCCTTCGCCCCCTACGGCCAGCCACAGTTGTCGCTGGCGCCGGTGTCCATCGGCAACATGGACGCGGTGGACGTGGTTCGCGGCGGCGGCGCGGTGCGCTACGGGCCGCAGAACGTCGGCGGCATCGTCAACTTCGTGACCCGTGCGATCCCCGAGGACTTCGCCACCAAGCTCGACGTGCACAGCGAACTCAGCCCCAGCTCCAGCCAGGACGGCCTGAAGACCACCCACAACGTGCTGATCGGCGGCACCGGCGCCAACGGCCTCGGCGGCGCCCTGCTCTACTCCGGCACCCGCGGCGGCGATTGGCGCGAGCACAGCGATACGCGGATCGACGACCTGATTCTCAAGGGCCGCTTCCAGCCCAGCGACGAACACGCGTTTTCGGCGATGACCCAGTACTACGACGGCGAGGCCGACATGCCCGGCGGCCTCAGCGCCGCGGCCTACCGCGACGATCCGTACCAGTCGACCCGTCCCTACGACAAGTTCTGGGGCCGCCGTACCCTGGCCAGCGCCAGCTACGAATACACCCCCAACGCCAGCCAGAAGCTCAACGTCACCGGCTTCTTCACCAAGACCCTGCGCAGCGGCTACCTCGACCAGGGCCGCAACCTCACCCTGTCGCCGCGCGAATACTGGGTGCGAGGCCTGGAAACCCGCTTCAGCCAGGGTTTCGAGCTGGGCGAAAGTCGCCACGAAGTGGGCATCGGCCACCGCTACGTCAACGAAGCCAGCCACGAGCTGCGCTACTGGACCCGCGCCGACAGCGGCCAGCTACCCAGCACCGGCAGCCGCAACGACCGCGACACCCGCGGCAGCACCGAAGCCAACGCGTTCTACATCGACGATCGCATCGATATCGGCAACTGGACCATCACCCCCGGCATCCGCTACGAGAAGATCGACTCCGAACAGAAGAACCTGCTGAAGAACAGCAAGGACAGCGGCCGCTACAACGCCTCGCTGCCGGCGCTCAACGTGATCTACCACCTCACGCCGAGCTGGAACCTCTACGCCAACACCGAGGGCTCGTTCGGCACCGTGCAGTACAGCCAGATGGGCAAGGCGGTGCAGAGCGGCGACATCGAGCCGGAGAAGGCCCGCACCTGGGAACTCGGCAGCCGCTACGACGACGGCATCCTGCGCGCCGAACTGGGCGCCTTCCTGATCAACTTCGACAACCAGTACGAGAGTAACCAGCAGACCGACAGCGTGACCGCCCGCGGCAAGACCCGGCACAAGGGCATCGAGGCGGCGATCGCCTACGACCTGGCCGATCTCGACCCGCTGCTCTCCGGCTTCGACGTCTATGCCAGCTACGCCTACGTCGACGCGAGCATTCGCGAGGACGGGCCGAACAAGGGCAACCAGGTGCCGTTCTCCTCGAAGCACAAGGGCACCCTTGGCACCAACTACCGCACCGGCGCCTGGAGCTACAACCTCGACGGCAGCTTCCAGACCAGCCAGTACGCCGACAACGCCAACACCGAGAGCGAAAGCGCCGACGGCAGCACCGGGCGGATCGCCGGCTGGATGGTCTGGAGCGCGCGCGGCACCTACGACTTCGGCCCGCAACTGAACGACCTCAAGCTCGGCCTGGGGGTGAAGAACCTGTTCGATCGCCGCTACTACACCCGCTCGTTCGACGACAACAACAAGGGCCTCTACGTCGGCCAGCCGCGCACCCTGTACGTACAGGCCTCGGTCGGTTTCTGAAGGAAGACCGCGGGAGCGCATGGCGCAACGGCGGACGATCGCCAGCGATCATCCGCCCTTCCCGCCGCCGGGCCTGGTCCCCCTCAGGCCCGGCGTCACTTCCAGTTCGGATCGCTCTCCAACTGTTTCATCAGCAGCTCGCGGACCTGCCTGGAGGGTTCGCCGTACCAGCGATAGGTGGCGTACTTGCTCGGCGTCTGCATGACTTCGGCGGGCTCGTCCGGCAGGCTCACCTGCAGCCCGTAGGCGGCACTCTTGTCGCCACGGAACGCCACCAGCAGGCGGTTGTTGCCGCAATCGTGGGGTTTGCAACTGTTGGCCAGGACGTAGGGCTGGCCCTCCAGGCTCAGGCTGGTGGACGGGGAACTCGGGCCGCTGGCGTCGGAAACCCATTTCGGCACGTCGCTCTCGCCCTTGAACATGGCGTGCCAGGTGGCCTTGTAGCCGGGCTGGCCGAGCAGTTCGAACAGCCGCGGCTGCTCCTCGGCCTGCGCCGGCGCCCAGTGCAGCGCCGCGCCCAGCAACGCCAGGGAGAGCAGTCTGGATACTCCGTTCATGGTGATTTCCTTCGATCGGGTGAAATGAAAGCAGTCTATCCGGCGGTGGCCGCCGCTGGCTGCTTGGAACGGCACGACTGCGACAAGTTCGCTGTCCACCGGCAATTCCATCGATCGCCGGATGACAGGCATCCCGACGCGCCGCGTTTTACCGCTATAATCCCGCGTTTTTCCGGGCCGTCCCGCGCCCACGCCAACGGATTCCAGCAGGCACGCATCCATGACCACTCAGGCCGCCGAAGTCGCGAAGCGCCGTACCTTCGCGATCATTTCCCACCCCGACGCCGGTAAGACCACCATCACCGAGAAGCTCCTGCTGATGGGCAAGGCGATCGCCGTCGCCGGTACCGTGAAGTCGCGCAAGTCCGACCGCCACGCCACGTCCGACTGGATGGAGATGGAAAAGCAGCGCGGCATCTCCATCACCACCTCGGTGATGCAGTTCCCCTACCGCGAGCACATGATCAACCTGCTCGACACCCCCGGCCACGAAGACTTCTCCGAAGACACCTACCGCACCCTGACCGCGGTGGACTCGGCACTGATGGTGCTCGACGGCGGCAAGGGCGTCGAACCGCGGACCATCGCCCTGATGGAAGTCTGCCGGCTGCGCGACACGCCCATCGTCAGCTTCATCAACAAGCTCGACCGCGACATCCGCGACCCCATCGAGCTGCTCGACGAGATCGAGGCGGTGCTGAAGATCAAGGCCGCGCCGATCACCTGGCCGATCGGCTGCTACAAGGACTTCAAGGGCGTCTACCACCTGGCCGACGACAGGATCATCGTCTACGTCCCGGGCCACGGCCACGAGCGCATCGAGACCAAGGTCATCGAAAAGCTCGACTCCGACGAAGCCCGCGCCCACCTCGGCGATCTCTACGACAATTTCGTCGAGGAGCTGGAGCTGGTGCAGGGCGCCTGCCACGAATTCGACAAGGACGCCTTCCTCAAGGGCGAGATGACCCCGGTGTTCTTCGGCACCGCGCTGGGCAACTTCGGCGTCGACCAGGTCCTCGACTGCATCGTCGACTGGGCGCCGCAGCCGCTGTCGCGCGCCACCCACGAACGCAGCGTGGAGCCGACCGAGGAGAAGTTCTCCGGCTTCGTGTTCAAGATCCAGGCGAACATGGATCCCAAGCACCGCGACCGCATCGCCTTCATGCGCATCTGCTCGGGCAAGTACGAGAAAGGCATGAAGATGCGCCACGTGCGCCTGGGCAAGGACGTGAAGATCGCCGACGCGCTGACCTTCTTCTCCTCCGAGCGCGAGCAACTGGAAGAGGCCTATGCCGGCGACATCATCGGCCTGCACAACCACGGCACCATCCAGATCGGCGACACCTTCAGCGAAGGCGAGAACTTCGGTTTCACCGGCATCCCGCACTTCGCCCCGGAACTGTTCCGCCGCGTGCGCCTGAAAGACCCGCTGAAGTCCAAGCAGTTGCGCCAGGGCCTACAGGAACTGGCCGAGGAAGGTGCGACCCAGGTGTTCTTCCCCGAGCGCAACAACGACATCATCCTCGGTGCGGTGGGCGTGCTGCAGTTCGACGTGGTCGCCAGCCGCCTGAAGGAGGAATACAAGGTCGAGTGCGCCTACGAGGCGATCAACGTCTGGTCGGCACGCTGGATCGAGTGCGACGACGAGAAGAAGCTCAAGGAGTTCAAGGACAAGGCTTTCGAGAACCTCTCCGTGGACGGCGGCGGGCACCTCACCTACCTGGCGCCGACCCGCGTCAACCTCAGCCTGATGGAAGAACGCTGGCCGGACATCCGCTTCCGGGCGACGCGCGAGCATCACTGATCGCACGGGAGGAGCCAGGGACAACCTCCCTGTCTCCTCCCGCGGCGGCCTCGGCGCAGGGCGGATAACCCTATCGCGGCTATCCGTCGCTCCAGCGCGGTATCGGCAGACAGCCCCTGCGCACGAAGCGAACGCGACGCTGCGCGAAACACCTCCTTCCCTCCTTCCCTCCTCCTAGGCTCCCCCTCCCCATCGCTCCGTACACCTGCGCCTTTCACAGGCGGGTGACGAGACTTCCAGGTAGGAAATCCCTTCAAGCGCAACCAGGCAAGGACGCGGTTGCCCAAGCCGTTTCCGAAGGTGCCTCCTGAGCAGTTCAGATAGGTTGTCCGCCCCCGAGTGGCACGGCAGAGTGCCAGGGTTTATCTCATAGGGACTTGAGCATGAGCGGCAAACCCGCTGCGCGCCTGGGCGATCCGACCGCGTGTCCGCTGCCGGGCCACGGCAGCAACCCGATCGTCGGCGGCTCGCCCGACGTCTTCTTCGACCATCGGTCCGCCGCCCGCCAGGGCGACGCCACCGCCTGCGGCGCTACCCTCAGCGCCAACGTCATCGCCAACGTACTGATCAACGGCAAGCCCGCCACCGTGGTAGGTAGCGTCGGCACCCACGGCAACCTGGTGGTCGGCGGCGCGGGCACGGTGCTGATCGGCAACAGCGGCGGCGCACCCGCTCTCGCCCTCGCCCCACCGAAGCTGTGCCTGCAATGCCTGCTGCTGGCGGCACGCCGCAACCAGGCCCTGGTGCCCCTGGAAAGCCTCGGCGGCGCACCGTGAGCCGGCTCCAGCCGGCGCTCGCGGCGCCTACGCCGGACAGCCGCCTGTTCGCCCTGGCGGACGGCGCCCGCTACCTGACCCTGGACACCCGCCTGGAAAAGGCCGCGGGGGAAATCCGCTCGCGCTGGCTGCTGGCCGGGAGCGAGCTGGACGAAATCGCCCATGCCGGGCCGGTCCTGATCGAATTCATGGACAGCGCCCCGCTTTCGTCATCGGGCGAATTCCTCGGCTGGCTGCGCGACTGGGACCGCCGCTCGCCCATGACCTCCTGGCTGTGGAGCCGGGCGTCCTTCGAAAACCTCGCGAAACACTTCGCCGGGCTGCTCTTCACCCGCATGCCCGACGGCCGCCGGGCGCTGTTGCGCTACTACAGCCCGGAAGTGCGCCGGGCGCTGGAGCAGGTCATGACCGCGCGGCAATGGACGCAAGTGATGGCGCCGCTGGAGCGTTGGCAGGTCTGGCAGCCCCTGCAGGGCGGCTACCTCGTCTATGACCGGGAAACGGAGCGAACCGCCGATGCTTGAACTGGATGCCGGCCAACTGGATCGCCTGCAACGGGTCCGCGACGACGAAGTCATCGAGCGGGTCCTGCTGGAGGTACGCCGGGAGGCTCCCGCCTGGCTCGAACGACGCGGCCTGCTGCCCGCCATCCGGCAACTCGGCGAGCTGCGCGCGACGGCGCTGGAACTGGGTATCGAAGAGCCCGGGACGATCGAACGCTTTCTCCTGCACGGCCTGGCCTTCCCCGGCTTCCAGGACACGCCGGCGTTTCTCGCGCACATGCGCCGGCCGCTGGCTGACAGCCCGGAACAACGCTTCCAGGACTACGAACGGATCGTCGAGTTTCGCCTGGCCAGCCAGAAATGGCGCGCGTACGAAACCTCGGGGAGACCGGCATGAGCGGCATAGGCGCGCTTTTCCGACCGCTGCCCCGCATGGGTCCGCGGCTGCCCTTCGAACTACCCGCGCCGCCCCGGCCGCACTTGCCGATGCCGGCGCCGCGCCCGCTGCCGCGACCGGCCCCCGGCGCGCTGCCCAGGCCGGTACCGCGTCCGATGCCGGTTCCGCAGACCCTGCCCAGGACCGAGACCGGCACGCTGAGCCGCGACCGGACCCGGGAAGCCGAGCGCGATTGCAGCAAGAGCCAGGGCCGCGACAAGGACTGCGTGGAGTGCCCGCCGTCCCGGGGCGAAATGGCCATCGCCAATAACGGCAAGGGCCACAGCATGTCGGACCTGTCCGCGCGCTACCAACAGTGGGTGACCAATTTCCCGTTTCCCCACGAATGGTTCTGGAGCGGCACCTGGTGGGACGGCTTCGACGAGCCGCGCTGCACCCTGCTGGAGGCGAAGGCCAACTACGCCTTCCTGTTCGTCCCGCTGCTCGGCGTGCCCAGGCCCTGGGCGCGGGCCAAGGTGAAGTCGGACCTGCTACAGAAGGCCGAGGTCCACAGCGACAAGGCCCGACCGACCCCGCCGGTGTTCGTCGAATGGCACTTCCTGCAGCGGATCGTCTACGAGTACTGCGCCGCGGAGTACCTGCGCATGGGACTGGCCAACCTGAAGGCATTCTGGAATCCGATGCCGGGAACGGACGAGCACGACGACTACCAGGAAACCCGCGCGAAGGAACAGGAAGAGATGAAAAGGTTTTGCGAAGAGAACCCGGGGTATTGCGCATGACGGACGCCAAGGCTTTCAGGCGCTACATATTCGAGCTGTACTTCGATCCGGCACGGCTCCTCGAACTGGACGACGACCAGCACCTGCAACGGATAGAGCGCTTCCTCGATGCCCTCGCGCCCCTCCATCCGGTGCTGGAGAACTGGTACCTGTGCGGCGACTCCCTGCGCGATGCCCTCAGCCACAACGTCACCGAGCACCGCCAGGATCTCGCCAAGGCCCTGTCGCGTGACCGACGCACCCGGGCGGTGGAACTGGTGCTATGGAACGGCGAGGAGGATCCGCTCAAGGGCGGGTTGTCGCTGGACTACGAGGCCAGCGGCAGGGCCGTCTCGACCAGGCTCCAGTTGGAAGATGCCGGCAGCCTGCTGCAGGTGTTCGACGCACCGGCTTCCTCCTTCGTCGCGATCTTCCTCGCGGCGCTGGAAATCTGGCCCGAGACGACCTGGGGCATGCTCGCTCCGCATGCGTACTTCGTACACCAGCGGACCTTCCCGGACCGCCGCAGCATCGGCTGGATCGGCTTCTGCCCGCATCCGCTAAGGGCCACGGACTTCCCGGCGGCTACGGAGCTGGTCGACATTCCCGGCCGTGGCACCCTGCTGCTGAACGGCCGCGAACCGATGGACGAAACCCGTCGCGAACATTTCGAGCGCGTCGGCGAAGCGGACATCAAGCTGATGGAACTGGGCTACCTGCCGCCGCTGCGCGGTTGACGACGTACGAACCTGGTGGGGCCTCCGTTCCGTAAGGCGAATACGCCACCGGCGTTATCCCCGACCTCCCGCCGCAACGGCGGATAACCGCAGGCGGTTATTCGCCCTACCAGGCCCACGTGCCACGCAGCAAGGCCCCCCTGGAGTGACCTCCGTTCCGTGGGGCGAATACGCCACCGGCGTTATCCGCCGAGATCCCGCCACAACGGCGGATAACCGCAAGCGGTTATTCGCCCTACCAGGCCCACGTGCCACACTGGAAGGCCACCCTGGAGGGGGCTCCGTTCCGTGGGGCGAGTACGCCACCGGCGTTATCCGCCGATATCCCGCCACGACGGCGGATAACCGCAGGCGGTTATTCGCCCTACCAGGCCCATGTGCCATGCAGAAAGGCCACCCTCGGGTGGCCTTTCTGCATGGCGACCAACGCCACGGGCGCTATCCGCTGCCTACCTGCGGTGCTTCTTCATCGCCACCCGGCGCAGGTCGATACCGATCACCACCGGGTCGTGGTCGGAGGCCCGGTACGGCTCGGCGTTGTACAGGCTGTCCTGCTGCCGAGGGGTCTTGAACTCGACGTTGTAGTCCAGCACCCGGGGCTCGTCGGCGTTGATGTGCCACTCCACCGCGCCGCGTACCTGGCGCGCCAGGCTGGCGTTGGCGAGGGCGTGGTCGAGGTAGCCGGACTGCCCGGAGAACACGTAGGAGTAGCCCTTTCCTGCGCCCGCCTGACGCGCCACCAGGTCGGTGTAGCCGGCGCCGCGGATGACGTTCACCGGGTCTTCCTTGGCATAGGAATTGAGGTCGCCGATGATCAGGCGGTCAGGTTCCTTGGCGCCCGTCGGATCGCCCGCCAGCCAGTCCACCAGGGCCTGGGCGGCGCGCGCCCGGGTCAGGTTGCAGTTGCCCTGGCCGTCGCCGGTGTCCGGGTCGCCGTCGCAGGCCGAGCCCTTCGACTTCAGGTGGTTCACCGCGATGGTCAGGCGTTCGCCGCCATTGATCTCCTGGAAGGTCTGGGCCAGGGTCGGACGGTTGCGGGTATCGTCGAACTCCGGGTTCACCGAACTGTCGAGCACCGCCGCGGATCGATAGGTGCGGACCTTGTCGCCGCGATAGATCAGCCCCACGGCAATTTCGTCGCTGCCCAGCTTCGCCCGGTTCGGGTTGACGAAGGCATAGCGCTGGCCCTGGGGCAGGCTGGCGTTGAGGCCGTTGACCAGGTCGGCGATGGCGCTGAACTCGCCGTAGCCGTCGTTCTCGATCTCCATCAGGCCGACGATGTCCGCCTTCGAGGCGAGGATCGCCGCGACGATCTTCGCTTTCTGCCGTTGGAACTCCTCGGCCGTGTTGGCTCCGCGCGAGGTGGGGAAACCGCCGCCCTTGCCATCGCCGTTGAAGTAGTTGAGCACGTTGAAGCTGGCCACCCGCAGGCGCCCTTCCACCGCCGGCTGGGCCGGACGCGGATTGGCCGCCTCGAAGGTCGGCGTCTGCAACGGCTGGATACGGTAGCTGCCGGCCGAGTAGTCGAGCACGCCGTCGATGGCGCTGGTGCGGTCGCCGACGCGCAGGCTGTTGTAGGCGCTCAGTTCCGGCGCCGGGTAGCGGATCGGGTCGGGGTTCTGCCCGCTGCGGCCGTCGTCGAGGAGAATCCGGTCGAGGTCGTTGCGCGCCTGCATGGCCTTGGCCTGTTCGCCGGGAGCCACCACGTTGGTCGGAGTCATCTGGCGGCCGCCGGAGGACAGCAGGACCTCGCCGTAGCGGCCGAGGTTGTAGACCTCGTTGACGGTCAGCGTCTGGCGGAGCTGCACGCGCATGCCTTCGTAGCGCTCCAGCGCATCGGCGCTGGCCAGCGGCAGGCTGATGCCGGCCGGCGTCGGCAAGGCCACGCCGCTCGCCAGGACGCTGACCTGCAGCGGCCCGACCAGTTCGGTGAGGCCGTTGAACTCGCGGACCTGGCCGGTCACCCGGACGCGGTCGCCGAGCTTGACGTCGCTGCCGTTGCCGCCGTCGTAGACGAAGATGCCTTCGGAGGTCGCCGGGTCGCCGTCCACCGTGGCATCTTCCTGCTGCACGTAGAAGCCCTTCAGCTCGCTGGCGTTCTGGAAGTCGCCGACCACCACGCCCTCAATGGCGACCCGCTGGTTCACCAGCGGACTTTCGGCGCCGGCGCCCTGCACCTCGTGGATCGGTCGCAGGCCGACCTCCTCGCCGCCGCCGGGCTCGCCAGCGCCATGCTGGCCGAGGTTGGCGAAGGTGTCGCGCGGGTAGCCCAGCCATTGCGCCGCCGGGTCGAAGGCGTCGCTGGGATCGCTGTCGCCGTCGCGGATGTCGGCCTTGCGCACCAGGCTCCGGTCGAGGGTCTGCACATCGCCGCTGCCCCAGGTCGTGCCGGGGTTGAAGCCGACCTGGCCGAGGCTGTCGAGGATCTCGCCGCTGCGCCGGCGCAGCAGCACCGCGTCGTTGCCATTGAACCAGCTGCCTTCCACCCGCTGGCTGGCCAGCGCCAGCAACGCCGGGTCGGCCACGCCGTTGGCGAGGACGAAGGTCTTGCCCGGCGCCAGGCTGCCGCTCAGGTCGATGCTGCGGCCCGCCGCGCTGGCGCCGTTGAAATAGAACTCGACGCGGTAGGCGGAGAGGTCGAGGACCTGGCTGCCGCTGTTGTAGAACTCCAGCGCCTTGTTGTTGCCGCTGCCTTCGACATACTCGGAGATGATCAGCTCGGCGGCGTTGGCCACCGGCAGGCCCAGCAGGGCCAGGCCGCCCAGCAGGGCGGCGTTACGCAAGGGGTGCATCGGGATACTCCTTTATCGGAATGGGGTCGCCGCGGCTCAGGCGCCGTCGGGTTGCAGTTCCTGGGAAAACACCGGCTCGCCGTCGAGGTCGCGCAGGGTGACGGTGAGCGCGCGGCTTTGCGCATCGATCTCCACCTCGCCGAAGAACTGGTAGCCGGCGAAGGGGGAACTGTTCTGGACCAGCGGGGCCTTCTGGAACATCACCTGCGGGCCGAACGTGCCATCCAGCGCGTTGGGTCCGAAACTACCGGCATTGAGAGGCCCGGCGACGAACTCCCAGAACGGCGCGAAGTCCTTGAACGCGGCGCGCTCCGGGCTGTAGTGGTGGGCTGCGCAGTAATGCACGTCGGCGGTCAGCCAGACGGTGTTGCGCACCCCGGCGCGCTGGACGAAGCGCAGCAGGTCGGCGATCTCCAGCTCGCGGCCGAGGGCGGCACCGTCGTTGCCATTGGCGATGGCCTCCCAGCGGTCGCGGCCCTGGGCGTCCTTGCCATCGGGCACGCAGAGGCCGATCGGCATGTCGGCGGCGATCACCTTCCACTGCGCGCGCGAACCGCGCAACTCGCGCTTGAGCCATTGCAACTGTTCACGGCCGAGGAAATCGGTGGCGGCGCTGCGCCGCGCCTGCAGGTTGGCGCTGTTGCCGCCGCGGTAGCTGCGCATGTCGAGGACGAACACGTCGAGCAAAGGGCCGTAGGCGACCTTGCGGTAGATCCGCCCGTCGCGCCCCTGGCGCTGGAAGCGCAGCGGCGCGTATTCGAGGAACGCCTGGCGCGCGCGGGCCGCCAGCACGTCGATGTCCTTCACCTGGTAGCGCTCGTCGAGCTGCTTGCTGGAGGACCAGTTGTTGGTGGTCTCGTGGTCGTCCCATTGCCAGATCTGCGGCACCTCGGCGTTGAAGCGGCGCAGGTTGTCGTCGAGCAGGTTGTAGCGGTAGTTGCCGCGGAACTCGTCGAGGGTCTCGGCGACCTTGCTCTTGGCCTCGGTCACCCGGTTGCGCCAGATGCGCCCGCTCTCGGTCTCGATGCGTTCGGGGATCGGCCCATCGGCATAGATGGTATCGCCGCTGTGCAGGAAGAAATCCGGCTGGCGCCGGCGCATGGCTTCGTAGATACGCATGCCGCCGATATCCGGATTGATCCCGAAACCTTGCCCGCAGGTGTCGCCGCTCCAGACGAAACGGATATTGCGCGCCTCGCTCGGCGCACTGCGCAGGTGGCCGAACCAGGGCTTGCTCAGGCTGCCGTCGCGGGCATCCTCGAAGCGCACCCGGTAGAAGATCGACTGGTCGGCTGGCAGGCCACGCAGGTCGATGCGCGCGGTGTAGTCGAGGCGCTCGTCGGTGACCGGCGAGACCAGCCGACGCGGCTCGCTGAAGACGCTACGGGTGTCCCATTCGACGATCATCCGCGCCGGGCGGTCGGTGCGGCTCCAGACCAGCGCGCGGTCGCCCTGCACGTCGCCGGATTGCACGCCATCGGTCAGCTTCGGCCGCGCCTTGGGCGAGGCGATCACCGCCGGCGCGCCCAGCGCCGGCAACAGCAGTCCAGCGCCCAGGCCTTGCACGACGCGGCGGCGCTTGAGGTCCATCCCACTCATACCGGAGTTCTCCGCAGGCTTCACGAAGGTCCGGTTTACCGGGGCAAGTTGACAGGGGCGTTACGGGGACAGACAGGCTATCCGTTTGGTCAGGGGAAACGCCCATTCGCTCCGCGCCGCCCATGCGGCAACGAACCGGGCGTTGCCTCGCTGAAAAGAGCTTCAGTGAGTTTCAGGCTTCAGGGAATACACCCAATCGGAGGGGCGCGCCCAGCGGCCTTGGCGTCGCTATACGCCCCTTTCCACCGATCTCAGCCGCCCCGCGCCCCCTGGACCGGCCCCTGGGGCGCCTCGCCGCGCTCCTCCTGCACTGCCCGCCCGGCCCGTTCCACGGCGTTCCACAACCAGGGCGGCAGGTGCTCCGGATCGAGGCTGTCGAGGAGGTTCTTGACCGCCAGGCCCAGCTCGGTGTCGCCCTCGATCACCAGGCGGCGGCGGAAGAACAGGGTATCCGGGTCCTCATGCCGGCTGGCCAGCAGCAGGAAGTCGCGCCAGTCGCCGCGGATGGTCACGCTGGCCCGTGGCCGTTCGACCAGGCGCAGGCCGCCGGGTACCCGGGTGACGCACCAGCCGACGCCGAGGTCCCTGACTTCCAGGCGCAGCCAGCGACCTTCCAGCAGGTCGAAGGCGCCCTCCTCCAGCGGCTGGGCGAACAGCCGGTTGGCGACCCGTTGCAGGACCAGGTGCTGGAGCCCGCGCGGAACCTTCGCCGCCAGCGGCAACAGGCGTCCGGCGACGCCGAGGAGCAGGCGTTGGCGGTTCAGCATAGCCCCGCCTCCTCTGCCCGCAGCATCCCCGGCCGGCCGTGCCAGTAGCCGTTGCAGCCTTCCACGGCGAGCGGCGGAGCGGCACCCTGGCGTACCCGGTCGAAGGCCGCGATCACCTCGGCCATGCCCTGCGCCCGAGGGCTCAGGCGTAGCAGGTCGGCGCCGCTATGTTCCAGCGAGCGGTAGTCGGCCAGCAGGTTGCTGACCTTGCCGGACATGGTCTGGATGCCGTTGAGGGTGAACAGCGCCTCGCCCTCCTGGCTGAGCAGCGGAATACCTTCGGGATACTGCTGGCAGCAGAACTGACAGTCGTCCTTGGGCCGGTTCTCCGCCCGCGCGGTGAAGCAGCGCGCCGAGTAGGCCAGCGGCAGGTGACCGTAGGCGAAGACCTCGGTCTGCAATTGCTCCAGGCCCAGCTGCGCAGCCTGGTCGAGCACCCCGCGCAGCAGCTTGCCGGAGACTTCCACCGGCGGAATCCAGCGGCGCATGCCCCAGGAATACAGTTCGGCCAGGGCATGACCGTTGTAGAGGTTCAGCGCCGGACCGCCGACAAAGGGCACGCCGCGCTGGCTGAGGTAATAGACGGCGGCCATGTCGTTGGCCTCGACCCGGAGTTCGCCGTTCTCGCATAGCCGGCGCAGGCTGGACAGCTCCGAAGCGGCCTCGATCAGCGCCAGCCCGGAGAGCACCAGCTCGGCACGGGTCGCCTGCGCCAGCTCGCGGGCCAGCGCCTGCCAATCGTTCAGGGACAGCGCCCGGCGCTTGGCGCAGACGGTCTCGCCGAGGTAGATGACGTCGAGCGGCTGGCTAGCCATCTCGGCGTAGAAATCGAATATCTGCCGCTTGTCCCAGTAGAACAGCAGCGGTCCCAGGCTCAGTTTCATCGCGGCGGTCCTCACTGCCAGGAACGGTGATAGGCGCCCAGGGTGGTCTGGTGCCCTTCGGAAAGTCCGGCCAGCGCGCGCTGCCATTGCGGCTGCACGCTATAGGCGCCCGGCGCGCTGGCGTAGCTGTCCAGCGCCTGGCGCCAGACCCGGGTGACCTGCTCGACGTAGGCCGGGCTGCGCTGGCGGCCTTCGATCTTCACCGCCGCCACGCCGATTTCCGCCAGCTGCGGGACCAGGTCCAGGGTGTTCAGGCTGGTCGGTTCCTCCAGCGCATGGAAGCGCTGGCCATTGACCAGGAAACGGCCCTTGCAGAGGGTCGGGTAGCCGGCCGCCTCGCCGGCGGCGTAGCGGTCGATGAGCACTTCGTTGAGGCGCGAGGTCAACCCCTCCGGTTCCTCGCTCCAGCGCACCGCCCTGGCCGGCGAACAGACGCCGCAGAGGTTCGGCGACTCGCCGGTGACGTAGGAGGACAGGTGGCAGCGGCCCTCGGCCATGATGCACAGGCTGCCGAAGGCGAACACCTCCACCGGCACCGGGCTGCCGGCCGCCACCTGGCGTACCTGCGCCAGCGATAGCACGCGGGGCAGGACCGCGCGACGGATGCCATAGCGTTCGTGATAGAGGGCCAGGGCCGCGGCATTGGTTGCCGAGCCCTGCACCGACAGATGCAGGTTGAGCCGCGGATGACGCTTCGCGGCATAGCCGAGCACCGCCACGTCGGCGGCGATCAACGCATCGACGCCGAGGTCGGCGGCCTGGTCCACCGCGCGCTGCCAGCGCTCCCAGCCCTGCGCGCTGGAATAGGTGTTGACCGCTACGTAGAGCTGCCGCCCGGCCTCGTGGACTCGCCGCAGGCCTTCCTGCAACTGGCGTTCGTCAAGGTTGAGGCCGGCGAAATGGCGGGCGTTGGTGTCGTCGCGGAAACCGACGTAGATGGCGTCGGCGCCCTGTCGCAGGGCCGACTTCAAGGCGGGCAGGCTGCCCGCCGGACAGACCAGTTGCATGGGGTTGCTCCTCTGGCGAAAAACGCGCTCCGCGGCAGTGGGCAACCCCGGGGCACAAGCGCCACACTCTAGAAAGACGCTCCCGGTCGGCGCTTGACCGGGATCAAGAAGGCCTCAGGCCATCAGTGCGGAGAACGGCAGAAAGTCGATCGCATCACCCACGCCCAGGGTGGCGCCGCGCTCGATCACCGCCAGCCCGTCCGCCCAACTGGCGGCAAGCAGCATCGCCGAGCCCTGCTGCGGGTGGATTTCCACCCGCCCCCGCTCATCGAGCCGCGCCCGCAGGTACTGGCGACGCGCCCGCGGTTGCGGCCAGTCGAAGGCCGCCGGCAGCGGCAGCGGCCGCGGCACTACGTCGAACAGTCCCTGCTGGCGAAGCAGGAACGGACGCGCCACCAGCAATGCGGTGACCAGCGCCGCCGCAGGGTTGCCGGGCAGGCCCAGCCAAGGTTTGCCGGCCACGGAGCCGAAGGCGAACGGCTTGCCCGGCTGGATCGCCAGGCGCCACAGGTTGACCTCGCCAAGTTCGGCGATGGCGCGCTTGAGGTGATCTTCCTCGCCTACCGAGACCCCGCCGCTGGTGACCAGCGCGTCCCATTCGGAGGCCGCCAGGCTGAGCGCATCGCGGCTGGCCACCAGTTCGTCGGCGAGCACTTCCTCGTCGTGCACCTCGAAGCCGAGGCCGCGCAGCAAGGCGCCGATGCAGTAACGGTTGGCGTTGTAGATCTGCCCGGCCAACAGTGTCTGGCCGGGCTCGCGCAATTCGTCGCCGCTGCTCAGCAGGCCGATGCGCAAGCGCCGACGCACCGAGACCGTGGCGACGCCGAGACTCGCCAGCAGGCCGAGTTCCTGCGGGCGCAAGCGCTGTCCGGCACGCAGCACCGGCGCGCCGCGGCGCAACTCCTCGCCGCGCCGGCGCACATGCTGGCCGGCGCTCACCGGCGGCAACTGCACGCGCTCGCCGTCGACCACGCAGAGTTCCTGCGGCACCACGCAGTCGGCGCCGGTCGGCAGCGGCGCGCCGGTGAAGATCCGCGCCGCCTGGCCCAGCGGCAGGCTCATGCCGCGGGTGTCGCCGGCGGCGATCCGCGCGCCGACCGTCAGGCTGCCGCCGCTGCGCGGCAGGTCGGCGGAGCACAAGGCGTAGCCATCCATCGCGCTGTTGTCCCAATGCGGCAGGTCCATCGGCGCCAGCAGGTCCTCGCCGAGCACTCGTCCCAGCGCCCGCTCCAGGGCCAGGCTCTCGCAGGCTGGCGGGCGCGGCGCGCGCGCCAGCAGTTCGGCCAGCGCCTCGTCGAGCGGGCGCAGTTGGCCGCCATCGCAGGCGCAAGCGCTCACGAGCGGCACCCGCAGCCGGCCACCGGCGCCACGGCTGGCGGGGTCTTCAGGTGCGGGACGAAATTGCACGGGCGGGTGCGGCTGTCCAGTTGCGCCAGGAGAATCTCGTTCCAGGCGGTGCGACAGGCGCCTGGCGAGCCGGGCAGGCAGCACACCAGGGTGCCGTTGCTGAGCCCGGCCAGCGCCCGCGACTGGATGGTGGAAGTGCCGATCTCGCGCTGCGAGACCTGGCGGAACAGTTCGCCGAAGCCCTCGACCTCGCGCTCGAACAGCGGCCCGACCGCCTGCGGGGTGTTGTCCCGCGCGGTGAAGCCGGTGCCGCCGGTGATCAGGCCGACCTGTACCTCGGGGTCGGCGATCCAGGCCGAGACCACCGCGCGGATCTGGTAGATGTCATCGGTCTTCAGGCTCCGCTGGTGCAGGCGATGACCGGCGGCCAGCAGCGCGTCGGCGAGGGTCTGGCCGGAACTATCGGTTTCCAGGGTACGGGTGTCGCTGACGGTGAGGATGGCGATGTTCAGCGGCTGGAAGGTGGAGGTGGCCAGGTGGCTCATGGAAGGGGGTCCTCGGAACGGGCGATGCCTCAGCCTGAACCGCGGCCCCCCGGCTGGCTATTCCTCCGAAGAGGTAAGCCGGCGGCGCGAGGAGGTAGCCGTCACTCCTCCCAGCGCTGCGCGGCGGCCTGGTCGCTGCAGCGGCCTTCGACCCAGCGCGGGCCTTCAGCGGTGTCTTCCTTCTTCCAGAACGGCGCGCGGGTCTTCAGGTAGTCCATGACGAAGTTGCAGGCGTCGAACGCCGCCTGCCGGTGGGCGCTGGCGCAACCGACGAAGACGATCGGCTCGCCCGGCTCCAGGCGGCCGATGCGGTGGAGGATCTCCAGGCGCAGCAGCGGCCAGCGCTGCCCGGCCTCGGCGGCGATCTTGCCGAGGGCCTTCTCGGTCATGCCCGGATAATGTTCGAGGAACATCCCGCCGACCTCGCGACCGTCGTTGAAGTCGCGCACGTAGCCGACGAAGCCGACCACCGCGCCGATGCCGACGTTCTGCGCATGCAGGGCGTTAAGCTCCTGCCCCGGATCGAAAGCGGCCTGCTGGACGCGGATGGCCATGGGTTCAACCTCCGGTGACGGTGGGGAAGAAGGCGACTTCGTCGCCGTCCTGCAACGGCTCGTCGAGGCCGCACAGTTCCTGATTGCGCGCGCACATCAGGTTCTGCTCGCCGAGGGTACGCTCCCAGACCCCGCCGCGCTCCACCAGGAGCTGGCGCAAGGCGCCGAGGGTCGCCAGCCCGGCGTCCCAGTTCAACTGCTCGCCGTCGATGCCGAGGGCTTCGCGGTAACGGGCGAAATACTGCACGCGGATCATGCCTGCCCTTCCTCCTCTTTGCGGTAGTGGCCGCTCTTGCCGCCGAGCTTCTCCAGCAACTGGACCTGCTCGATGACCATCCCGCGGTCCACCGCCTTGCACATGTCGTAGATGGTCAGGGCCGCGACGCTGGCGGCGGTGAGCGCCTCCATCTCCACGCCGGTCTGCCCGGCCAGCCGGCAACGCGCGCGGATGCGCACGGCGTCCGGCGCCTCGGCCTGCAGTTCGAGCTTAACGCTGGTGAGCAGCAGCGGATGGCACAGCGGGATCAGTTCGTGGGTGCGCTTGGCTGCCTGGATGCCGGCGATCCGTGCCACGGCGAAGACGTCGCCCTTGGGATGGCCGCCGTCCTGGATCAGTTGCAGGGTTTCCGGGCGCATGCGCACCACGGCCTCGGCCGTGGCTTCACGGGAGGTCACGGCCTTTTCCGTGACGTCGACCATGTTGGCGCGGCCCTGGGAATCGAGATGGGTCAGCACGTGGGTGCTCCTGATGGAAGGGTACTGGCCAGTCATTGTAAGCCCTGGGACGCGAGCGGGGATGGTTTGGCCGGATTCTGAAGGGGAATGATTGTATACAGAAAGAGGTATGCCCTCGTTGGCGAATGACCACCCGGTGAAATTTTCCTGACAGCCCTGCCGGTCCGTGACGATCGGACTAAGATCGCAACAGGCTTCCCGCTCCGGAGAACGGAAAGATGACGGACCGACTGCGCGTACTCTTCGTCTGTATCGCCAATGACGCCCGCTCCCTGATCGCCGAGGCCATCCTGCGGCACACCGACGGCGAACATTTCGCCGCGTTCAGCGCCGGCGTGCGCCCCGCTGGCGTCGACCCGCGCACCCTGAGCGTGCTCGAACACGCCGGCATCCCGACCCAAGGGTTGAGTAGCAAGCCGCTGGAGACCTTCGCCGGGGAGTCCTTCGACTATCTCATCGACCTCTGCGACAAAGACACCGACGAACTCGCACAGTTGCCGCACTCCGCCCAGACCCTCGCCTGGAGCTGCAGCGACCCGACCCTCCAGGAAGGCCTGGAAGGATTCAGCCATGTCCTGCAGGAGCTGAACGACCGGGTCCGGCTGTTCCTGGCAGTGAAGAACCGCCCCCATGGGGAACGCTCCTGAGCCGCGCCACCAGCGACGCCCCAGTCGCCGTGCCTCCCGGCGACCTGCCAGTCCTGACAGGTAGATGAAGGTTTGATGACGACGTCGAGAAAGCTCGACTAGCGTTGGTCAATACCTATACCGCGCCGGGAGCGCTGGACAGGGCCCACAGGGAGGTGCCCCATGCAACTGCGAATGCACCCTTCGACCAAGGGCGGATGGATCGTCCTGGTCGGCGCCTATCGCATCCCTTTCCATACCGAACGGGAAGGTCGGGAATATCTGCGCAAACTGCGCGAGCGGATCGAAGCCCCCCACGCGCTGCCCGGTTCGCCCAAGCCCCGGATAATCCGCCAGGCCAGGTAGCCGACCCGCTCAGGTGCGGCCGATGGCTTTCCCCAGCAACCTGGCAAGGCG
The DNA here is from genome assembly GCF_058680555.1 of Pseudomonas sp. YA1. Classification (NCBI taxonomy): domain Bacteria; kingdom Pseudomonadati; phylum Pseudomonadota; class Gammaproteobacteria; order Pseudomonadales; family Pseudomonadaceae; genus Pseudomonas; species Pseudomonas sp. YA1. The sequence goes on from NZ_JBZWBG010000012.1 coordinate 104,252, forward strand.
CCGAACGGATTCCTCGGCCCGGTCCAGGGCGGCGGCCTCGGACCTGCGCCATTCCGCGCTCAGGGGGCGCAGGTCGGCCTGCTCTTCGGCCCTGAGGCACCATTGCTGGTGGTCGTGCCAATCCCCCAGCATGGTCTGTAGCGTTTTCAGCGTGTCGAGCACCTTTCCCGGCAGGGGGCAGAGGTCCGGGTAGGCCTCCTGCGAATAACGCGCGCGCTTCACCAACAGGCGGATGTCGTGAAGATCGTGTCCGGGATCGTCGAGCGCCGCCAGCAGCTTGCGCAACTGGTGCCTGATTCGCTTGCTCGCCTCCGCCTCGAGATCGTCGAGGCGACCTTCCGTCATCGCCCGCCGGACACCGTCCGGCCAGGCGTCCAGCGCGTCCAGCAAATCCTTGATCTGTGGACTGCTCCCTGCCTGCCGATACCAGCGGAGCACCGCCTGCCTGCGCAGCGAAGCCGGAATCAGCAGGCCATGGCGCTCCAGCTCGGCCGCCATCACTTCCATGTCGCGGATCGGATTGGTGGCCTGCCCGAGGGCTTTCGCCGCGCGATCCAGGTCCTCGGCCAGAGCCCCCAGGCGCAACGGTTTCAACAGGCTGCGCAGGCGCCTGGCGGCGACGCGCAGATCGTGCAGCGCTTCCGGGTCGGTACCCTCGACGATCCTGGCATAGGCATGCATGACCTCGACTTCGAGGCCGGAAACGGTGCGAATCACGGATGCGGCGAAAGCCATGCGGCGGACTCCCGGAACTGGAGCCCGAAGTCTAGGACATGTTGCAGATCCGTGAACGCCAGCCGCTGCGCCCGGCTCGAGGCCGGGCGCAGCGCAACGCCTGCGACGCCGCGTGGTTACATATGCGCCTCGGCGTACTCCGCCAGCACCGAGCGCGGCACCCCTTGCAGGGTCACGTGCACGCCGTGGGGGAAGTCCTTGAAGCGTTCGGTGAGGTAGGTCAGGCCGGAGCTGGTGGCGGACAGGTAGGGCGTGTCGATCTGCGCCAGGTTGCCCAGGCAGATCACCTTCGAACCGCTGCCGGCGCGGGTGATGATGGTCTTCATCTGGTGCGGCGTGAGGTTCTGGCATTCGTCGATGAGGATCAGGCTCTGCTGGAAGCTGCGACCGCGGATGTAGTTCAGCGACTTGAACTGCAACGGCACCTTGCTGAGGATGTAGTCGACGCTGCCGTGGGTGCATTCGTCGTCCATGTGCAGCGCTTCGAGGTTGTCGGTGATGGCGCCGAGCCAGGGCTCCATCTTTTCCGCCTCGGTGCCGGGCAGGAAGCCGATGTCCTCGTCCAGGCCCTGCACGCTGCGGGTGGCGATGATGCGCCGGTAGCGCTTGCTGACCATGGTCTGCTCGATGGCCGCGGCGAGCGCCAGGATGGTCTTGCCGGAACCGGCGGCACCGGACAGGTTGACCAGGTGGATGTCCGGGTCGAGCAGCGCGTACAGCGCCAGCGACTGGTACACGTCGCGTGGCCGCAGGCCCCAGGCTTCCTGGTGCAGGAGCGGCTCCTGGTGCAGGTCGAGGATGGTCAGCTCGTCCTGCTGGATGCCCTTGATCCAGCCGACGAAGCCCTGTTCGTCGACGATGAACTCGTTGATGTGCACCGCCGGCAGGTTGTCGGTGAGCTGCACGCGATGCCAGGTACGGCCGTGGTCCTGGCGGGTCTCGACCTTGCTCACGCGGTCCCAGAAAGAGCCGGCGAGGGAATGGTAGCCGCGCGACAGCAGGGCCACGTCGTCGATCAACTGGTCGGTGTGGTAGTCCTCCGCGTCCACCCCGCAGGCGCGCGCCTTCAGGCGCATGTTGATGTCCTTGGTCACCAGCACCACGCGTACGCCGCTGTGGCGGCTCTTCAGCTCGACCAACTGGTTGATGATCTTGTTGTCGTTGAGGTGCTCCGGCAGCCAGGTGATGGGCTCGGCACGCTTGCTCATGAGGATCGACAGGCTGCCGCTGGGGCCGTTCTTACCACGCTGGATCGGTACCCCTCCCTCGACCTGCTCGGGCGTGGCCTCGCCGAGGACCTGGTCGATCAGGCGGATGGCCTGGCGGCACTCGGCGGCGATGGTGTGCTTTCCGGTCTTCAGCTTGTCCAGCTCTTCGAGCACCGTCATCGGGATCGCGACGCGGTGTTCCTGGAAGTTCAACAGGGCATTCGGATCGTGGATCAGGACATTGGTATCGAGGACGTACAGGGTGGGCTGGGTGGGGCGGGAACGTCCGTGGTCATCCATACGCGATCACCTTCTGCTAAGGGCCTGGCGACGGAATGCCGGGTCGGCGCTCCGCCGGGGGGCGAGCCGCCTTCTCTCTTCCGGTGGGGAGAGCCTGACAGCAGAGGTGAGGGCCGGGGCCGCCACCTGTGCTGCAGGGTTCGGCGGTCTACGGTTCCACAAATACCGCAAAAAATATGACGGTAAAAAGTACTTTTCGTCATCAGCAGGTTTTTTTTCCGCAAGCGACGAAATACCTTGGCGCAGCCCTTCGCGAGGTCTAGTGTTATCGGTCCCACCCCTGTGAAAACCCTCCGCTTTTCCGTGCCGCAACGGTTTTCCAGCGCCATTCCCCCTCCCCCCTGCTCCTGCGACATAAAGCCGCCACTGCCCCCTGCGCCGCCTTCCTGTATGAATCCGGGGCTTGACCTTGACACGATGTCAAGGCTGAACCTGGCGACAGATCTCACCGGCGCCTCCCAGGGCGCCTGCGGTGCCACTTCTGTCCATTCCAAGGAGGACTCATGAACAGCGCCACGCTAACCGAGCTCGATCTGCCGGTCAGCGGCATGACTTGCGCGTCCTGCGCCGGCCGTGTCGAACGAGCCCTGAAGAAAGTGCCCGGGGTCGCGGCCGCCTCGGTCAACCTGGCCAGCGAGCAGGCCCGCGTACAGGCCCCGGCGGACAGCCTGCCGGCCCTGGTGGCGGCGGTCGAGCAGGCCGGCTACCAGGTTCCGGCGCGCAGCCTGGAACTGTCCATCGAGGGCATGACCTGCGCCAGTTGCGTCGGCCGGGTCGAGCGGGCGCTGAAGAAGGTGCCCGGCGTACGCGAGGTCAGCGTCAACCTGGCCAGCGAGCGCGCCCACCTCGACCTGCTCGGCGCCGTGGACAGCCAGGCCTTGCTGCAGGCGGTGGAACAGGCCGGCTACAAGGCCCGCCTGCTCGACGCGGGGCAACCACGCCAGGACGATGCCGAGCGCCGCCTGCGCCGCGAACGCTGGTGGGTGATCGCCGCGCTGTTGCTGGCGTTGCCGCTGGTGCTGCCGATGCTGGTGGAATGGGCCGGCCTGCACTGGATGCTGCCGCCGTGGGCGCAGTTCCTCCTGGCGACCCCGGTGCAGTTCGTCATCGGCGCGCGCTTCTATGTCTCCGCCTGGCGCGCGGTGAAAGCCGGTGCCGGCAACATGGACCTGCTGGTCGCCCTCGGCACCAGCGCCGGCTACGGCCTCAGCGTCTACCTCTGGCTGACCGCCCCGCCCGGCCACATGCCGCACCTCTACTTCGAAGCCTCGACCGTGGTGATCGCCCTGATCCTCCTCGGCAAGTACCTGGAAAGCCGCGCCAAGCGCCAGACCGCCAGCGCCATCCGCGCCCTCGAGGCGTTGCGCCCGGAGCGCGCGGTGCGCCTGCGCGACGGTCGCGAGGAAGAGGTGGCGATCGCCGAGTTGCGCCTCGGCGACGAGGTGGTGGTGCGTCCCGGCGAACGCTTCCCGGTGGACGGCGAGGTGCTCGACGGCAGCAGCCACGCCGACGAGGCGCTGATCACCGGCGAGAGCCTGCCGGTGCCCAAGGCTCCCGGCGACAAGGTCACCGGCGGCGCGATCAACGGCGAAGGCCGCCTGCTCCTGCGCACCACCGCGCTCGGCGGGGAAACGGTGCTGGCGAAGATCATCCGCCTGGTGGAAGACGCCCAGGCCGCCAAGGCGCCGATCCAGAAGCTGGTGGACAAGGTCAGCCAGGTCTTCGTCCCGGTGGTGATCCTCATCGCACTGGTCACCCTCGGCGCCTGGCTGGTCGCCGGGGTCGGCCTGGAGCAGGCCCTGGTGAACGCCGTGGCGGTGCTGGTGATCGCCTGCCCCTGCGCCCTCGGCCTGGCCACCCCGACCGCGATCATGGCCGGCACCGGCGTGGCCGCGCGCCACGGCATCCTGATCAAGGACGCCGAGTCCCTGGAAGTCGCCCATGCGGTCACCAGCGTGGCCTTCGACAAGACCGGCACCCTGACCTCCGGGCGACCGCAGATCATCCACCTCGGCGGCGACGACCAGGAGCAACTGCTCAGGCTCGCCGGCGCCCTGCAACGCGGCAGCGAGCACCCGCTGGCCAAGGCCGTGCTCGAGCGCTGCGCCGAGCGCGACCTGGAGGTTCCGCCGGTGAACGCCAGCCAGGCCCTCAGCGGTCGCGGCATCCAGGGCGAGGTCGAGGGTCGCCGGCTGGCCTTGGGCAACCGCCGCCTGCTCGACGAGCAGGAACTCAAGCCCGGCGCGCTGGCGAGTGCCGCCGCGGACTGGGAGGCCGAGGGCCGCACCCTGTCCTGGCTGCTGGAACTGGCTCCGGAGAAACGCGTGCTCGGCCTGTTCGCCTTCGGCGACAGCCTCAAGGACGGCGCCGCCGAAGCGGTGGAGGCCCTGCGCGAACGGGATATCCACAGCCACCTGATCACCGGCGACAACCGCGGCAGCGCGGCGGTGGTGGCCAAGGCCCTGGGCATCGACGACGTACACGCGGAAGTGCTGCCGGCGGACAAGGCCGCCACGGTCGCCGAGCTGAAAGGCCGGGGCCGGGTGGTGGCGATGGTCGGCGACGGCATCAACGACGCCCCGGCGCTGGCCGCCGCCGACGTCGGCATCGCCATGGGTGGCGGCACCGACGTGGCCATGCACGCCGCCGGCATTACCCTGATGCGCGGCGACCCGCGCCTGGTGCCGGCGGCGCTGGACATCTCGCGGCGGACCTACGCGAAGATCCGCCAGAACCTGTTCTGGGCCTTCATCTACAACGTGATCGGCATCCCGCTGGCGGCCTTCGGCCTGCTCAACCCGATGGTGGCGGGCGCGGCGATGGCCTTCTCCAGCGTCAGCGTAGTCGGCAACGCCCTGCTCCTGCGACGCTGGAAGCCCTGAGCCAGCACGCCAGGCACATGGGGTGGCGCGCCTAGCGCAACAACCCCATGTGCTTGGCCCGCGCCACCGCCTGGGTGCGACGCTCGACGCCGAGCTTGTCGTTGATATGGCGGGCGTGGCTCTTCACCGTATGCAGCGAGATGAACAGCCGCTCGCTGATCTCCTGGTTGGACAACCCCTGGGCGATCAGCTCCAGCACCGCCAGTTCGCGCCCGCTGAGCACCTCGCCCGCACCGCCCGCGGGCTCGGCGGGCGGCTCCGGCAACAGCGCGCGCATGCGCTGGGCGCCGGGACAGGCAGGGAAGCGCTGCAACTGTTCGCGCAACCATTCCGGCTGCTGCACGAGCAATTCGTGGAGCGGCAGCAAGGCTCCGCCGACTGCGCCCTCCATGGCCTGTTGCAGGGTCGCCAGCGCCTCGCGCTCGCGGCCCTGCTCCAGGTGCAGCGCAGCCAGTTGGCCGAGGGCCAGGCGAGCCGGCAACAACGCGCCGTTCTCCCGCGTCGAGCGGGCCAGCCGGTCCAGGCGCCGGGCTGCTTCCTCCGGGCGTCCTTCGCGGCGCTCCAGGCCGGCCTGGAGCAACTCCACATGCAGCGGCAGCAGCGGACTGCATTCCGGCGGCGTGGCCGCCTGCCCGCCGTAGGTGCCGCCCAGGCGCTGTAGCCAGACGCCGGCCAGTTCGGTCTGGCCCTGGGCCAGCCAGAGTTCGCACTTGATCAGGGTGATCGCCGCCAGGTAGTAGATCGGCGGGATATCCCAGGCATGCATCAACCGCTCGACGTCGCCAAGCCGGGCGAACGCCGCCGCGTAGTTGCCCAGGCGCCCTTCCAGGCTGGCCAGGACGCAATAGCCGATCACCAGGCTGACATCCCGGCAGCTGCGGGTTTCCTCGATTCCCTGCTTGATCCACTTGCGCGCTTCGTCCGGCTGCAGCGCCAGGCTGCGCAGGTAGCCGCGGTACAGCAGGAGCCGCCCGCGCACCGCATAGCGGCGTTGCGCCGGCAGGTGCTGGAGGCGTTCCAGGCCCTGGCGCACCTCCTCCTCGGCGCGCGCCACCTCGCCGCGCGCCTGGAGGACGCGGGCGCGGTCGTAATGGACCAGTGCCTCGAACAGCGGGTTGCCGTAGCGCTGGGCGAACTCCAGGGCGTCGCGGTTGTAGTTGCGCGCCTGCCAGAAGTCGCCACGGGTCACCGCCAGGTTGCTCAGCGTCGACAGGCATTGCAGGCGGGTGCCATAGCGCTCCCCGGCGAGGTCCTGCAAGGCCTCGCGGCAGTGCGCCTCGGCCTTGTCGATATCGCCGCGGCCGCGCGCGATCACCCCGCTCAGGGCCTGCCACTGGGCCAGCAGGTCGCGCTGCGCGGACTCGTCCGGCGCCGGCAGGAAACGCGCCAGTTGGCCGGCCAGTTCTTCCGCGGCATCCAACTGGCAGGCCAGCGCCAGCGCCCAGCCGTACAGCAGGATCAGGCGCGGCGTGCTCGCCAGGAGGCTGTCCGGCAGGTCCATCTTCCAGCGCAGCAGGGTGGCGATGTTCTGCTCCGCCAGCAGTTGCTCTTCCGACAGGTTCTGCACCAGGCTCGCCGCCACGTCCGGCTGGCCGGCGCGCAGCGCCTGCTCCACCGCCTGGTCGAGCAGGCCATGGCGGCTGAACCAGCCGCAGGCGCGCAGGTGCAGGGAGCCGGCGGACGGACCGAAGTCGGGCAAGGGACGCGCCAGCAGCAGGTCGGAGAACAGGTGGTGGTAGCGGAACCACTGGCCGTTTTCGTCCAGCGGCACGAGGAAGACCTGGTGCTGCTGCAGGTGGTCGAGGATCGCCGCGCTGTCGCCGGCCTCGCGCACGGTATCGCAGAGTTCGGCGCAGAAGCGCTCGAAGCGCGCGGTCTGGGCGAGGAACGCCTGGACCTCGGGCGGCTGCCGCTCGATCACCTCCTCCAGCAGGTAGTCGCGGATCAGCTCGTCGGCGCCGTGTACCCCGGGACTGACCTGCTCCTCTGGATCGCCGCGCGCCAGCAGCCAGAGGCGCAGCCCGGCGACCCAGCCTTCGCTGCGCTCGAGCAGCGCGTCCAGCGCGTCCTCGTCGAGTTCGAGGCCGCTGGCGGCCATCAGCGCCCCGCTCTCCTCGGCGGTCAGGCGCAGGTCCTGTTCGCTGAGTTCGAGCAATTGCCGCGACAGGCGCAGGCGCGCCAGGTGCCAGTCCGGCCGCTGCCGGCTGGTGACCAGCAGCACCAGGCCTTCGGGCAGGTGGTTGAGGAGGAATTGCAGGCAGCGGTCGAGCACCGCGCCCTGGGCCAGGTGGTAGTCGTCCAGCACCAGCAGCAGGGGACGCTGCGGGTCCAGGCAGGGGCCGAGTTCGTCGAGCAGGTCGTCGAGCCAGGTCTCGAAGGCGAACGGCTGGTGGCGCTGGCGCATCTTCAGCAGGCCAAGGGCCTCTTCGCCCAGGGTCGGGTGGTACTGTCGCAAGCCATCGAGCAGGCGTTCGAGGAAACGTCCGGGATCGCTCTCGCGGCTGCTCAGTCCCAGCCAGAGGCTCTGCCAGCGCGGGTCGAGGCTTTCGCAGAACTCGATGGCCAGGGAACTCTTGCCGAATCCGGCGGGCGCAGCGATCAGCAGCAGGCGACCGTCCAGTCCGTCGCGTAGTCGACGGCAAAGACGCGGGCGCGCCACATGGGCCGACGGCAGCGGGGGGCGGAAAAAGCGGTTGGCCGTCGGCAGGACGGCGGATGGAGTGCCCGAGAAGGTACGCGAGAAGTCAGTCATCACCCGGTTTCTTGGTTTATGTATGGGGCGTGAACGCTCCGGAGACTAACCACAAGTGATGGCTATTTGAAGCACTATCCATCGGCTCGGACGAAATAGCGCACCGGCGCTTCAGCTCGATAACCAAGGAAAGACCGGTTTCCCGGCGCGGTCCAGGCGCGGCAAACGTTTCCCGGCCACACAGGTGCCCGCCGGGAGGATGGCGACGACGGAATCCGCGGGCGAGGCGGGAAAACACTTTGTAATGAATTGACGGCCGGAGCGGCACGCCGCCCGCGGAAACGAAGAAACCGGCACAAGGCCGGTTTCTTCGTGGCTAGGAACGCCGTTTCTCAGCGTACCCCTTCCTGGCGCAGCGCCGCCGGGGTGTAGTCGCTTTCCGAAGCGCTGTAGTTGAAGTCGTAGGCCTGTTTCTCCTCGTTCTTCATGCCCAGCGCCAGGTAGCGGCCGGAGAGCAGGTCGTAGAGGGTTTCCACCGCGTACCAGGGCACCTGCTTGTCGTAGTACTGCTCGGCATGCGCCTCGGCCACGCGCCACAGGGTGCCGCGACCGTCGTAATGGTCGATCTCGGCGGCCTGCCAGGTGTCCTCGTCGATGTAGAAGTCACGCTTGGCGTAGATGTGCCGCTCGCCCGGCTTCAGGGTCGCGACCACATGCCAGACGCGGTGCAGCTCGTAGCGGGTCAGGTCCTGGTTGATGTGGCCGGCCTTGACGATTTCGCTGTACTTGATCTTCGGATCGTCGAGCTTGTAGCTGTTGTAGGGAATGTAGATTTCCTTCTTGCCTTCCAGCTTCCAGTCGTAGCGGTCCGGCGCACCGTTGTACATGTCGAAGTTGTCCGAGGTGCGCAGGCCGTCGGCCGCGGTGCCGGGACCGTCGTAGGACACCTGCGGAGCCCGCCGCACGCGGCGCTGGCCGGCGTTGTAGAGCCACGCCAGGCGCGGCTCCTTGACCTGGTTGAGGGTCTCGTGGACCAGCAGCACGTTACCGGCCAGGCGCGAGGGCGCGGTGACCCGCTGCTTGAAGTAGAACAGCACGTTGCTCGGCTTGTTCGGGTTGTAGTCCTTCAGGTTGGTACGGAAGGTGAAGGCATCCTGGAAGTAGACCAGCTGGTAGGAGCCGTTGACCTGCGGAGTGGCCTGGGTCACCAGGCGCCGGACGCTGCCGCCGCGGTAGCGGGTGATGTGGTTCCAGATCACCTCCAGGCCGTTCTGCGGGATCGGGAACGGGTTGGCGGTATCGAAGTTCTCCAGGCCGTTGCCGCCTTCCACCAGCTTGGTGGTGGTGGCGTTGCGCTTGGCCGCCTCCTGCACCGCCGCCGGGACGGTGGCGCTGCGGTGGGTCTTGTATACCGGGATCTTGTAGGTATCCGGGTAGCGCTTGAACATGGCCAGTTGGCCGGGAGTCAGCTTGTCCTTGTACTGGTCGACGTTCTGCGCGGTGATGGTGAACAGCGGTTGCTCGCTGGCATAGGGGTTGGCGAGGAAGCCACGGCTGTCGACGCTGCCGGCGTTGGTCGCCAGGCCACCGTCCCAGGCGGGGATGCTGCCGTCGGCGTTGCCGGCCTTCTCCGCCCCCAACGGAGTCAGGCTGGTGCCGAGCTTGGCCGCCTCGTCGGCGGATACCGCCGCCATCACCTGGGTGGCCAGCAGGCTCAGGGCCAGTACACCGGTATGCAGAAGAATCTTCGTTGTTTTCATTCGCTCGTCGTCCTCGTTAAGTCCTGCTCGCCGGCCCGGTTCGCACCGGGCCGGCGTACATCAGAAGTTCATGCCGAAGCTGAGCGCGACGAAGTCGCGATCGTCCACGGTGGTGTACTTGCCGTCGAAGAAGTTGGTGTAGGAGAGGCTCGCGGTGTAGGTGTTCTGGTACTCCGCGTCCACCCCCAGGCTGACCGCCTTGCGGCCTTCCTCGAAGTTGGCGCCGGGGCCGGGCGAATAGCCATCGACGTCGTGCGACCAGGCCACGCTGGGCTTGAGGTTCACGCCCATGAACACGTCGTTGTAGTCCCAGATCGCACGGGCGCGATAACCCCAGGCGTCCGAGGTGGTATAGCCATCGTTCTCGCAGTAGCGGCTGACGTTGTTCGCTTCGGCGGTGCCCAGCGTGCTGACGTTCAGCGCCTGGCAGCTGGCCAGGCCGGAGATGGTCCCCGGCAGCGGCCCCGGTCCGAAGACCGGGTCACGCCCGTAGCGTGCCTTGGAGGTGCTTTCCAGGCCGCCGACGTGGGTCCAGCCGATCTCGCCCACCAGGGTCAGGCGCTCGGCGCCCATCACCTGGTCGAAGAAGTGCGTCAGGGTGGTCTGCAGTTGGGTGATCTCCTTGCGCCGATAGCCGTGCAGGTCCTGCCCGGCCTGGCCGTTCAGCACCGAGGCGTTGTCGTAGGGGCGGTTGCCGCCGATGCTCACCGGGTCGAGGCCGGCGAAGAGGATGTCGGTGGTGTTCAGTTGCACCGGCGCGTTGGGCCGGTAGCTGACTTCGCCGCTCCACGCGGTGCCGTTGGGCAACGTGGTGGAGAAGCTCAGGCCGAACATGCGGATATCTTCCGGGTACTCGATGAAGTAGCTGGAGTTGCCGGCGGTGGCCGCCGCCGCGGCCTGGGCGGCCAGTGCCGGGTTGATCGCGGCGAGGCGGGTGGCGAGGTCGTTGATCGCCGCCATAGTGCTGGCCGAGGCGCCCTGGCCGCTGAAGATCGGCAGGCGGCTGTGGTAGTTCATGTAGTAGGCGCCGAACTCGGTGTTCAGTTCGTCGGCGAAGTAGCGCAGGGCGAAGCCGTACTGGCCGCTGTCGCGAGCGTCGCGGTCCGGCCCGCGGCGGACCAGGATGCCCTCGTCCCAGGGCGACGGGGTAACGCTCAGGCCAGCCCCGGCGAGCACGTTGTTGAGCAGGTTGATGGACGCCTTGTTGTTGGTCAGCACCGCCAGGTTCTGGTCGCAGCCATCGGCCACCACGTCCGGCTGGGAGAAGAAGGTGCCGCAGTTGTCGACCACCGTCTGGTCCCACTCAATCTGGTAGAAGCCTTCGGCGGACAGGTTGTCGGTGAGGTTCTGCGACAGGTAGAACATGTTCACCGGGATCAGGCCTTCCTTGATCTCCGAGCCGGGCCGGCGGAAGGCGGTGACGTCGATCGGGTTGATGGCGCTGATGCCGTTCTGGATGAAGGTGCTCTCGCCCCAGTTCACCACCTGCTTGCCCAGGCGCACGCTGCCCGGCAGGTCACCGATGGCATAGTTGTGGTAGATGAAGGCGTCGAGCAGTTCGGCGCCGGAGGACTTGGCCAGGGTCTTGCGGCCGCTGTCGTCGATGTCCTTGAACTCGCGGTGCTCGTCCTTCAGTTCGAAGTCGTACCAGTACTTGCCGCGCAGGAACACACCGGTATCGCCGTACTTCAGCTCGAGGTCATGGATGCCCTTGAAGACCTTCGAGAACGTTTCCCCACGCTTGAAGTTCAAGTGGCTGTCGTCGGAGGTCTGGGAAAGTCCCTTGCCGCCGTTGTTCACACCGATCAGGTTCTTGTTCGGCTTGGCGGTCGACCAGCTGGCCCCGACCGACAACGCCGAGTCGAAGGAACCTTCGATTTCCCCGATGTTGAAGGTCACCCCAAAGGCCGGAGCCGCCAGCGAGGAAGCCAGGCTGACGGCCAACGGCAACCGGGCCCGACGCGAGAACGGATTACGGGTTGTCATCGACGCTACTCCATGTGTGTTTTTTGTTATGAGTGCGTGGACTATAGCTAGCGCTGCCTGCCGCTTGATCCCTCGAAAGTGTGATTTGCGCGGCGCAACCACTCTGGCTCGCGCCTTTGCGGCGGATGGAGAATGACCGGGCGGTCGCGAAAACGCGGAGACCAAGCGTTTGCTTGGCCTCCGGGCGTTTCAGCGGTGTAGGAAAGCCCCGTCAGACGGTCGACAGGAAGGCGCTGCCGGCTTCCTGCCACTGGGCGATCTCGATACGGATGCGCTTCTTGTCCAGCTTGCCGACGCTGGTCTTGGGAATATCGGTAACAACCGCGATCTGCGAGGGGATCGCCCACTTGTTGATGTTGCCCTGCTCGACGAAAGGCTTGAGGTGCTCCTTCAGGCCACGGGCGTCCAGTTGCTGGCCCTCGCGCACCACCAGCAGGGCGAACGGGCGCTCGCCCCATTGCGGATCGGGCACCCCGACCACCGCCACTTCGCGTACCGCCGGATGGCGGCTGATCAGGTCTTCCAGCTCCAGGGAGGACAGCCACTCGCCGCCGGTCTTGATCACGTCCTTGATGCGGTCGCGGATCTCGATGAAGCCCATGCCGTCCAGGGTCGCCACGTCGCCGGTGTGCATCCAGCCGCCGCGCCACAACTCCTCGCCGCGCTCGGGTTCGCGGAAATACCCCTGGGTCAGCCATGGCGAGCGCAACACCAGCTCGCCCTGGGATTCGCCGTCGGCCGGGAGGAAGCGGCCCTGTTCGTCCATGATCGCCGCATCCACCAGCGGCACCGGCACGCCTGCCTTGATCCGGTAGGTGGTGCGCTCGTCCTCGCTTCCGGCCAGCAGTTCGTCGTTGAGGTAGGCGCAGGAAATCAGCGGACAGGTCTCCGACATGCCGTAGGCGGCGGTCAGCTGGATGCCGCGCGCCTTGGCCGCCTCGTAGAGCGAGCGGTTCAGCGCGCTCCCGCCGATGATCACCTTCCAGCCCTTGAAGTCCACGCCCTGGGCGGCCCTGGCGTTCATCACCATCTGCAGGATGGTCGGCACGCAGTGGGAGAAGGTGACCTTCTCGCGCTTCCACAGTTCGACCAGCAGTTCCGGATCGTAACGCCCGGGATAGACCTGCTTGACCCCGAGCATGGTCGCCACGTACGGAGTGCCCCAGGCGTGGACATGGAACATCGGGGTGATCGGCATGTACACGTCGCTGGTACCGAGCAGGCGGATGCTGTCCAGGCTGCCGATGGTCGAAGCCATCGCCAGGGTGTGCAGGACCAGTTGCCGGTGGCTGAAATACACACCTTTCGGATTGCCGGTGGTGCCGGTGGTGTAGAAGGTGGTGGCGATGGAGTTCTCGTCGAAATCGGGGAAGTCGTAGCGCGGGCTGGCCGCGGCCAGCAGCGACTCGTATTCGCCGACCAGGCCGGGCAGTTCCGCGCTCTTCTCCGCGCCATCGGTGAGCAGGATGGTCCGCTCCACCGTGGCCAGCTGCCCCGCCACCGCCTGGTAGAGCGGGACGAACTCGCTGTTCACCAGCACGAAGCGATCCTCGGCGTGGTTCATGGTGTAGAGGATCTGCTCCGGGGAGAGGCGGATATTGATGGTATGCAGCACCGCCCCGATCATCGGGATGGCGAACATGCGTTCCAGGTAGCGATGGCTGTCCCAGTCCATCACCGCCACCGTGTCGCCGGCCTTCACCCCGGCCTCGCTGAGTACGTTGGCCAGGCGCGCGACGCGCTCGTTGAAGGTGGCGTAGCTGTAGCGCACCTGGTCGCGGTAGACGATTTCATGACTCTTTTCGTAACGACGGCCGGAAAGCATCAGGCTCTTGATCAGCAACGGATACTGATAAGCGCCGGCGGCGGCCGGGATGAGACGGGTCTTCAGCATGGGGCGTACACCTGGGAGCGGGTTCGTTGTCAGGATGAGGCCGACTCTAGAGCCGTCGGCGGGCTTTGTTCATCAGTCAAAAGAGTGATTTGCCCCGTGACCTTTCGGAGCCTCCCGGTCACAAGATAGAATCCGCCCACTGAATCGTTCAGACCCTATCCAGAACAAGAGGTAACGTTCCATGTCCGATATCGTCATCGTCGCCGGCGCCCGTACTCCCATGGGCGGCTTCCAGGGCAGCCTGACCGGCGTTTCCGCGGTCGACCTGGGTGCCGTCGTGATCCGCGAAGCGGTGCAGCGCGCCGGCATCGCCGCCGAGGACGTACAGGAAGTGATCATGGGTTGCGTCCTGCCCGCCGGCCTGAAGCAGGGCCCGGCCCGCCAGGCCGCGCTGGCGGCCGGCCTGCCCGCCGCCACCGGCTGCACCACCATCAACAAGCTGTGCGGCTCGGGGATGAAGGCGGTGATGCTGGCCCACGACCTGCTCAAGGCTGGCACCAACCAGGTGATGGTCGCCGGTGGCATGGAAAGCATGTCCAACGCGCCCTATGTCCTGGAGAAAGCCCGCAGCGGCCTGCGCATGGGCCACGGCGAGATCAAGGACCACATGTTCCTCGACGGCCTCGAGGACGCCCGCACCGGCCGTTTGATGGGTTCGTTCGCCCAGGAGACCGCCGACAAGTACGGCGTGACCCGCGAGGAGATGGACGCCTATGCCATCGAATCGCTCAAGCGCGCCCAGGCCGCCATCGCCGATGGCTCGCTGGCGGCGGAAATCGTCCCGGTCACCGTCACCAGCCGCAAGGGCGAGAGCGTGGTGAAGGACGACGAGCAACCGCTGACCGCCAACCTGGAGAAGATCCCGAGCCTCAAGCCGGCGTTCCGCAAGGACGGCACCATCACCGCCGCCAATGCCAGCTCGATCTCCGACGGCGCCTCCGCGCTGGTCCTGATGACCGCCGAGGAAGCCCAGCGCCGTGGCCTGAAGCCGCTGGCGCGAATCGTCGGCCATGCCACCCAGAGCCAGGACCCGAGCGAGTTCACCCTGGCGCCGATCGGCGCGATGACCAACCTGTTCGCCAGGACCGGCTGGAACAAGGACGACGTCGACCTGTTCGAGATCAACGAAGCCTTCGCCATGGTCACCATGCTCGCCATGCGCGAACACGGCCTCGATCATGCCAAGGTCAATGTCTATGGCGGCGCCTGCGCCCAGGGCCATCCGGTCGGCTCCACCGGCTCGCGGATCATCCTCACCCTGATCAACGCCCTGCGCCAGAAAGGCGGCAAGCGCGGCGTCGCCTCGCTGTGCATCGGCGGCGGCGAAGCCACCGCCGTGGCGGTCGAACTGCTCTGATACGGCGTTGAGCCATCGGCGTCCGGCCGGCTCGTGCTGTCCGGGCGCCCTCTTCCTCAGGCGCCCACCGCGGCGCTGCGCGCCGGACGCGGAAACACCAGCGCCGCGGCGAAGGTCAGCGCGGCGAAGCCCGCCAGCACCAGGTACAACCCCAGCAGCCCCTGCCGTGGCTCCAGGTAGGCGATCATCGGGATCGCCGCCGCGCTGGCACCGAACGACAGGAAATAGCGCAGGGCGAAGACCCGCGCCTGCCACTGCGGCGCGACGAAGTGGGCGACCATCGCGTCGTTCACCGTCACCTGGCCGAACACCGCGAACATGAACAGCGCGCCGAACAGCACCACTGCGCTGCCGTGGCCGTAGGCCAGGGCCAGCAGCAGCGGCACCTGGCAGAAGGTGAGGAAGACGAACGGCAACTTCAGGTTCAGGCGATCGATCAGGCGGCCCATGATCAGTTGCGCCACCGCGCCGAAGGCATAGGCCAGGCTGACCACCACGCCAAGGGTCTGCGGCGACGCCAGCAAGTCGCTCAGGCGCTCCTGGAACAGCTTCGGGTAGGTCACGGTGCTGGCGTTGAACACCACCCCGCCGGTGGCGGTGACCAGCGCCAGCACGCCGAACACCCGGCGCATCGACAGACCCTCGCTGTCCTCGCCACGCGCCGCGGCCTTGGCCGACAGGTGCGGCGATGGCTCCTCGCGCACGCAGAAGAAAAAGCCGATGCCGAGCAGGATGGCCACCCCGCCGGGCAGGATGAACGCCGCACGCCAACCGAAGTGCGCGGTGAGAAAGCCGGTAAGCAGCGCGGCGAAGGCGACCCCGAGGTTACCCCACATGCCGTTGATGCCGATCTCGCGGCCGCGGTTCTCCGCGTGTGCCACCAACATCGCGGTGCCGACCGGGTGGTAGATCGCGGCGAACACCCCGATCAGGGTCAGCCCGGTCACCAGCATCGGTACGCTACCGGCCAGCCCGGTGAGCAGCGCGGCGGCGCCGATGCCGAAGAAGAACAGCAGCATCATCCGCCGCCGGCTCCAGGTATCGCCCAGCCAGCCGGCCGGCAGCGAACAGGCGCCGAAGGCGATGAAACCGCCCAGCGACAGGCCGATCAGACCGGCGTAGTCGAGGTCGAAGCTGCCGGCCATGCCGAGCACGGCGGCGGGGAAGATCAGCATGAACATGTGGTCGATGACATGCGCGGCGTTGATGAAGCGGATAACGGTTCGAGGTCGGTTCATGGCGTGCGGCCTGAATGGTCGGTGAGGAATGGGCGTCATGACCCGGCCATGATAGGTTGACCGAAAAGCGCAGACAGGACAGCGAGGTCATCGAAACGGACATGCTGATCGAGCACCGCCCGGACGGCCTGCTGGCCGCCATCTCCCTCGACTTCCCCGACGGCCATCACCTGGGGCGGCATTTCCACCCGCAGGCGCAGTTCCTCTACGCCGCTCGCGGCCTGATGCGCCTGGCCACCCACCACGGCGCCTGGGTGATCCCGCCGACCCGCGCGGTATGGATTCCGCCCCGGGTGGAGCACGAGATATTCATGTCCGGCGAGGTGCACATGCGCACCCTGTTCATCGAGCAACCCGAAACACCGACACCGCTAAACGACTGTTGCGTACTGGCGGTGACGCCGCTGCTGCGGGAAATGATCCTGCGCGCCATCCACCTCGAGAGCCAGCCGCGCCTGGACGACTTCCGCCAGCGCCTGCAAGGGCTGATCCTCAGCGAGATCGCCAACCTCGAACGGATGCCGCTGTACCTGCCGATGCCCCGCGACCGCCGTTTGCAGGCGATCTGCCAGGCATTGCTGAAACAGCCGGAACTGGGGCTGACCCTCGATGACTGGGGCCTGCGGGTCGGCGCCAGCTCGCGCACCTTGGCGCGGCTGTTCGCCCAGGAATTGCAGATGAGCTTCCATGAGTGGCGCCAGCAACTGCGCCTGACCGAAGCCCTGCCGCGCCTGCTGGCCGGCGACAGCGTGCAGGTGGTCGCCCGCGACCTCGGCTACGGCAGTACGCGGGCCTTCAGCAGCATGTTCCGCCGCCTGCTCGGCGAAACCCCGCGCGACTACCTGGGGCGACTGGAGCAACTGGCACGGGTCAGGGGCCGCGAGGACTGATGCCCGACGGCGCAACGCCAAGCAACCGCGAATCGGCGGATAACGCCTGCGGCGTCATTCGCCCTACCAAGGCGCCGCTAGGGCGCATCCGCCGCCAAGGCTCCCGTAGGGCGGATGGTGCAAGGCGGGAACGCGAGGATTGACGCCCTACGGCGCAACACCAAGCACTGGCGGATCGGCGGACAAAAAGAAGCCCTCCAGCGGAGGGCTCTCGGAAAAGGGCGCCGGAGCGCCCGGATGGGATCGTCGATCAGTGCGGGACGCCCAGCCCCGCCGCGCTCATGAACAGGCGCATCAGCCAGGCGGCGACGCCCAGGGCCAGCACGCTGGCGGTCCAGATACCCGCCAGCCAGGCCAGGCGTCGCCAGAGCGGTGGCTTGGCCGCGCTATCTCGTTCGGGATGACTCGGCGTACGGACCATATGCGGCGCCTCCTCAGTGATAGCCATCGCCGTGCTTCACCTTGCCGCGGAACACGTAGTAGCTCCAGGCGGTGTAGCCGAGGATGAAGGGAATGATGAACAGCGCGCCGACCAGCATGAAGCCCTGGCTCTGCGGCGGCGCCGAGGCCTCCCAGATGCTCACCGCCGGCGGGATGATGTTCGGCCACAGGCTGATCCCCAGGCCGCTGTAGCCGAGGAAGATCAACACAAGGGTGAGCACGAACGGCTTCACGTGGTCGTTGTTGGCCACCGAGCGCAGCAGCGCATAGAAGGTCACCAGGACCAGGATCGGCACCGGCAGGAACCAGAACAGGTTCGGCAGGCTGAACCAGCGTGCGGCGATCTCGGCATGGGCCAGCGGCGTCCACAGGCTGACCACCCCGATGATCGCCAGCAGCACCAGCGCCAGCGGGCGCGCCAGGTCGTGCATGCGCTCCTGCAGGCGGCCTTCGGTCTTCATGATCAGCCAGGTGCAGCCGAGCAGGGTGTAGGCGACGATCAGGGCCAGGCCGCAGAACAGCGGGAACGGCGCGATCCAGTCCAGCGAACCGCCGGCGAAGCTGCGGTTCTCCACCGGGATGCCTTCGATGAAGGCGCCCAGCGCCACGCCCTGGAAGAAGGTCGCCACCAGCGAACCGCCGATGAACGCCTTGTCCCAGATGTGCTGCTTGGCCGGCTTGGCCTTGAAGCGGAACTCGAAGGCGACGCCGCGGAAGATCAGCCCGACGAGCATGAAGATCAACGGCAGGTAGAGCGCCGACAGGACCACCGCGTAGGCCAGCGGGAAGGCTCCGAACAACGCCGCGCCGCCCAGCACCAGCCAGGTCTCGTTGCCGTCCCAGACCGGCGCCACGGTGTTCATCATCACATCGCGGTCGCCGCTGTCCTTGAAGAACGGATAGAGCATGCCGATGCCCAGGTCGAAGCCGTCCATCACCACGTACATCATGATGCCGAAGATGATGATGACCGCCCAGATGAGGGGAAGATCGATACCCATGTCTCAGTTCCTCTTGTCCTGGTCGCGGTCGGCCGCTTGCGCGTGGCCGTCGTGCTCTTCGTCGAAACCTTCGCCGGCGGCCGACAACGGCCGCGCCGGCGTGCGCTTCTGCCCGGCGCCTCCCGGGTTGGTCTCGCGTCCCTCATGGGTGACCGGGCCCTTGCGCACCAGGCGCATCATGTAGCCGATGCCGACGCCGAACAGCGAGAAGTACACCACCACGAAGGTCAGCAGGGTCAGGCTCATCTGCGTCACGCTCTGCGCCGAGGAGGCGTCGGCGGTGCGCATCAGCCCGTAGACCACCCAGGGCTGGCGGCCCATCTCGGTGGTGAACCAGCCGGCGAGGATCGCGATCAGGCCGGACGGTCCCATCAGCAGGGTCAGGCGCAGGAAGGCCTTCGAGTTGAACAGCTTGTCCTGGCCGCGCCAGCGCAGCCACAGGCTCCAGACGCCGACCAGGATCATCAGCATGCCGAGGCCGGCCATGATCCGGAACGACCAGAACACCACGGTGGAGTTCGGCCGGTCTTCCGGCGGGAAGTCCTTCAGCGCCGGGATCGGCTCGGTCAGGCTGTGCTTGAGGATCAGGCTGCCGAGCACCGGGATCTCCACCTTGAAGCGGGTTTCCTCGCGCTGCATGTCCGGCCAGCCGAACAGGATCAGCGGGGTCGGCTCGCCGCTGCTGTTGTCCCAGTGGCCTTCCATCGCGGCGATCTTCGCCGGCTGGTGCTCCAGGGTGTTGAGGCCATGGGCGTCGCCGATCAGCGCCTGTACCGGGGCGACGATCAGCGCCATCCACATGGCCATCGAGAGCATCTTGCGGATCGCCGGGTTGTCGCGCCCGCGCAGCAGGTGCCAGGCGGCCGAGGCGCCGACGAAGAAGGCGGTGGCGAGGAACGCGGCGACCGACATGTGCAGCAGGCGGTAGGGGAACGACGGGTTGAAGATCACCGCCACCCAGTCCACCGGGATCACCCGGCCGTCGACGATCTCGAAGCCCTGCGGGGTCTGCATCCAGCTGTTGGAAGCGAGGATCCAGAACGTCGAGATCAGCGTGCCGATCGCCACCATCACCGTGGCGAAGAAATGCAGGCCCGGTCCCACGCGGTTCCAGCCGAACAGCATGACCCCGAGGAAACCGGCCTCGAGGAAGAACGCGGTGAGCACCTCGTAGGTCAGCAGCGGACCGGTGATGGACCCGGCGAAGTCGGAGAAATGGCTCCAGTTGGTGCCGAACTGGTACGCCATGACCAGCCCGGACACCACGCCCATGCCGAAGTTGACCGCGAAAATCTTCGACCAGAAATGATAGAGGTCGCGGTAGACCTCTTCGTTCGTTTTCAGCCAGAGGCCTTCCAGTACGGCCAGGTAGCTGGCCAACCCGATGGTGATCGCCGGGAAGATGATGTGGAAGGACACGGTGAACGCGAACTGGATGCGGGCAAGGTCGATAGCCTCCAATCCGAACATGGCAACTCCTCTTCAGGTTCTCGGCCCTTCCGGCTTACGTGCGGATTCGGCCGTGCTTCCTCACGCGCAACGCGACGCAAGGTTTTGGAACACATCCTTCAGCTATCGTTCTTGTCATTGGAAAGCGACCGCAGCCCTGGATGGCAGGAATGCGGGAAGGGTCGCAAGCAGATTCCCGAACCGCCCGCCTTGATGCAGAGCAATTCGGTACGAAAATCTTACCCGTTAGCCTAGACCGTCCTGCTGTGGTCGGTTGTCGCGAGACAAATTGCCTCAGTCCTCGCATATTCATTCATGGAATATAAAAATAAACAAATAATATTTTTATGGAATAAAAAGAGTCGCTACTCTCCCCTTCAAGCCGCCCCTCGCGTGTTGGCGCCCCTCCTTCACCGCCCTGCGCGCAGCGGCGGACATCGCCCTACAAGGATCGAAGAATGAAAAAACTGCTCCTGCTGACTGCCCTGGCCTCCGTCATCAGCGTTTCCGCCAGCGCCGCGGAAAAGCTCATCGTCGCCGCCACGCCGATCCCCCACGCGGAAATCCTTGAGCTGATCAAGCCGACCCTGGCGAAGGAAGGCGTCGACCTGCAGATCAAGGTGTTCACCGACTACGTGCAGCCCAACGTGCAGGTCGCCGAGAAGCGCCTGGACGCCAACTACTTCCAGACCCTGCCGTACCTGGAGAACTTCAACAAAGGCAAGGGCACCAACCTGGTCACCGTGGTCGGCGTACACGTCGAACCCTTCGGTGGCTATTCGAGGAAATACAAGTCGCTGGCCGAGCTGCCCGACGGCGCCACCGTCGCCATCCCCAACGAAGGCAGCAACAGCGGGCGCGCCCTGCTGCTGTTGCAGAAGGCCGGCCTGCTCAAGCTGAAGGACCCGAACAACGCCCTGGCCACGCCCAAGGACATCGCCGAGAACCCGAAGAACCTGAAGTTCAAGGAACTCGAATCGGCCCTGTTGCCGCGCGTGCTGGACCAGGTCGACCTGGACCTTATCAACACCAACTACGCGCTGGAGGCCAAGCTCAACCCGGCTAAGGACGCGCTGGTCCTGGAAGACCGCGACTCGCCCTATGTGAACTACCTGGTGGCGCGTCCGGACAACAAGGACAGCGACGCCCTGAAGAAGCTTTCCGCCGCGCTGACCAGCCCGGAAGTGAAAGCCTTCATCGAGAAGAAATATGCCGGCGCGGTGGTCCCGGCCTTCTGACCCCAGCCCGTCCCGACTCCCACGCTGGGCGCCGTTGCAGCGCCCCTTGTTCACGCCGGTGTCGCATGGCTTGCACCGGCGTTTCTTTTTCCGCAACGGCCCCCGCCCGCAGCCGTCCCGGTCCGTCGTCGCGGCGCAGGCGCTGGAGGCGCCCCGTGCCGTCAAGGAGTTACCCATGAGCGAGAAACCACGCCCCGCGCCGTTGACCTTCCCCGACGCCGACCGCAGTCCGCTGAGCATCCGCGCCAAGGCCCTGGTGTTCTTCGACCCACGCTCGCACCGGGTCCGCGAAGAACTCGAGCGCCTCGCGCCGCAGGGCCAGCCGGTGCTGATCGAAGGCGAGACCGGCACCGGCAAGGAGCTGCTCGCCCGGCAGATCCACCGCCACAGCGAACGCGCCGGTCTGTTCGTCGCGGTCAGTTGCAGCGCCCTCAGTCGCAACCACGCCGAAGCCGAGCTGTTCGGCTACGCCCCCGGCGCCCACAACGGCCCGGTCGGCAGCCGCGCCGGCTGGTTCGGTTCGGCCAATGGCGGCACCCTGTACCTGGACGAGATCGGCGACCTGCCGCTGACGTTGCAGGCCAGGCTGCTACAGACGCTGGAGGAACGCGAGGTGCTGCGGGTCGGCGCGCAGCAGCCGATTCCCCATGACGTGCGCCTGGTCACCGCCACCAGCGTCGACCTGGACCAGGCGGTGCGCGCCGGCAAGTTCCTGGCCGGCCTGCAGCAGTACCTGCACGACGGCCGCCTGAGCCTGCCGCCATTGCGCGAACGTCCGGGAGACATCCTGCCGCTGGCGGAATACTTCGTCGGTGTCTATGCCCAGCGCCTGGACCTGCCGGTGCCGGCCATCGGCGTGGAGACCCAGCGGATCCTCGAGAGCTATCCCTGGCCAGGCAACATCCGCGAACTGGAAAACGTCGTCCACTTCGCCCTGCTGGTCAGCGACAAGGAAGAAATCCTGCCGCAGCATCTGAATTTTGGCGGGGCAACGCCAGACCCATCGCTGGCCGGTCTGCGGCGCCTGCTCGGCCAAGTCGGAGCGCCGTCGCTGGAGCAGGTACAGGCCCTGCTCCTGCAACTGGCCACCGAGCAGGCAGGCGGCGACGAGGAGGCGGGAAGGCGGCGCCTGGGACTGGCGGCGAACTGAAGGAATCCTTCGGCGAACGTGCGGGAAAAGCGCGGCGCCGAAGGCTCCCATACGTCCGAAGGATTGGCTCCCGAGCCCTCGATCGTGTTTATATTGAACGCTTGATCAAATTAAGGACGAGGAGACCAGCCTGTTTTGACTGACGCACAATCGCCCTCCGCCCCCCCCTCCACCCCCACGCCCATCCGCATGAATCCCCCGGTGTTCTACGGTGCGGCGATCCTGATCCTGCTGTTCGCCGCGGTGGTCATCGGCTTCCCCCAGCGCGCCGGCGAATGGTTGCTGGCCGCACAGACCTGGGCCTCGCAGACCGTCGGTTGGTACTACCTGCTGGCGATGACGCTGTACCTGATCTTCGTGGTGGTCACCGCGCTTTCCGGCTACGGCAAGATCAAGCTCGGTGCCGACCACGACGAGCCGGAATTCAGCTACCTGTCCTGGGCCGGCATGCTGTTCGCCGCCGGCATCAGCATCACCCTGTTCTTCTTCTGCGTATCCGAGCCGCTGACCCACTTCCTCCAGCCGCCGCAAGGCGAGGCCGGTACCCAGGAAGCCGCGCGACAGGCCATGGAACTGCTGTTCCTGCACTGGGGCCTGCACGGCTGGGGCGTGTTCGCCCTAGTGGCGATGGCCCTGGCCTACTTCGCCTACCGCCACAACCTGCCGCTGGCCCTGCGCTCGGCGCTCTACCCGTTGATCGGCAAGCGCATCAACGGGCCGATCGGCTACACGGTGGACTGCTTCGGCATCATCGCCACGGTGTTCGGCCTCGGCGCCGACATGGGCTTCGGCGTGCTCCAGCTCAACTCCGGGCTGGACTACCTGTACGCCATCCCGCATACCCACCCGGTGCAGATGGCGCTCATCGTGCTGATGATGGGCGCGGCGATCTCGGTGGCGGTCTCCGGGGTCGACAAGGGCATCCGCATCCTCTCCGACATCAACATGCTGCTGGCCTGCAGCCTGCTGCTGTTCGTGCTGTTCGCCGGTCCGACCCAGCACCTGCTCAACACCCTGGTGCAGAACGTCGGCGACTACCTCGGCCACCTGCCGGGCAAGAGCTTCGACCTCTACGCCTACGGCGGCCCCAGCGACTGGCTGGGCTCGTGGACGGTGTTCTACTGGGCCTGGTGGATCGCCTGGGCGCCCTTCGTCGGCCTGTTCATCGCGCGCATCTCGCGCGGCCGGACGATCCGCGAATTCGTCTTCGGCGTGCTGTTCATCCCGCTCGGCTTCACCCTGGCGTGGATGTCGATCTTCGGCAACAGCGCCCTGGAGCAGGCCCTCGGCGGCGCCAGCGAACTCGGCCGGGTGGCCATCGAGCAGCCGTCGATGGCCCTCTACCAGATGCTCCAGAACTACCCCTGGAGCCGCGCGGTGATCACCGTCACGGTGCTGGTCAGCTTCGTCTTCTTCGTCACCTCGGCGGACTCCGGCACCGTGGTCCTCTCCACCCTCTCCGCCCACGGCGGCAGCGCCGACGACGACGGACCGAAGTGGCTGCGGGTGTTCTGGGGCTCGGTCACCGCGCTGGTCACCGGAGGGCTGCTGTTCGCCGGCAGCATCGACGCGCTGAAGTCGGCGGTGGTGCTGACCTCCCTGCCCTTCTCGCTGATCCTGCTATTGATGATGTGGGGCCTGCACAAGGCCTTCTACATGGAGTCGCAGCGCCAGCGGGCGCGGAGCCACTCCCTGGCGCCGCTGATGAGCGGCAACGGCAAGCGCTCCGGCGGCTGGAAGCGACGCCTGTCGCAGGCCGTGCACTTCCCCTCGCGGGACGAGGTGTACCGCTTCATGAACGACGTGGTGCGCCCGGCGATCAGCGAGGTTTCCGAGGTGTTCCGCGAGAAGGGCCTGGCGGTGGACGCCCAGCTCGACCCGGGCAACGCCTCGCTGAGCCTGGAGATCGGTCATGGCGAGCAGCATCGGTTCCTCTACCAGGTGCTGATGCGCGGCTACTTCACGCCGTCCTTCGCGCGTGCCGGCATGGGCGGCCTGCACCTGAAGAACCGCCGCTACTTCCGTGCCGAAGTGCATCTCGCCGAAGGTAGCCAGGACTACGATCTGATGGGCTACACCAAGGAGCAGATCATCAACGACATGCTCGACCAGTACGAGCGGCACCTGCAGTTCCTGCACCTGGTGCGTTGAGTGCAGGAAAAGGGGGCGCGCAGGGCGCCCCTTCCCTCATCCTCCGTCCCTGACCGCAGGGAATGACGCTAGCGGCAACATCCCATCCCCGTGCAGCCGCGAATCCCTCAGCGCGCCAGCACTCGCCGGTAGAACAGCACGCAGATCGCGACGAATACCACCAGTCCCAGCCACTGGGCGATGCCCGCGAAGCCGGCGCCGGCCAGCGCCAGCGGCGCGTCCTCGCCGGTGGCGCCGATCACCCCGGCGAGCAGGATGCCCATCAGGCTCTCGCCGACGATCAGCCCCGAGGCCAGCAGCACGCCGCGTCGCTTCGGCTCTTCGGCATAGGTCTCTTCGTCGACCCCGGCCGCCGCCGCACGCTTCTTCAGGGCATTTTCCAGCAGCCAGGAAATCAGCGCGCCGACCACCAGGGTCATGCCGATGGTCGGCGGCAGGTAGATCCCCAGGCCCACCGCCAGCACCGGCAGGCAGGCCTTGCCGGTACGGCGCAGGAGCAGGTCGACGAGGATCAGGGCGATGCCCAGGGCGACGCCGATGAGAATCATGTTCCAGTTCAGCGCGTCGTGGAAAATCCCGCTGGCGATCGCCGTCATCAGGGTCGCCTGCGGCGCGGCCAGGGCCTGGCCGGGGTCCATTCCCTCGCGCGGCAGGGCCCCGGTGAAGCCGTAGGCGCTGTAGAGCAGTTCCAGTACCGGCGGGATCACCAGCGCGCCGACGATGCAGCCGACGATCAGCGCGACCTGCTGGCGCCAGGGCGTGGCGCCGACCAGGTAGCCGGTCTTGAGGTCCTGCAGGTTGTCGTTGGAGATCGCCGCGATGGCCAGCACCACCGAGGTGGTGAACAGCGCCAGGGCGATCGCCAGCTTGCCGTTCTGGCGGTCCAGCAGGCCGCCCTCGATGCTGCCGAAGCCGAGGATCAGCAACGACACCAGGATGACCGCGATGATCCCGATCCCCGAGATCGGACTGCTCGACGAACCGACCAGGCCGGCCATGTAGCCGCAGGCGGCGGCGATCAGGAAGCCGAAGAAGAAGGCGAACACCACGCATACCGCCACCAGGCTCCAGAACTGCGGGCTGGCCATGTCCGGCGCGGCGGCACCGAGGAAGTGGCTGAAGACCATGAACAGCGAGACCAGCAGTATCCCGGCGATCAGCAGGATCCACTTGGCCGGCATGTCCAGCTCGGTGCGCAGGCTGCTCGCCTGGCTATTGCCGCGCACTGCCCCGAGGGAGGCCCAGACGCCCCGCACCATCGGCTTGAACAGGGTCGCCAGGGTCCACAGCGCGGCCACGCCGATGGTGCCGGCGCCGAGGAAGCGCACCTGCGAACTCCACAGTTGGGTGGCCAGGTCCGACAGGCTCTGGCCGTCGGCCGGCACGCTATTGACGGTCAGCAGCGGCACCGCGACGCCCCAGGAGACCACCACGCCGATGAGGATCGCGATGCCGGCGGTGATGCCCATCAGGTAACCGGCACCGACCAGCGCCAGGGAAAAACCGGTGGACAGGCGGAACACCGCCTGCCCGGCGCTGAGCCAGACGCTGAAGCCTTCGGCGAGGACCTTGAAGCCGCTGCTCCAGAGGCTGAACAGCGCCGCCACCAGGCCGCCGCCGAGGATGTCGTACAGGCCCGGTGCGTTGCCGGCGGCGCGCGGCGCGCGGACGTCTTCCTCGTCCTCGGCGCCGTCGCTGCCGACCCGGAGGATTTCCGCCGCCGCCACCCCTTCCGGATACGGCAGTTCGCTCTGCACCACCATCACCCGGCGCAGCGGAATGGTATAGAGCACCCCGAGAATGCCGCCGATGGAGCAGATCGCCGCGGTCTGCCAGAACGGGAAGCCACTCCAGTAGCCGATCATCAGCAGGCCGGGAAGGATGAAGATGATCGAGGACAGGGTGCCGGCCGCCGAGGCCTGGGTCTGCACCATGTTGTTCTCGAGGATGTTGGCGCCGGAGAAGTAGCGCAGGACGGCCATCGAGATCACCGCCGCCGGGATCGACGAGGCGAAGGTCAGGCCGACCTTCAGCCCGAGGTAGACGTTGGAGGCGGTGAAGACCACGGTGATCAGCGCACCGAGGATCAGGCCACGCAGGGTGAGCTCTGGCAGGGTCAGCTCATCCGGAATGCGTTCTTGCATGGATGAAAACTCTCGAAACAATTGACCCGCCAAGCTTAGGCGAGAGCGGCACGCCGGGACGCGACAGCGAATGTCGCAGAGGCGACCTTTTCGAGAGGAAAAGCTGGCGGAACGCACAGTTGCCGGCGCGGGCCGCCGGAGCAAGCCCGCGCGCGGTGGCGTCAGACGGGCTTGTCGCCGAGGATGGTGGCGCGATGCATGACCCGCCGCTGTGGCCGGTAATCGTCCACCGCGTAGTGCTGGGTCACGCGGTTGTCCCAGAACGCCACGTCGTTTTCCTGCCAGCGCCAGCGCACGGTGAATTCAGGTCGCGTGGCATGGGCGAAGAGGAACGTCAGCAGCGCATCGCTCTCGGCCGGCTCCAGTTCGTTGATGCGGGTGGTGAAGCCATCGCTGACGAACAGGCCCTTGCGCCCGGTGAGCGGATGGGTGCGCACCACCGGATGCGAGCGCGGCGGATTCTTCAGGCGGGCCTCCTCCAGGCGCGCCAGGTCGGCCTCGGTGACGCCGAAGCGCTCGCGGGGGAAGGACTTGCCGATGTCGTGGGTCGCCGTGAGGCCGTCCAGCAGACGCCGCAGCGGCGCCGACAGCGCCTCGTAGGCCGCCGTGCTGCTCGCCCAGAGGGTGTCGCCGCCGTACGGCGGCAATTGCTTGGCGGCGAGCACCGCCCCCAGCGCCGGGGTCTCGAGGAAGGTCACGTCGGTGTGCCAGATGGCATTGTCGCGCACGTCGGTGACCGCGGTGTCGAGGACGATGACCTCCGGATGCCCCGGCACGCTGGGGTAGATCGGATGGATGTGCAGGTCGCCGAAGCGGGCGGCGAAGCGCGCCTGGCTCCTGGGTTCCAGCGACTGGTCGCGGAAGAACAGCACCTGGTGTTCGAGCAGGGCCTGCTCGATGGCCCGCTGGCCGGCGTCGTCCAGCGGCGCGCCGAGGTCGATGCCGGAAACGATGGCGCCCAGGGCCGGGCTGATGGGTTGGATGGTCAGGCTCATGTCGTGCTACTCGTCGGGCAGGTTGCGGGCGCGCCCTGCGCGCCCTCGCTCCGGCCTTCGCCGCGTGGGTGAAGGTCGGTTCGGAAATGACTCGGGACTCTCGCGCTCAACCCCAGGCGGCGAAGCGCCGCTGGACCCAACGCAGCCCCAGTTCGAAGGCCAGGGCGATGGCGGCGATCAGCAGGATGCCGACCACCACCACGTCGGTGGCGAGGAATTGCGCGGCGGACTGGACCATGAAGCCGAGGCCGCGGTTGGCCGCGATCAGCTCGGCGGCGACCAGGGTCGACCAGCCGACGCCGAGGGCGATGCGCAGGCCGGTGAGGACCTCCGGCAAGGCGCTCGGCAGGATCACGTAGCGCACCACCTGCCAGCGGCTGGCCCCCAGGCAGCGCACCGCCTGCACCCGCGATCGGTCGACGCGACGCACGCCGGCGGCGGTAGCGATGAGCAGCGGCGCGAACAGCGCCAGGTAGATCAGCAGCACCTTGCTCAGCTCGCCGATGCCGAACCAGATGACGATCAACGGCAGGTAGGCCAACGGCGGGATCGGCCGGTAGAACTCCACCAGCGGATCGAGGGCCGCTCCGGCCAAGGGGTTGAGGCCCATCAGCACGCCCAGCGGGATCGCCGTCAGCACCGCCGCGCCGAGCGCCAGGAGCACCCGCAGCAGACTGGTGCCGACGTGTTGCAGCAGGCTGGCATCGAGGTAGCCCTCCTGCCATAGCCGTTGCAGGGCTTCGAAGAGCTGTTCGGGCGCCGGCAGGAACAGCACGTCGACCCAGCCGAAACGGGTCGCCGCCCACCACAGCAGGGCCAGGGCCAGCACACTGGCGCCGGCGGCCCAGCGCCGACGGTCGCCGGGCAGGCGCCGCTTGCGCGGGACAGGCTTGGCGGCGGCGAGTCCGAGGGTATCAGTGGGCATGTTCGGCCTCCGCGACATCGAGGAATTCGTCCAGCAACGCCTGGCGCAAACGGCCGAACTCGGGATCGGCCTTGATCGAGCGCACCGTTTCGCCGGCGGCGTAGCGCCGCGCGAAGTCCACCGGCAGGCGCTTGACGATGCGTGCTGGCGGACCGTCCATCACCACCAGGTCGGTAGCCAGGAACAGGGCCTCGTCGACGCTGTGGGTGATCAGGAAGAGGCCCTTGCCGGTCTGCTTCCACAGGTCCAGCAGGAGCACCTGCATGCGTTCGCGGGTCAGCGCGTCGAGCGCGCCGAACGGCTCGTCGAGCAGCAGGAAGTCCGGCTCGACCGCCAGCGCGCGTGCCAGCCCGAGGCGTTGCCGCTGGCCGCCGGAGAGCTGGGCGACGGATTGCTCGGCGTACTCCTGGAGGCCCACCAGTTGCAAGACCTGGCGCGCCCGCGCGGTGCGCTCGGCCTTGCCCAGGCCACGAATGCGCAGGCCCAGGGCGACGTTGTCGAGGGCGTTGAGCCAAGGCATCAGGGCGTCGTCCTGGAACACCACGCCGCGCTCGCCGCCGGGCCCTTCGAGTGTCCGGCCGTCGATCTGCACGCGTCCCTGGTCCGGCGTCTGGAAACCGGCGAGGATGTTCAACAGTGTCGACTTGCCGCAGCCCGACGGGCCCAGCACCACCAGCGACTCGCCCTTGGCCAGGCCCAGGCTGAGATCGCGGAGGATGGCGCGGCGCTGGCCGCGCTGTTCGAATGAGAGGCTGATCGCCTCGGCCGTCAGACGGCTCATGTGTTCTGCCCTCCGTAGGGTAAGAAAGCCTCCGCTCCGACAGGCCGGGGCGGAGTCGCGGAATTCAGCGCTGGCCGACCTGGACCTGCTCCGCCTGGCGCACGAAGCCGGCGCTGACGTAGGGCGAGTAGTCGCCGAGGACGGCCGGCACGCGCTTCTGTTCCTTGAGGAATTCGGCAGTGCCGGCGATAGCCTTGGCGGTGCCGCCGCCGAGCAGGTCGGCGGACAGTTGCGCCTGGCTTTCCGGGAAGGTCGAGCCGGCCAGCAGTTCGGGGACGTCCCTGGGATCGGCGCCGGTCAGCCGGGCGATCTTCTTCACCGGCTCGGAGTCGGCGGTCCATTCGGCCTTGTGCGCGTTGTAGTCGGCGAAGGAATCGAGGCTGACGCGGGCGAAGCGGGCGACGATTTCAGGATGCTTCTCGGCGAAGTCCTTGCGCGCCACCCACACCTCGAAGGTCGGCGCGCCCCACTGGCCGACTTCGGCGGCGTCGGTGAGGACCTTGCCGCTTTTCTTGATCTCGCCCAGCGCCGGCGACCAGACGAAGGCCCCGTCGATGTCGCCGCGACGCCAGGCGGCAGCGATCTCGGCCGGGTTGAGGTTGACGATCTTCACCTTGGACGGATCGATCTGCCAGTGCTTGAGGGCGCCGAGCAGGCTGTAGTGGGAGGTTGAAACGAACGGGGTAGCGATGGTCTTGCCGACCAGGTCCTCGGGTTTCCCGATCCCGCTTCCATTGCGCACCACCAGCGCCTCGGCGGCGTTGATCTGCGCGGAAACGATGAAGGCGACGATCGGCAGCTTGCGCGAGGTCGCCGCTGCCAGCGGGCTGGACCCGATGTTGCCGAGTTGCAGATCGCCGGAGGCGAGCGCGGCGATCACTTCCGGACCGCTGTTGAAGCGGCGCCAGTCGATCTTCTCGCCGATGGCTTTCTCGTACAGGCCATCGGCCTGGGGCACCTTGGTCGGGTCGATGCCGGTCTGGTAGCCGACCGTGATGTCGGCGGCCTGGGCGGCGACGGAAAGGCCGGCAAGGGCCAGGGCTGCCACCAGGCGGTGCAGGGAATTCGGGCGTTTCATCGGGCGAACCTCGGAGGCAACGGTGCCGCGCTCCGGAGGAGAACGGACCAGGGACGGGCAATGGGTGGCGACAGCGAGTCCGGTGGTCCGGTGCGATGCAGATTACAGATATAAAAAACGCGATATAAATAATATTTTGGAATTAGTTTATGAGCGCGAATGCGCACCCGGATGCCCTTCCGCCCTTGCTCCATGCAACCCCGTCCCTACAGGGCAGCGCCCAGCAGACGGGCTTCCAGGGCCTGTCGGCGCAGGCAGGCGAGCAGCCCGGCGAACGCGCGCGGCACTGCCAGCGCCAGCAGTCCGCTGTCGCGCAGGCTTGCCGCCCAACCGGCCATGGGTCGCGGTGTCCTGGGGTCGGGCGAGTGGAGCCGGGCTTCGCTCATGCGGCACCTCGAACGGGGAGCGAGGGCCAGGCGTTGGCGCGAGGGAAGCAGGCTCCGGTGATGGAAAGGGACGGGATGTCCTGCTTATAACCCTAATGGATGAAACCATTACCCATAAATAACCAATAATCCTTAACTAAGAACCGGAGGCATGCGCCCCTGGCAGAACCATGAGGGTGCATCGGGCAACCGACGCCGGCATCATTCCGGACAGCCGCGAAAACCTCTGTAACGGCTCTGTCATGCGCGTCGTGCGAGGAAACAAATAAGCGGAGAAAAGGGAACCTTATTCGCGCCAAGCTGTTTAAAATCACGCCCGTTTCTGTGCGAGGCCCCTCGCGCAGTCTTTCACCAAGGAGCTACACCACCATGGCACTGACCAAAGACCAACTGATCCAGGACATCGCCGAAGCCATCGACGCGCAGAAGACCACCGTTCGCAGCGCGCTCGACCAGCTCGCCGAGATCGTCAAGGACGCCCTGGAGAACGATGGCGAAATCACCCTGCCGGGTATCGGCAAGCTGAAGGTCTCCGAGCGTCCCGCGCGCACCGGCCGCAACCCGCAGACCGGCAAGGCGATCGAGATCGCTGCCAAGCGTGTAGCCAAGTTCGTTCCGGCCAAGGCGCTGACCGACGCGATCAACGGCTGATAACGGCCGCCGCATCCCGCACGGATGCGCAGGAAAAAAGCGCAGGAGCCTGGCCTCCTGCGCTTTTTTCGTTTTCGGGGAGCCGCTGGCGCTGCCGCCCTTGAGGTTTTCCGCCGGATATTCCTACGGCGTTTGCAGTTGCTCGAGCAACGCATGGCAATCGGCAGCGTGCCAGTCGGCCAGCTCCGGCCAGGGGTTTTCCGGCAGGTTGACCAGCACCGTGCGACTCCCCGCGGCGCGTCCGCAGTCGAGGTCGAAACGGTAGTCGCCGACCATCACCAGCTCCGCCGGCGTCACGTTCCAGCGTCGGGCGATGCGCAGCAGGCCGTCCGGGTCCGGCTTGGGCCGCGCCTCGCCGCGCCCGAGGATGTGTTCGGTGGGAAAGCAGCCGCCCAGGCCGATCGCTTCGAGGGTGATCAGCGCCAACTGGTGGTCGTTGCGGGTCAGGATGCCCAGGCGCATGCCGCGCCGCTGCAACTCGCGCACCAGTTCCAGTGCGCCCGGCGCCGGCCGCGCGGCCTCGGCCAGGGCGCGCTCGTGTTCGAGCAGCCAGGCGTGCTTGGCCGCCGCCTCGGCCTCGGGCAGGGCGGCGAGGTGCAGCAGGATGTCGTCCTGCTCGGGGATGTCCAGCGCTCGGCGGATCGCCGGGAAGTCGTGCACGGCCCGGGTCAGGGTGCCGTCCATGTCGAACACCCAGTGGCGGATGTCGGCCAGCCTCACGCCCAGTCCTCGCGCTTGCGGATCAGGCCTTCCTGGCTCGACGAGGCGACCAGTTGGCCGCTCTGGTTGAAGATGCTGCCGCGCACGAAACCGCGTGCGTTGCCGGCCCAGGGGCTGTCGATGGCGTAGAGCAGCCACTCGTCCGCGCGCAGGTCGCGGTGGAACCACAGGGCGTGGTCGAGGCTGGCGACCTGCATGGTCTTCTGCCACACCGAAACGGCATGGGGCTGCATCGAGGTGGTAAGGAAACCGAAGTCCGAGGCGTAGGCCAGCAGGTACTTGTGCAGCGCCGGGACGTCCGGCAGCTTGCCGTCGGCGCGGAACCAGAGGTACTTCACCGGTTCGTCGGGCTGCGGGTCGTAGGGGTCGTGCTGGGTGACCGGACGAATCTCGATGGGCTTCGGATACAGCAGCTTGTCGCGGATGCGCTCGGGAATCCGCTCGGCGCGCTGGCGGGTCAGCTCCAGCTCCGAGGGCAAGTTATCCGGGCCGACCACCTCGGGCATCTCGATCTGGTGGTGGAAACCTTCCTCGTCGTACTGGAAGGAGCTGCTCAGGGTGAAGATCGGCTGGCCTTTCTGGATCGCGGTGACCCGGCGGGTGCTGAAGCTGCCGCCGTCGCGCACCCGGTCCACCTGGTAGACCACCGGCATGCTGGCGTCGCCGGGACGCAGGAAGTAGCCGTGCATGGAGTGTACGTGGCGATCGTCCTCCACCGTCTGGCTGGCCGCCGACAGTGCCTGGCCCAGGACCTGGCCGCCATAGAGCTGGCGGAAGCCGAGATCCTGGCTCATGCCCCGGAACAGGTTCTCCTCGATGGGTTCCAGGCTCAGCAAAGCCACCAGGTTGTCCAGTATCTGGGTCATGGGGTGTTTCCTCGAATTCGGGCTGTCGACGGGCTAGTCGCGGCGCAAGGCCGGGTACGCGGGCATGTTGCAAAGACGAGTGTCCCACACCGCGCGGCCGAGGGTGAAATGGTAGAGACTGGCCATGGACTCATCCGTTAGTCCAAGCAGCTCATGCACCAGGGGGTCGTAGTAGCAGCCGATACCCGTCCCAGACAGCCCGGCGGCCTCCGCCTCGAGGTAGAGCAACTGGCCGACCTGCCCGCATTCCCAGTACAGCCGCGGATAGCACCAGGGACCTTCTTCGAGCGCCGCGCCGAGATGGGCGAGCATGGCGAGCGCGACGCAGCCGTCGCCGGCGATGTCCTGCTGGCAGGAGAGATACGCCGACAGCGCGCGCGCATCGCCTTCCTGCAACAGGTACAGCGGCAACTCCGGATCGACGTGCTGCCAGAGGAAGTCCTCGCGCATCGGCGGCCGCCGCAGGCCGCTGCGGTCCAGCCAGTACAACCCCGGCACCAGGCCCCGGACGCGATGGACGAACAGCAGTAGATCGACCCGCGCGGCCTCGCCGGTGACCGCGAAAGGCACCGGCGAGCGCTCCGGCAGCAGCCTGCGCAGCCAGGCCCGCAGCAGCCCGACATCGATGCCGGCGCGCCCGTCCATGCGCTGCGCGCTACGCCGCCGATGCAGCAGCGGTCGCAGCGGCAGGCCGGGGTTGTCGTTGCCGGGCTCGCCCGGTGCGACCCTCCACGGGCGTGCCGGCAGGCGCGGCGCCCGGCATAGCCCATGTATCCGCTGCAACTCCGGCCAGTCCCGGTACTCCCGCGACAGCCGGTTCGGCGCGCCGGCCAACGGCAGGGCCGCCAGCCCTTCGCACAGGCGCGGCGAAAGGGAAGGCTCCTGCGTGAGCGCCGGCCCGATCCAGAACAGTGCGTCGACGCTCTCGCACTCGGCGAAGCCGTCCCGGTCGAGGCCGAACAGGCCGTCCAGTGCGCTTTCGGCGACGCCGCGCAGCAGGCGCATCTCCCAGCCCTGGATCGCCGCGGCGATCGAGAGGCAGGCCAGCGCGTGGCCGAGGTCATGCTGGCAGTAGCGATAGGCTCGCTCACCGTATTTCCAGGCCTCGCGCCAGGGCACGCTGGTCAATGCCAGGAGGCAGCCGCCGGCCGGCAAGCAGTCATCCAGCAGCGAAGCCAGCGGCGCCGGCAATTCGCCGCGCACCTCCAGGGCATGCTTGTCGGGACGGTAGTGGGCGAGCAGCGGCGCCGGCTCCAGGGTACCGCCGGGAAGCAGCAGGTAGGCTTCGGTGGGATGCAGGTTGCCGCTCGACGGATTGACCCGCAGCGCCCAGCGAGCACCGCCGGCCTCCTTCCAGGCCGACAGCGCCAATCCGTCGTAGAGCATCTGCGAGAGGCTGCGGCGATCGAGCCGGGAGGGCGCGGCCGCCGGCCCGGAAAACACCCCGTCGTAGGGTGGCGACTCCTCCAGCGGCCGATGCAGCAGTTCGATTTGCCGGCAGCCCCGGTACTGGCGGAACGGCGCCGGCTGGGTCGCCCAGTCCAGTCCGCCGGGACCGGGTGCGTAGCGCTCCGGGCGATGCATGCTGAGGCGATGGTAGGCGAGCACCTCGCCGCCGCCGTCGCCCATGTTCACCGCTCCGCCCAGCGGGCCGCGTCGACGCGATAGAGGATATGCCGGCGCATCGGGTGATCCGCTGCCAGGAGTGGGTGGTCGAAATCCTCGGCCGGATCGCGACGCATGCCCAGGCGCTCCATCAAGCCCCAGGAGCGGCGGTTGGGCGGCGTGGTGAAGGCCACCACCTCGGGCAGGCGCAGCCGCTCGAAGGCGAAGTCCAAGGCGGTTTCCGCCGCTTCGCGGGCGAATCCACGGCCCCAGTAGGCGGGCGCCAGGCGCCAGCCGATCTCCACGGTCGGGGCGAAGTGCACGTCCATGGTCACGTCGAACAGGCCGGTGAATCCGATGAACGCCGCCTCGCCCGGCAGCTCCAGGGCCCAGGGCCCGTAGCCACGCTCGGCAAAATGCGCCTGGACGCGATCGACCAAGGCGTCGCTCTGCGCGCGGTCGAGCACACTGGGGAAGAATTCCATTACCCGCGGGTCGGCGCACATCTCGGCGAACGCCTCGCGGTCGCTGTCGCGCCAGGCGCGCAGCAGCAGGCGCGGGCCATGCAGTTCGGAAATGGCGGAAGGGGGAAGGTTCGCGTTCATGGGAGGCCTTTTCGGAAACGGCCGACTCATCTGCGAAGCCAGTCCTCGCGCGTCAACCGGTACAGCACATGATGCCGCAAGCGGTGGCCGGGAGGCAGGTCGGGATGCTCGAAGTCGTCGGTGGGATCGCGATGCATCCCCAGGCGCTCCATCAGTCCCAGGGAGTTCTCGTTGGCCGGTACGGTGAAAGCCACCACCTGGTCCAGGCCAAGGGTATCGAAGGCGTAGCTCAGCGCCGCCTCGGCCGCCTCGTGGGCGAAGCCCTCCGCCCAATGCTCGGCGGCGAGACGCCAGCCGATGGCCACCGCGGGTACGAAGGGCGCATCGAAGTCCACGACCTCCAGCCCCACGTAGCCGATGAAAGGATCGCCGCCCTTGACCTGCAGCGCCCACCAGCCAAAACCGTGCTCGGCGAAGTGCGCGTCGATGCGGCGCAGCAACGCGTCGCTCTGGGCGCGATCCAGGCAGGACGGAAAGAACTCCATCACCCGCGGGTCGGCATTCAGCTCGGCGAACCTGGCTCGGTCCTGCACCAGCCAGGGCCGCAGGATCAGACGGTGGGTATACAGCCGTGGCGAGCGCAGATGCTCGATGCTCAGGCTGGTCAGGTCGGCCATCGCTTGGTTCCTTTCGTTCAACGCACTCCAGAAGGACTATCTGACCGCAGGAATCGGCTGGGGTGCCCGCGAGGGCGGTATTCCGATCTTTGGTCAGGCTTCGCGGAAAAGGCTACCCAACCGGAGTGTAGTCTTTTCCGCGCCTGGACATGCCCGATCCTCGGGCAAAGCGATGACGATTGGTTTACCGCCCGGGCAACGGGCGCAAGCCACGTCAATCCGTGCACTCTTCCACCAGACTCTCGTCCAGGGCGAGGATCGCCAGTTTCACCCCAACGGCGCACTCCTCCACCCAGGCGAACGAGGCGTTCGGGCTGAGGCAGGCATCCTCGAGGCGCCGGCAGCTTTCCACCAGTTGCTCGCCACGCACCACCCTCGCCGCGCCCTTGATCCGATGCGCCAGCTCGGCCAGTTCGCCGGTCTCCTGGCGTTGCACCAGTCCCTCGAGGGTCTCCAGGTCCTTGCGGTTGCTGGTCAGCAGTTCATCGAGTAGCCGCCTGAGCATCGTCGGCTCGCCGCCGGTCAGCGCATGCAGGGAATCCAGGTCGTAGAGACGGGGGTCCGACGGTATCGCGACGGGTTCGGCGTCGATGGTGACGGGCAGGTCGTCGTCGGCGAAGCCCAGGGCCAGAAGACGCTCCTCGAGAACATCGAGGCCGATGGGCTTGATCAGGCACTCGTTCATTCCAGCCTGGATGCAGCGCTCGATCTCCTCCGGCTGGGCGTCCGCGGTGAGGCCGATGATGACCACCGGTTCCTCGCCATTCTCGCGCTCCTCCTGGCGGATCGAGCGGGCGAGGTCGGAGCCGCTCATCAGCGGCATGTGGCAGTCGGTGATGACCATGTCGAACGGTTGCCCATGCCAGAGGTTGAGAGCGTTCAGGCCGTTCTCCGCTTCCTCCACGTCATGACCGAGGAAGCTCAGCTGTTGATGGAGGATCTGCCGGTTGACCGCATGATCGTCCACCACCAGCACCTGCAACCGCCGCGCCTGGCGACTGCCGAGCGGGATCGCCCGCACGTTCTCGACGATCGGTTCCAGCACCTGCAGGCGCAGCTCGACGTCGATCCGCGTACCCTGCCCCAGCTCGCTGCTCATCACCAGGCGCCCTCCCATCATTTCGCACAGCGAGCGCGAGATCACCAGGCCGAGCCCGGTGCCCTCGGTGTTCTGCAGGTTGCGGTTGACCTGGGCGAAAGGCCGGAACAACTGCTGCTGGTCGCCCAGGGAAATACCGATGCCGGTGTCTTCCACACAGAGATTGACCTGCAACAGCGACGGCTCCACCTGGCGGCCATCGATGCGGATGCGGATCGAGCCCTCGTCGGTGAACTTGATCGCGTTGCTGACCAGGTTGGAGAGGATCTGCT
Organism: Pseudomonas sp. YA1; assembly: GCF_058680555.1. Taxonomy (NCBI): domain Bacteria; kingdom Pseudomonadati; phylum Pseudomonadota; class Gammaproteobacteria; order Pseudomonadales; family Pseudomonadaceae; genus Pseudomonas; species Pseudomonas sp. YA1. Next base: position 141,368 of record NZ_JBZWBG010000012.1, read on the forward strand.
TGAAGCGCATGGCATCCAGCAGTACGTCGCCGTTGATGCTCGAGTCGATCTCCAGCACCAGGCTCAGGCGCTTTTGCCGGGCCAGGCCTTCGAACACCCGTGCCACCGATTCCACCAGCTCGCGCAGGTTGGCCCGTTTCGGCGACAGGCTGAGGCGACCGGACTCGATGCGGGCGATGTCGAGAATATCGCCGATCAGCTCCAGCAGGCTCTTCGCCGAGGCATAGGCGATCTCGATGCTGGAACGGTCCACCCGACCGGTCTCGGCACGCTTGAGCGCCAGTTCGAGGATGCCGATCACCGCATTCATCGGCGTGCGTATCTCGTGGCTCATGGTCGCCAGGAAGGTGGTCTTGGCCCGGCTCGCTTCGTCGGCCAGGTTCTTCGCCTCTTCCAGCTCATCGATCAACTGGCGGTGCTCGGTGATGTCCAGCCAGCCACAGATGACACCGCGGATGGTCCCGCTGGAATCGCGGAACGGCTGGATCCAGTGGTCGATCCAGCGCTCCCGGCCGCCCAGCGCCACCGGGTAGACCGCCTCGATGGTCCTGCCCTCGCGCATGGCCATCAGGTAGCTGCGATGGAACTCCGGAGCGGTCTCGAAGTTTTCCATGGGCAGCTCGAGCACGGTGCGGTTCATCACCTCCTCGGAACTCAGGCCGACGCTCTGCAAGTAGCTGCGGTTGCAGGACAGCATCCGTCCGTTGACATCGCGCACATACAGCGGCGGAGGCATGCAGTCGGTCAGGGCCTCGACGAACCGCAACTGGTCGCTGAGCGCCTGTTCGACCCGCGCGCGCGCCCTGATCTGCCGGCGCTGATAAGTGACCCAGCCCAGGCAGAACAGCAGCAAGGCCGCTGCGATCGCCAGGATCTCGGTGATCACCAGGATGTAGTCGACCCAGGTCTGGCCACTCATCCCCGGCGGCGAGCGCCAGCGATTGACGATATCGCTCAGGTCGTCCGGCGAGATGCTCAGCAAGGCCTTGTCGAGAATCGACTGGAGTTCGGCGTCGCCTCGGCGAACGGCGAAGTGGGCGGTGGCCGCGCCGATGGGAACCAGGTCGGCGATCGCCAGCCTCTCGCGGAACAACCGGACGATGTAGTAGCGAGCGGTGACCAGCGGCACCACCGCCGCGTCGGCCCGTCCTTCGTAGACCAGGTTCATGGCATCCAGCGCGACGCCGACCTCCACCATCGTGGCCTGCGGATAGCGCTCGCGCACCTGTTGCATGCCCACATGGCCGGCGGGAATCGCTATGCGCTTGCCGTCGAGGCTTCCGGGGCTCTCCGCGCGTCCCTTGTCGTCCGCCCGGGTGACGAGGACGTACGAGGTGGACAGGAAGGATCGGGTGAAACGCAGCATTTCCTCGCGCTTGCTGCTGCGGCTCATGATCGCCAGGTCCGCCTCCTTCCTGGCCAATACGCCGATCTGCTCGGGGAAGCCGCCACTGCGAGGCGTGACCTGGAAATGCAGGCCGGTGCGGCGGGAAATCATGTCCAGCAGGTCGGAGGCGATGCCCGAGAAGGTCTCGTCGGAATTGAAGAAGGCCAGCGGCGCCAGGTCGTCGTTGATGACCAACCGCACCACCGGGTGGCGAGCGATCCAGCGGCTCTCCTGCGGCGTCAGCGCGATACGCTGGCCCGTTGGCAGGGAGCCGCTGCCGACCCAGCGCCTGGCGATGCTTTCGAGACGGTCCTGGTTGATCGCGCCGATGGCCGAGTTGACGACGCGCAACAGGTTCGTATCGCCGCGACGAAGGAGGAAGCCGTAGCCCCCTTCCAGGCGGGCATCGGCAAACCGCTCGAACCTCACGTAGCCGTAATAGGATCGATTGATCCGGTGGTAGGCGCTGAGCACATCGTCGAGATACAGGTCGGTATGTCCGAAAGCCACCGCGGCAACGGCCTCGTCATGGCTGCCGAAGACCACGAAACGCGCCCGCGGGAAACGCTGGCGCAATTCCCCGACATGCTCCCGGGCCACCGCCACGCTGAGTCCGGCGAGATCCTCCGGCGAGTTGCGCTTTTCCCCCATCCGCTTGAACACCGCCAATCGATCACGGGCATAGGGTTGGCTGAGCACCAGGGAGGAATCGCCCGCCGAGCTGTAATGGCTGCCAAGCAGGTCGATCTTTCCGGCAGCGAGCGCCGCCACGGCATCCGCATGGGTATCGAAGCTCACGACCTTGATGCGCATGCCGAGCAACTGCCCGACCAGCGTGGCGACGTCCGCCGTTATGCCTTCGTAGTTCTCGTCGTCGAGCCGGACGTTGAAGGGCGAGGTCTCGTCCAGCGCCGCGCCGAGCCTCAGGTGACCCTTGTGGCGCAGCCAGGCCCAGTCGTCCTCGGCGATCGCCATGTCCTCGTGCTCGATGCGCAACTGGCTGAACAGCGTCAGGGACGGATGCGCTTCGACGGCGAACAGGCGTCCGCCCGACAGCAGCAGGCAGAAGAACAGTAGGAATAGTTTTGATCGCATGAAAGGTCTGTGCGGCAGGGCCGGCAGTTGTATGGAAAGGAAACGCGTCCGGCGCGAGGCCCGGCGTTCGGCTAGCGGCAGCCGAGGCCAGGGCGGCGGCGTCAGGATCCGGAGCAATAGTCGAGAAAGTGCTGTTCCGGCATCGGCCGGGCGAACAGGTAGCCCTGGGCTATGGAGCAACCGAGTTCGATCAGGCGTACCCGTTGTTCGTCGCTCTCCACCCCTTCCACCACCAGGGAAATTCCCAGCGCCTGCGCCAACGCCACGACACTGCTGATGACGGCGCAACTCCTGGGCTGGGTCTTCATCTTCTGGACGAAGGTTCTGTCCAGCTTGATCTGGCTGAAGGGAAACTCGCAGAGCCGGTCGAGGGACGAATAGCCGGCGCCGAAATCGTCCATCGCCAGGCCGCAGCCCATGATCCGCAGACGCACGAGGTTCTCCAGGCTGCTGGCAGGAGCGCTGATCAACCCGGTCTCGGTGATCTCGAACATCACCGAACTGGGCGGCAGGTGGAACTCGGTCAGCAACGCCGAGATGTTCTCGGCCAGCGCACGCGAACCCAGTTGCGAAGGATGGACGTTGAACGCCAGGTTGATCGGCTGCCCCAACTGCGCCAGCTTCCTGCGCGTCGCCAGACCCTGGCTGAACAGTTGCCAGAACAGCTTGTCGACCAGGTTGTAGGTTTCCATCACATAGAGGAAATGCGACGGCGGCAATACGCCGAGATGCGGGTGGTTCCAGCGTGCCAGGACCTCGGCGCCGATCAGGCCGCCGCCATCCAGGGCCACCTTGGGCTGGTAGTAGGCTTCGAACTCGCCGTTGTCGAGGCCGCGCACCACGTCCGCCACGGAGGGCAGCTCGGCGACTTCGATCTGTCGCGGCAGGTCCTGGCGACGAGCGTTGTAGCGGGTCAACAGGGCGGTGATCCGCTCCAGGCTGAATGGCTTGCCGAGGTCGCCGAGAAAATTGAGGCCCAGGCACTCGATCATCGAAATGGTGGCCTGGCGCAGGATGGGATCCACCTCGCTGCTGAGGATCACCGAATGAACCTTGCCGCTCAGGCTTGCGTGGCGAAGGAACGCCAGGCCGTCCATGCCGCTCATCTGCAGGTCGCAGATGGCGATGTCGACGTGTCCGCAGGACTCCAGGATCGCCACCGCCTCCTTGCCGTCCGCCGCTTCGAGGATCGATCCGGGCACCACTTTCTTCAGGGCTGTGACGGCTACCAGGCGCTGAAAAGGCTCATCCTCCAACACCAGAACATTCAAATCATTCATCACGGTCCACACAGGGTTTCCAGGAAATACCGGCGATATACTGCTGTGTTTCCCTTACTAGACCTATGGGACAAGTCCCCATGTTTTGTGGGAATTTTCCTACTGATTTGGAGGTTCGGTTGGATTAGCATGGTTCCACATGAAAAACCGAATCGCCCCGCCTCAACAGGCTATTCTGGACGGCGATCTCGGCCTAGCGCCCAACATGGATGACCACCGGCGGCAGCGCCCGGGAAATCGAATCCCGACCCTGCCCCGGTCCCTCAAGGTAAATCGAATTTATGCATACCGTCCTGATCGTCGACGACCACCCCGTCATCCGCCTCGCCGTGCGCGTCCTGCTGGAAAAGCATGGTTTGCAGGTGGTGGCCGAGACGGACAATGGCGTGGATGCCATCCAGTTGGTCCGGGAGCACGAACCGGACGTGGTGATTCTCGACATCGGCATTCCCAAGCTCGACGGCCTGACCGTGATCTCGCGGATCAAGTCCCTGGAACTGCGCACCCAGGTGCTGGTACTCACTTCACAATCCGCAGAGGCGTTCTGCAAGCGCTGCATCCAGGTCGGCGCCCGTGGGTTCGTCAACAAGGAAGAAGACCTGAACAACCTGATCAACGCCCTGAACGCCGTGATTGCTGGCTACACGTTCTTTCCTTCGCTCACGTTCGATACCCTCGGCACCCCGCCGGAGCGCATTTCCGAAAGCGAGCTTATCGGCCTGCTCTCCGACCGCGAGATGATCGTCCTCCAGCATCTCGCCATGGGCTATTCGAACAAGGCCATCGGCGAGAAGCTGTTCCTCAGCAACAAGACCGTCAGCACCTACAAGACCCGCCTGCTGCAGAAGCTCGGCCTGGGTTCGCTGGTCGACCTCGCGGAGTTCGCCAAGCGCAATTCGCTGATCCACTGACCTGGCGCTTCGCTGTCGAAGCCCAGGCCCAGGGCACCTTCGGGCAAGCGCGACCGGAAGCCGCTCCTGCCACGCGACGAGCGTCAGCGGATTTCCACAAAGCATGTGGAACCGCCTGTGGATAAGGTGCGAAAAACGCTCCGTGCAGCGCATCGTGCCTGGCCTCCCGACGGTTGATCAGTTCCTGACCAGGCGCACGGCGAGCGGACCAGGTGGCATCGACAAGGCTCGGAGGCGGTCTTCGCCTCGGTTACACTGCACGCCGGTTTCCCCAGGTCTCGCTCGTCGTCCACATGCCCAGTCAAGCATCCTCCCCTTCCCCCCAGGTCGCCATCGTCGGCGGCGGTCCCGCAGGCCTGATGGCCGCGGAGGTCCTGAGCCAGGCGGGCGTACGCACGGAAGTGTTCGACGCCATGCCCTCGGTCGGCCGGAAATTCCTGCTCGCGGGCGTCGGCGGCATGAACATCACCCATGCCGAGGCCAGGGAACAATTCCTCGGCCGCTATGGCAGGCGCCAGAAGGAAATCGCCGCACTGCTCGGCGAATTCGACGCGGATGCGTTGCGCGCCTGGATCCACGGCCTGGGTATCGACACCTTCGTCGGCAGTTCCGGCCGGGTGTTCCCCTCCGACATGAAGGCCGCGCCGTTGCTCCGTGCCTGGCTCAAGCGCCTGCGCGAGCAAGGCGTGCTCATCCATACCCGCTGCCGTTGGCTGGGCTGGAACGCGGACGGTACGCTGGACATCCAGAGCGCCGCCGAGCGCCTGTCGATACGGGCCGACGCCGTGATCCTGGCGCTCGGTGGCGGCAGTTGGCAGCGCCTGGGCTCCGACGGCGCCTGGGTGCCCCTGCTGCGGGCACGCGGCGTCGAGGTCGAGCCCCTGCGGCCAAGCAATTGCGGTTTCGAGATCGGCGGCTGGAGCGAGCTGTTTCGCGACAAGTTCTCCGGCGCTCCGGTCAAACCGGTGGCCATGGGACTGGCGGGCGAAACGCCGCGCCAGGGCGAATTCGTCGTGACCCGCGACGGTATCGAGGGCAGCCTGGTCTATGCCCTCTCCGCCGCCATCCGCGAACGGATCGAGGCACAGGGATCGGCCGAAGTATGGCTGGACCTGTTGCCGAACAGGCGTCGCGAGCAGATCGAGGCAGCCCTGGCTCGCCCGCGCGGTTCCAGGTCGATGGCCAATCACCTGCGCAGCCAGTTGGGCATCGATGGGGTTCGGGCCGGCCTCCTGCGTGAACTCACCCCCGCCGCCACCTATGCCGAGCCGGCCCGCCTGGCGGCGGCGATCAAGCGCCTGCCGCTGACGCTGCTGCGCCCGCGTCCGCTGGACGAAGCGATCAGCAGCGCCGGCGGCGTGCGCTTCGAGGCGCTCGACCGCAACCTGATGCTCGCTGGCCTGCCCGGTGTGCTCTGCGCCGGGGAAATGCTCGACTGGGAGGCGCCCACCGGCGGCTACCTGTTGACCGCCTGCTTCGCCAGCGGGCGCGTAGCCGGACTCGGCGCGGCGGCCTGGTTGCGCGGCAGGGGCTAGAGGCCAGTACGCCAGCGCCTCGCTATTTGCCGGACGGCCGCTTCTTCGGCTTGCCCGCCGCGCCCGCGCCGAAGCCCGGCGCCTTGCGCACCGCCTTGACCGTCGGCGCGCTGCTGTCGAACCAACTGCCCAAGTGGATCTTGCCGGGCTTGCCGGCGCTCTCCGCGGCCTTGGGTTTCTTCGGCTTCTTCGGTTTCTTCAGCACCACGCCGCCCGGCGCGGTCTGCGGCACCCGGTGCTCCGGCTCGAAGTCGGGCTCCTCGCGGCGCTGCAGGGTCTGCCCGATCAGTGTCTCGATCGCCGCCAGCAGCTCCACTTCGTCGGCGCAGACCAGCGACACCGCCTGGCCGGAGGCACCGGCACGGCCGGTACGGCCGATGCGATGCACGTAGTCCTCGGCGACGATCGGCAGGTCGAAGTTGACCACCAGCGGCATTTCCTCGATATCCAGGCCACGCGCGGCCACGTCGGTGGCTACCAGCAGGTCTACCTCGCCGGCCTTGAACCGCTGCAAGGCGCGCAGCCGCGCCGGCTGCGGCTTGTCGCCATGGATCGAGTCGGCGGCGATACCCTGCCGCTGCAACAGTCCGACCAGTTCCTCGACGCTCTTGCGGGTCTTGGCGAAGACCAGCGCCTGGCGCCAGCGATTGGCCTGCAACAGGTGGCAGAACAGCTCGGCCTTGCGCTTCTTGTCCACCGGCACCAGCCATTGCCTGACGCTCTTCGCCGCGGTATTGCGCGGACTGACCTCGATGGACAGCGGGTCGCGCAGCAGTTCGCGGGCCAGCGTGCGGATGGCGTCGGAGAAGGTCGCGGAAAACAGCAGGGTCTGGCGCTTGCGCGGCAGCGCGGCGAACAGTTCGTCCAGCTCGCGGGCGAAACCGAGGTCGAGCATGCGATCGGCTTCGTCCAGCACCAGCGCCTGGAGCTGGGCGAACTTCACCGCGTTCTGCCGATACAGGTCGAGCAGCCGCCCGGGAGTGGCGACGAGGATATCCACCCCCTTGCGCAGCTTCATCATCTGCGGGTTGATGCTGACCCCACCGTAGGCCACCGCGGTACGCAGCGGCAGGTGCTGGCCGTAGTCGCGAATACTGGCGTGGACCTGCTCGGCCAGTTCGCGGGTCGGAACCAGGACCAGTGCGCGCACCGAGTTGGCAGCGACCTGCGGCCCCTCCAGGGTCAGCCGCTGCAGCAACGGCAGGGCGAAACCGGCGGTCTTGCCGGTGCCGGTCTGTGCTGCGGCGAGCAGGTCGCGGCCCTTGAGCGCCGGAGGTATGGCCTGGGCCTGGATCGGCGTGGGCGTGCCGTGGCCGAGCCCTTCGAGGGCCTTGAGCAGGGGGTCGAGCAGACCGAGGGAAGCGAACGTCATGAGCGGCTCGGAAAAAAGGAAACGGACGGCATTCTAGCGGATTCGCCGTCTCCCATCGTCCTCTGGCGCGCGGCCGGTCAGCCCTTGAGCAGCAGTCCGCCCTCGATCGGCACGTAGCGCGACGCCGCGCGGATCAGCGCGTTGGCGGTCAGGCCAGGCACCCCGTAGGCCGTAGCCACGACGCCGTGGGCGCGGATGACCTTCTCCAGCAGCAGATCGAAGTCGCCGTCACCGGAGAGCAGCACCACTTCATCCACCCGCGGCGCGGCATCCAGTACGTCGATAGTGATGCCGACATCCCAGTCACCCTTGGCCGAGCCGTCGGCACGCTGGATGTAGGGCTTCAGCTTCACCGTGAAACCGAGGTTGCGCAGAATCTGCTGGAACTGTTGCTGACGCGGGTCGCCGCGGTCGATGGCGTAGGCATAGGCCTCGACGATGCTCCCGCCGCGAGCGATGTCTGCCCACAGGGCGGCGTAGTTGAGATGGCAGCCGTAGGCCTGGCGCACGGTGTAGTAGAGGTTCTGCACATCGGCGAAGACAGCGATCTTCTTCGCCGCGGGCGACTCGGGACGACTCAAGGGGAACTCCGGAACGACGGCAGTGGGCCACCATTATCGCAGCCCACGGCCCGCAACCCTAACGGTCAGGTGAACAAATCGTCGTCGCCGAGGAAGCTGGAGTCGTCGTTGAAGTCGCTATCGCTGAAATCGCCATCGGCGAAACCGCCGTCGGTGGGATAGTCGCTATCGGCGAAACGCTCGGTCGCCGGCTCGGGATCGGCAAACTGGCTGGCGTCGAGGTTATCCACCGGGACGTCCTGGATCACCTCGACGATTTCCTGCGGTTGGCTGTGGCGGAACATGCCGGTGAGCAGGTCGGCCACCAGCATCCCGCCAGCGACCCCGGCGGCCGTCTGCAACGCGCCGCCGAGAAAACCGCTGGCCCGCGAAGGCGCGGCCGCCGCGGCGGGCGCCATACCCGGACGCATGTCGCCGCCCCCCGCCGCCGGATTGGAGAAACGCGTCTCGCCCCAGCCCGCCGGGCGCCCCGGTTGGCTCGGCGCCGGCTCGTCGCGCACGCCGCCGCCGAACAGGCCAGAGAGGAAGCCGCCGCTGCTCGGACGGCTCTGCTGCAACTGGGCGACCTGCGCCTCGAGCTCCTTCACCCGTTGGTCGAGGCGCTTCAGCGCGGCTTCCTGGATCAGCACCACCTGCGCCATGTAGTACGGCGCCGCCGGCTGCCGCACCAGGTGCTGGTTGATCTGCGCCTCGGCCTCGGCGTCACGCGGAGCGGACTGCCCCTCGGCCTCGCGCAGGCGGCTGAACAGGCCGTCGATCAGGGTTTTCTCATCGGATTTCATCGCACGCCTCGACTGCATTTCGAGAAGGAAGGATGGATTGCACCAAAGGGAAATATTGGAGCACCCTGCACGATCTCAAGTTCCTCCGGTGAATTCCCGATGAATGACCACACCCAGCGCTCCGCACGGCCCCAGGTCGCCCTGCTGATCGTCGACCTGCAACGCGGCATGCAGCGCGACGACCTGCCGCCGCGCAACAATCCCGGCGCCGAGGCGCGCATCGTCGAACTGCTTGCCGCCTGGCGCGCCGCCGGCTGGCCGGTGGTGCACGTCCGGCACATTTCCCGGCAGCCCGGCTCGCCCTTCGCGCCCGGCCAGCCCGGCGTGGAGTTCCAGCCAGCGCTGGCGCCGCGCGACGACGAGGCGGTGTTCGAGAAGAACGTTCCCGACGCCTTCGTCAACAGCGGCCTGCAACGCTGGCTCCATGTCCGCGACATCCACCAGGTGGCGCTCGTCGGGGTAGCCACGGAGAACTCGGTGGAAGCCAGCGCACGCAGCGCCGGCAACCTCGGCTTCCAGACCTGGGTAGTGGCCGACGCCTGCTTCACCTTCGCCAAGCCCGATTTCCACGGCACCCCGCGCAGCGCCGACGAGGTACATGCGATGGCGTTGGCCAACCTGCACGGCGAGTACGCCGTGGTACTGCGCGCCGCCGAACTGTTGCAGCGCTTGCCGGCCTGACTGTCTGCCGGGCAACAGCGGGACAACAGGGCTGTCCGGCAGAAGACAGGCCGGTTCCGCCATACCCCCCATAAGCCATTGATTCGAAAACATGAATCCGGGATGGCACGGTTCCTTCATAGACACCGGACCACGCCCCTACCCGGAGATACCCCCGATGAGCCAAGAGCAACAGCCGATCCGCTTCGCCTACTGGGTCCCCAACGTCAGCGGCGGCCTGGTGGTGAGCAAGATCGAGCAGCGCACCAGCTGGGACATCGACTACAACCGCAAGCTGGCCCAGTTGGCGGAACGCAACGGCTTCGACTACGCCCTCTCGCAGATCCGCTTCACCGCCGGCTACGGCGCCGAGTACCAGCACGAGTCGGTGGCCATCAGCCACGCCCTGCTGGCGGCCACCGAGAAGCTCAAGGTGATCGCGGCGATCCTGCCTGGCCCCTGGCATCCGGCGGTGGTGGCCAAGCAACTGGCGACGATCGACCAACTGACCAATGGCCGGGTCGCGGTGAACATCGTCAGCGGCTGGTTCAAGGGAGAGTTCACCGGCATCGGCGAACCCTGGCTGGAGCACGACGAACGCTATCGGCGCTCCGAGGAGTTCATCCGCGTGCTGAAAGGCATCTGGACCGAGGAAAACTTCACCTTCAAGGGCGATTTCTATCGTTTCCACGACTACACCCTGAAACCCAAGCCGATCCAGCAGCCGCACCCGGAAATCTTCCAGGGCGGCAGCTCACGGGCGGCACGGGACATGGCCTCGCGCGTGTCCGACTGGTACTTCACCAACGGCAACAGCATCGACGGCATCCGCGCCCAGGTCGAGGACATCCGCGCCAAGGCGGCGGCCAACGGCCATTCGGTCAAGGTCGGAGTGAACGCCTTCATCATTGCTCGCGACACCGAGGAGGAAGCGCGGGCGGTGCTCGACGAGATCATCGCCAAGGCCGACTACGAGGCGGTGAACGCCTTCGGCGACGCGGTGAAACAGGCCGGCAAGGCCTCGCCGGAGGGCGATGGCAACTGGGCCAAATCCACTTTCGAAGACCTGGTGCAATACAACGACGGCTTCAAGACCAACCTGATCGGCACGCCACGGCAGATCGCCGAACGCATCGTCGCGCTGAAGGCGGCCGGGGTCGACCTGGTGCTGTCGGCCTTCCTGCACTTCCACGAAGAAGTGGAGTATTTCGGCAAGCACGTGTTGCCGCTGGTCCGCGAACTGGAGCAGGCCCAGGCCCGCGAAGCGGCCTGATCGGCAACGGCGGCCGCCAGGCGTTGGCCTCGGCGGCCGGCTGGGTTAGAGTCGCGGGCTCGTATCCGATCTGCCGACCCGCAATGAATCCTCTGCTGCCGCTGCGTGACGCCTGGTTCTTCTTCACCCGCCACCTGACCACCCTGGTGCCGCTCTGCCTGCCCTGGATATTCCTCGAAAGCCTGCTCCAGCAGCAGATCGACGAAGCCGTCGGCCCCCAGCAGATGGGCGCCTGGAGCCTGGTCGCCGGACTGCTCTTCTACCCGCTCTACACCGCAGCCCTGATCCTGTTCATGGACGCGCGCGGGCGCGACGAGCGGCCTCGCGTCGGCCAGCTGTGGAGCGCCGCGCTGCGCCTGTGGCCAGCCTTCGCGCTACTCGCGGCGCTGACTTCGCTGCTGATCGTGCTCGGCCTGTCGCTGCTGATCCTGCCGGGCATCTTCGTCATGGTGAAGCTGGCCTTCGCCGAATTCTGCCTGGTGCTGCGCGGCCGTAGTCCGCTGCAGGCGCTGCGGGAAAGCTTCGAGTTCACCCGTGGGCGATTCTTCCTGATCCTCGCCTGTTCGCTGGTGATCCTGCTGCCGGTCTGGAGCCTGGAAGCCTGGCTCGCCGATTCGGCCGGCGACGCTGTCGTGCTGCGGGTCGCCCTGCATACGCTCAGCGGGTTCTTCCAGCTGCTGTTGACCATCGTCGCCTTCCGCATCTACAGCCTCGGTCCGGCGCCACGCAACGGGATGTGAACGGCGCCGCGCGCCGATTCGCCGCGCTGGCCTATGCTTGACGAGCCCTGCCTCGAGGAACGGACCATGAGCGACGAATCGGCCAACCCCAGCTGCATTTCCCACCTGTCCATCGGCACCAACGACTTTCCCCGTGCCCGAGCCTTCTACGACACGGTGATGGCCGCCCTCGGCTGCAAGGTGATCCTCGAATACCCCGGCGCCGTGGCCTACGGCAAGCTCTATCCGGAGTTCTGGGTGCAGGCGCCGATCGACGGCCGTCCCGCCAGCGTCGGCAACGGCAGCCACGTCGGCTTCTTCGCCGACAGCAAGGCCCAGGTCGACGCCTTCCACGCCGCGGCCCTGGCCGCCGGCGCAGGCGACGAGGGCGCGCCGGGCCCGCGTCCGCTTTACGGCGAGCCCTACTACGGGTGTTTCATCCGCGACCTCGACGGGCACAAGGTCGAGGCCTCCTACTGGGACATGAGCCAGGGCTTCGACGCCCACGACCACGCCCACTGAGCGCCGTCAGGGTTGCGGCTTGAGTCCCGACAGGCGCGGCACCAGCAGCTTTTCGAAGAGACGCGGAAAGAAGCGCGCCAGCAGCCGCGCCCGCCAGTTGACGTTGGACAGCACCAGCAGGCGCCGGCGCCGCGCGGCGCCCTGGAAGATCGCCTCGGCGACCTCCACCGGCGATGCCACCTGGCTGCCCAGCACTTGCACCGGCTGGCGAGTCACCGAGCCATCGCCGACCAGCGCGTTCTTGCGCAGGTCGGTGGCGGTGAATCCCGGGCAGGCCAGGGTCACGCTGACGCCGGTGCCTTCCAGCTCCATCCGCAGGGTATCGAACAGACCGTGCAAGGCATGCTTGCTGGCGTTGTAGGCGCTGCGGTAGAGCAACGGGGCGAAACCGGTCAGCGAACTGAGCACGACGATCTGCCCGCGCCGTTCGAGCAGGCTCGGCAGCGCCGCGCGGGTGCAATGCACGGCGCCGAAGAAGTTCACCGCCATGACCTTGCGGAAAACCCCCAGGCCGGTTTCGGCGAAGGTACCGCGGTGGGTGATGCCGGCGTTGTTGACCAGCACGTCGATGCCGCCGAAGCGCTCCACCGCCAGCGCCACGGCACGCTCCACCGCATCGGCGTCGGCAACGTCGCAGCGCAGGCCGAGCGCCTCGCCGCCGAGGTGGTCGCGCAGGTGCTGGACCAGGCTGTCCAGCGCCGCCTGGTCGAGGTCGAGGATCGCCAGTCGCGCACCGGCCCGGGCGAAACGCAGCGCCAGCGCGCGACCGATGCCGGAACAACCACCACTGACCAGCACCACCTTGTGGCGGTAGGCCTGGCTGCTGAATACCTTGCGCGGCATGCGATACCCTCCCGCTCGAAAAAACGCGAACCCTTGCGTCAATTCGACCGGCAAGGGTGAAATGCGCGGCGGCAAGCTCTATGCTCTGGTCCTTTCCAGCATAGTCTCGATTGCGATGTCACTGCCCCGTCTACGCAACCTGCTGTTCGTCGGCCTGCTCCTGCTGGTCGGCGGCGCCCTGCTCGCCAGCTACCTGCTGAGCTGGCAACCCGCCGATCGTGAAGCCGCGCCCCTGCATTGCCAGGGCGCCGCGCCGGCGCTGAAGCCGGGGCAGGCCCTGAAGGTGATGACCTGGAACATCCAGTACCTGGCCGGCAAGCGCTACGTCTTCTGGGACGACCTGCCGGATGCCACCGGCCCGGACCAGCGTCCCACCGCCGAAGACCTGGCGTTCACCCTCGACGAGGTGGTCCGGGTGATCCGCGACGAGCAGCCGGACCTGGTCCTGCTCCAGGAGATCGACGACGGCTCCAGCGCCACCGACGATCAGGACCAACTGGCACTGATCCAGGAGCGCATCAACGATCTCTACCATTGCAGCGCCCAGGCCTACGAGTGGAAGTCGGCCTTCGTGCCGACGCCGCACATCTTCGGCAGCGTCGGCCGCAAGCAGGCCACCCTGAGCCGCTATCGCATCGATAGCGCCGAGCGGCGCCAGTTGCCGCCACGCGACGGCGGGCTGTTCGACCGCCTGTTCGGGCCGCGCCCGGCGATCCTGGTCAGCCACCTGCCGATCGACGGCGGCGGCGAGCTGGCCGTGCTCAACGCCCGCTTCGACCGCCCGCAGGCGAACGACGACACCCTCGAGCGCCAGGTCGAGACCACCCGTACGCTGCTCGACGAACTGCAGGCCAGGCGCACGCCCTGGCTGCTCGGCGGCGACCTCAACCTGCTGCCGCCCGGCCAGTATCCCTACCTGCTGGCGCCGCTGCGCGCGCCCTACCGGGAAGACAGCGAACTGGCCGTCCTGAGCGGGCGCTTCCCGATGGTGCCGTCGCTGGAAGAGGCCAGTGGCGTCGACCAGGTTCGCTGGTACACGCACTTCCCCAACGACCCACGGGTCCAGGGGCCGGATCGGACCCTCGACTACCTGTTCCACAGCCCCTCGCTGACCCGTCTCGATGCCCGGGTCCGGCGCAGCGATACGCTGCAGATCTCCAACCACCTGCCGCTCGCCGCGCGCTTCCTGCTGCCCCATTGACCGGGCGCGCGCCGGGCTGGACAAGCGGCCCGGCGCGCCGCATGCTTCGCCCCCATTCATAACAACAAAAAACGGCAAGGCCGCACACCATGCCCCTACGCAACACAACGCCCCTGCTCGCGCTGCTGGCGTTCGCCCTGCTGGCCGCCCCGCAGCTCCATGCGCAGGACGCAAGGCCGTCGTTGAACGTCGGCTACTACGAATTCCCCCCCTACATCTATACCGCCCGGGATGGCCACGCCGCCGGTTCCGGCGCCCGCCTGGTCCGCCTGCTGCTGGAGCGGGCCGGCTATCGTCCGGCGTTCCGCGCCCTGCCCAGCGCGCGCCTGTACCTGGGGCTGCAGGATGGCAGCGTGGCGCTGTGGGCCGGCGCGGCCAAGCCGGAGCTGGCCGCCGACACCCTCCAGGCGCGGCGCGTGCTCGGCCACGTCAGCCTGAACCTGTACTACCCGGCGCACCAGCCGGCACCGCGGGTTCCCCAGGACCTGGCCGGACGCCGGCTGATCCTGATCAGCGGCTACAGCTACTGGAAACCGGTCACCGACTTCATCCAGGACCCCAACCTGCACCTGCGCCTGTACCGCACCGGCACCCACCACGCCGCCTTGCGCATGCTCGAACTCGGGCGCGGCGACTACCTGCTCGACTACCAGGCGCCGGTGGAAGCGGCCAGCCGCCAGGCGTTGGCAAGCCAGGAACTGTACCGCCTGCCGCTGCGGATGATCGTCTCGCGCCACATTCCCGGCGCCGAAGCGCTGCGCGACCGCCTGGACCAGGCCTACGACCAGTTGCGGAGCGACGGCGCCGACCTGTCCCTGCTGTGAACCGACCCCGGAGGAGGAGCCCGATGCATACCGCCATCCCCTGCTGCACGATCAACGGCGAACAGCCCGCCCTGCGCGGACAGGTCTGCCAGTCGCTGCTGATCCAGGAATGGTGGTGGGAAGGCCGTCCGGCCGATCCGGTGAACGTGGTCTACCTGCAGTTCGAGCAACGCTGGTATCGCCTCTACTTCGAGGGCGAGACGGTGTTCTGGCGCAGCGGCGAAGCGCCGCGGCCCTGCGAGAACGACGAAGGCCCGGGCGAGTACCGCCTGCACGACCTCGGCCGGCAGCGCGGCCTGGTCGGTGTGCGCCTGCTGGCCCTGGAGTTCGTCCTCAACGGCCCGACCCTGGACAGCCACTTCGACTTCGCCGACGGCCAGCGCCTGAGTTTCCGGCACTTCCTCGACGACGACCTGACCCGGGTGCTCTGAGCGCCGTCGACTACTTGCGTGGCTTGGCCCGGGCAGTGGCCTCGGCCACCAGCGGGTCGTCCGGCCAATAATGTGAGGTATCAAATTACGTTCCTTCGATTGACACCGCCAAATCGCCCGTAATCCCTACCTATGATGCTATTTCGGCGACTCCCCATTGACCGTCAAACTCACCCCCATTGATTGACAAAAACTGACGCCAATCAAGAGAAGGTTTGACAGGTGTACCAGAGCACGTCAGGTCTTACAGCACAAAATGTTTGACACTGAACATTCGGCCCACTACTCCCGAATGCAATCAAACAGAGTTTGAACCTGCGTCCCTGAGCGCCCGCCATGCCCAGATCTTTTCTTCAGCGCCCCTTGAAAGGGTGACGCACGTCCCCATTTCTCTGTGAACGCCCCCGCAACCTCTTCGCAAGGGAATGCTCACCATCATGACTACTGGGAAGTTGATCGATCGCTTTGAAGGGCCGTCAGGCCGCGCCGTTCTTGAGGAAGTACTGCTTGAGCAGAAGCTGGTACTCGGAAATCAAGACCTAGCACGCCGCCTCGCAGAGGTAGGAACGCTGGAGGAGATCGCTAAGGATGCTGTGCTCATTACCGAGGACGCGGAGGACTCCGAGGTTTATTTCATCATCACAGGGCATTTCCAGGTGAAGGTCCATGATCGTGAAGTCGCAACACGAGGGGGCGGCGATCACGTCGGAGAAATGGCTGCTCTGGTCCCAACAGCGAAGCGCTCTGCTACTGTACTGGCCACCGAGCCCTCGATTGTCTTGAAGGTCAGCGCGGCAGACTTCAAGTCCATTGCGGACGCGTATCCCTCGGTTTGGCGACAGGTCACTCGGCAACTGGTCGATCGACTACACCAGCGAAACGACATGGTGCTTCCTGCCCATCAGTCATCCCACGTATTCATCATTTGCTCGGTCGAGGCACTCCCTATTGCCCGGGCAATCGAGAATAACCTTGAGCACGACAAGTTCTTCGTAAAGACCTGGACACAAGGCGTTTTCCGCGCATCGCAGTACGCCCTTGAAAGCCTCGAAGAGCAACTGGACGAGTGCGATTTTGCCATCGCAATCGCACAGCCGGACGACTCCGTCACAATGCGCGAGGAAACCAAGAATACGCCGCGCGACAACGTCATTTTCGAGCTTGGCCTGTTCGTAGGACGACTTGGCAGGGCACGAACCTTCCTTCTTGAGCCTAGGGGTGACGAGGTACATCTGCCGTCAGATCTGAAAGGGCTGACAACCATCGGATATCGCCTAACGAAAAGTGAAGACCAGCTGCCCTCCAGCCTATCTCCAGCCTGCAATCAGCTACGCACCATTTTCAACAAGCTAGGACCGAAGTAACGGATATCTGTCAACAAGCAAATTTGGCATGCGCTTGCCTACCGCATTGCAGCGCGCCCAATCACCCGAAGGAGTGATCGATGAGCAAGAGCTGGAACCATGATCGCGCTGCAAAACACATAGACCAGAAGATCGCTGATGTTGAGGAAATCACCATCAAGGATTACGTGCGCGACATGTCGTTGGAATCGATTCCTACCAGTACCGCGTACCGCGTGGATGGGGTCCACATGTATGCGGACATCATGAATCTCGAGGACATGCTGAACATCACTGCAGTCGAGGGCACAGAGTGTCACAAGCGCACGCTGCGCTTTCTTGACCAGCACTACCGGGCAGTCAAGCGAATTCTCAACAAGGTTGATGCGCGCCGCGTCGACTTCCACAGTCAGCGGCTGCACTCCCTTTTCACTAAGCCGTACAACACTGAGTCCGGCGCTGAGACCAAGCGTGTTCAACGCGCCGTTGCGACTGCGCAATTGATCATTGACGTGCTTGCAGAGACGGGCGACGACGATGAGCAAATCCCAGCAGCCAAGGTTCGAATTGGCATCGATACCGGCCTAGCTCTTGCTGTAAACAATGGCCGCAGCGGGTACCGCGAACCCTTGTTCCTGGGCGATCCAGCGAACCATGCCGCGAAACTGGCCAGTAATAACAAGGCCAGGGGTATCTATCTGACCAACAATGCTCGTAAGGCCATCGGCCTTGCGGAAAGCGATGAGCCGGAAAAATCTGCCCTAACCGCGATAGAGATCAAGGCATGTCAGGATGCGGCCAAGCTGGATGTCACGTCCGACGAGATCGTCGAGGAGTGGCGTGAGGATCTGAAAAAGAACCCCATTGGCGGTTACCAGTTTTCCCGCCAAACCCCACCCCTGCGTGATATGGACATTTACTCGCTGACTCCGGCCAACTCGAAGCGACAGGAGATGGTGAGCCTCTACGCCGATATTGATGGCTTCACAGCCTACGTGGCCGATCACATCAACGAGAAGACCGACGATGTCGTGCGGACTTTGCATGTCATCCGCTCCGAGCTGGAGCGGGTCGTGACTTCCGACTTCGAAGGGCGCCGGGTGCGCTTCATCGGAGACTGCGTGCAAGCCCTATCCTGTGACGGCACCGCGCATACTACTGACGAAGAGAAGTCAGTATCCGAGGCCACACGGCTAGCAGGTGCACTGCGCAGCAGCTTCAATCTCGCAATTGAGCGGCTGAACGCCGAAGGTATTGAAACCGGCGACCTCGGCCTCGCGATTGGCTTCGATCTGGGCCCAATAGCCGTCACGCGCCTGGGCGCCAAGGGTAATAGAGTTAGGTGCGCTATCGGGCGTAGCGTGATCGAGTCTGAGAAACGCCAATGCGCGTGTTCGGGGGTGGAAACCGCGATCGGGCAAGTAGCTTACGACGCAGCATCGAAAGCTGTGCAGAACCTGTTTGGGAAGAGTCGTAAGACATCACACCTGGACTACAACGAAGCTACCGAAGCCCTGGCAGATGATGGGGACGCATCTGCGAAGCAAGCTCGCTCGGAAGCCTATGCGGGTTCCGCCGCCATCATTCGCGCAGATGAGCGTCAGGTGCAGCCCCACTCCCGCCAGAAAGTAGACGGCAGCCGTTGAGCACAGCGCTCGACCTGATTGCACAGGTCGCCCCAGATTTCGGGGGTACCTGTGTAACATCCGTTCCGCAGACAGCAACGCTTGATCTTCCGATTCGGCTGGTGGACGGGAGAACGCTCCCCTACAAGCTGCATTTACGCCAAGACGGTGAATGGATAGAAGCACGCGAAAGCACACCACATCACTTGCCAGGCTTTTGCCCGGAACGGCACATCAATTATGATGGTACGTTCTGTCTGTTTTACGCGGGCGCCAATCCGCTTCCTGTCTCAGACGAGCCGTCCGCTCGTGCCTGGCTTGAGACAATCTACAAATACCTAAAGCTTCAAGAGCGCGCTCGCACTCTGCGCAGATGGCCGAATGGTTCCGCGTGGGCACACGGCGACGCAGCTCGACATCAACTGCGAGCGCAGAAGGCTGCGAGCGCAATCAGTGGCAAAATCGCTAACGATCTTGCGGTAAATCAGCTAGGGCTCAAGCGCAGAAAGTCCAAAGAGCGACCTATCTTGGATGTGATCTCCGGAACAGTGCCTTTGTTTAGCGTGTGGGAAAAGTCCCGGCGGGTAATCAACCAAAAAAGGCGCTGCTTCTGCGGCCTGTATGGACGCCGCCGTCCTAAACGAATTCGACGCTGCCATGACCATGCAAAGCAGGCTACCGAACTGGCTTTCGCATTGCGGGACTGGGAAGAGGCTGAGCGGCAATATTGGGACTCCATGCACGGCAAGCCTTGCTGTGGTTCCTGCGATAGCTGCCCACTCAGCCCATAAGTCCCGGTGTAATTCGGGCTGGTCCCCAGGCGAGTCGGCATCTGGACTAGCAGCCCGCCGCTCATACCGGGGACGTTTCGTCTGATCAGGCAACTGGCAGGAGCAACAACAGGATCTTAACCCTGAGCAGTCGAAGGCCATGATGACCGGCCGGTACCCCGTTTTTAGTACTTGGCAGAAGTAACGGCCAGGCCACGGGGGCCTACCTCAAGATGCTCCTAAAAGAGAAAATAAATTAATGTACGCCAGGGCTTCCAGCCCCTCCCCTTCGAACATAACATCACGTCACGTTACAAACCTAAGCCAGGTGCCCATGCCTATGAAAACTAGCAATCGCGTTGTGATCGAGGTTGATCCTGCCCAAAAGCAGCAGATCTACGCCGCACTCAAGGCGCGTGGGTTGACCATGCGTGAGTGGTTTCTGCAGCAGGTGAGTCAGGAGCTTTCCATTCCGCAGCCCACCCCACCCTCCAGTCAGTCGAGCAACGATTAAGTATTTCTCAGGGAGTCGAGCAGATGCTCAAGACAGTCAAGCAGGCATGCACATTCAACCCCATCATTCGCGACTACCCAACTAGGCGAAGAGGAAGCCATCAAGCCCTACTGGGTCAATGGCCCTCGCGCGGTCGATCAGGCTGGCTGGAAGAAAATTATCGGGGACAAACCGACCCTGATCATGCTCGATGAGTTGCCGCCCTACCTTGAAAACGCGAGCACTACTGTCATCGGCGGCGGTACGCTGGCTACCGTGAGCACCTACACACTCAGCTGCCTGATGAGCGCCGCTCTGGAGTTACCGCGTTGCTGCATTGTGATTGCCAACCTATCCGGCAGCTATGTGGCTCAGACCAAGGCAATTGCCGAAGCAATCTCTAACCTCCAGCAAGAAGCCAGTCGCCAAGCGAGCACCATCACCCCCGTGCAGTTGGCGGGTACCTGTTCATCCCTAGCGCCTCTCCGCCTTGATGCTGGCAGATTCAGTCTGGCCTCGCGGTTCGACCTACCGAAATATCGGCGGTTACATTGTCCCCAGAGCTTCAGACCCGGCTGTTACCGGCCACGCCTGTCTGGGTAGGGAACGAGTGGTGGAACAGTCGGTTCCGTCGGGCGTTAACCTGCGGAACAGAAACCCATGCGACTTTCAGGTCGCACTGCCGAAATGGTGAGTCGGCCGCGGGAACTGCCCCCGCAGCCGCTCGCAGAACCGTACGTGACACTCTCGCGTCATACGGCTCCCGTTATCCAACCTTGCTGCCCGGTCACTCGCCAGTGATGAAACAGCCGGGGTACCACAGTCCGCATCTTGTCCAGCCATTGGCTAATGCGCCGCTTGCGCCTATGAAGGGCCTTGTATTTTCGTCGGGCCCAGCGTTCAAGCGCGCGGTCAATGTGCTGGAAGATGCCAAGCATGGCTGTCCGATAGAACGAGCCATAGTATTGCCACCACCCCTGTATCACTGGATTGTAGAGCCGAGCCACGTCGACCAGCGTCACGTGGGTTTGGCGATTGAGTCGCCACCTGCGTACCGCTTGCCGCATCCGCTTTAAGGCATCCGCACTCGCTCCCGGAAGGAAGCTCGTGAAGAGCTGGTCTTGTTTGCTGAGCGCCTTCCTCGGCCTAAAGGTGAAGCCGAGGAAGGTAAAGCTCACATGCGGATAACCTGCGCGACGGTTACTGTCCTTGCAGTACACGACTTTCGATTTCTCCGGGTGCATCGTCAAGCCACAGGCAGCCAGCCGTGAAGCAATGGAGCGCATCACGTACTCCGCTTGCTTTCGACTGCGGCAGTGCACCACCGCATCATCGGCGTAGCGGGCAAACGGGCAGTTGGGGCTGGTACGTTGCATCCAGGTGTCGAAGGCATAGTGCATGAACAGATTCATCAGGAGGGGACTGAGCACTCCACCTTGCGGGGTGCCGCGTTCGCGTGGGACGCGCATGCCGTCATCCGTTTCGAACGGCGCAACCAGCCACCGCTCGATGTACAGAAGTATCCAGTCCTCCTTGATGTGCAGGCGCACCGCCTTCATCAGCAACCCATGATTGATCTGATCGAAGGCTGCCTTGATATCAAACTCCACCACCCAGT
Organism: Pseudomonas sp. YA1; assembly: GCF_058680555.1. Lineage (NCBI taxonomy): Bacteria > Pseudomonadati > Pseudomonadota > Gammaproteobacteria > Pseudomonadales > Pseudomonadaceae > Pseudomonas > Pseudomonas sp. YA1. The sequence continues at coordinate 162,633 of NZ_JBZWBG010000012.1, forward strand.
CGTATCGCCAGCAGCGCTCACGCGTGATCGCCACCGCCTGCTTCGCTGATCGTCCCGGCCGGTACCCATAGGAGTCCGAGTGGAAGATCGAGTCCAGCTCCGGCTCGATGAGAAGCTTGACCACGGTTTGCGCGACACGATCACCAACCGTGGGCACTCCCAGCTTGCGCGTGCCTCCCGATGCCTTGGGAATTTCTACTTGCTTGACCGGAGGCGGGAAGTACGACCCCGACGACATCCGATTCCACAGCTTGTAGAGATTCTTAGACAGATCCCGCTCGAAATCGGCGATGGTTTCATCGTCGATGCCGGCAGCACCGCGGTTGGCCCTGACCTGCTGGTAGGCGTCCCATACCGTGCGTTTCGCTATGTCATAAGGTTTCGCCGAGCTCACGCCACTCATCCCCGGAGGTTGGCAACGCTCGTCGGCCGGATAACGCCGCCCCTTCGCTCCACCTCCATTACAGAGGCTTCATCGCTACTACGGGAAGCTCCGCCCCTCGTTCCAGCATCGGTATTCTTCCTCATGGTGTTGGCCATTTGTCATTTTCCTTCGCATCTGGAACAAGGTTCTCACGTTCCGTACCAAAGCCTGTATGAAGATCATGCCGCCTATACACCGGCTGCCATCGGGTCCGTAAGCAGGTAACGCCCCGACTTGTCCTGAAGCCAGTACTCCACCTCAGTTTCGGCAGCACCTTGGGCATAACGATGCGTCATCGGACGGTTTGCTTTCGCTCATCTTCTCCATACTCACCTGCCATCCTCAGGGATGACTTTTCCTCGGTCGCTCACCACCACACCTTTTGGATGCAGCAGCACCGGGTGGTTTGAAGTCCGCTCCTGCAAGCCGACTTCGGAAGGCCTACTTCCATCTTCGGCACAGCAGCACAGGTCATCTGACCTGTGTTCGTGACACACAATACTGGTTTCCCTTCTTGGTCTGGTGCATTTCCGGGTCGCGCTTGCCGTCCTTGTTCTTGGTCGAACTGGGCGCATTGATCAGCGTTGCATCGACGATGGTGCCCTGGCGCAGCGACAGGCCGCGGTCGCCCAGAGCCATTGATGACAGCGAGGATGCCGGCCGCCAGCTCGTGTTTCTCCAGCAAGCGGCGGAAGTTGAGAATGGTGGTTTCGTCGGGGATGCGCTCCAGGTTCAGCCCGGCAAACTGGCGCAGGATCGTGGTTTCGTACAGCGCTTCCTCCATCGCTGGATCGCTGTAGCCGAACCAGTTCTGCAGCAGATGCACACGCAGCATCGCCATCAACGGGTAGGCCGGACGGCCACCTTCACCCTTCGGATAATGTGGCTCGATCAAAGCAATCAAGCCCTTCCACGGCACCACCCGATCCATCTCGATCAGGAACAACTCCTTGCGGGTTTGCTTGCGCTTGCCAGCGTACTCGGCGTCGGCGAAGGTCATCTGCTTCATCGGGAAACTCGGTGGGTGGAATCCGGGTATTTTGCCAAAATCTGGAAGTCTTCTTCAGAGTTTCCCTAGTGTGCGCTCTCTTGCTTGGATGGCATTACGTTCTGGCCCAACGTTACTGTAGCGAATCCGCAGCAGTATCAATCAAAGCCTCCTGTATCCCGCGTGAAGAAAGACGCTACGTTGCGCCCGTTCTTCCACGGCTTCGCTTGCCGCCCCGCTACGGCAGATTCGAAGTATTCATCGAAATGTCATCCTTTAGAAACAGTGCGTTAACAAGGAATTTCTACCCTTTGCATCGCGAACCGCAATTGTGCGGCCAGCAATATTGCGAAAGGTGATCAAATGACGCCCCATCCGATACAGGACGCCGTGCTGCGGGTCGACCGGTTGAGCGTCGTCTATCCAGGCGGCGTGACAGCCCTACGCGATACCTCGATTGCATTTCGGCGTGGTGAGTTCACCGTGCTGCTTGGTCTCTCGGGCGCAGGCAAGTCGACCTTGCTCCGTAGTCTCAATCGACTCGTCACGCCCACTGGCGGCAGTGTCACCAGCGAACTCGGTGAACTCGGCAGCGGCTCGGCCTTGCGTCAGCATCGTCGGCGTACCGCCATGATCTTTCAGCACCACCAGCTAATCGAACGTCAAAGCGCACTGGCTAATGTGCTTACCGGTCGGCTGGCCTTTCACAACACGCTCCGCTCGCTGTTTCCTCTGCCGCGTGCCGATCAGGAGATTGCGCTCAGTTGCCTCGCTCGGGTCGGTCTGGCAGACAAGGCGCTAAGCCGGGTGGACAAACTGTCCGGTGGCCAGCAGCAGCGGGTAGGCATCGCGCGTGCGCTAGCGCAACAGCCGGCGATCATTCTGGCCGATGAGCCGGTAGCCAGTCTCGACCCGGCCACTTCGGTCCGTGTTCTCGGATTGCTGCGCGACATCTGCAAGGAAGACGGCATCACCGCCATCGTTTCGCTGCATCAACTCGAATATGCCCGCCGCTTCGCCGATCGCGTCGTCGGGCTGGCCGATTCTCAGATCGTTTTCGATGCCGCGCCCTCGGAACTCACCGATGCGCAGCTTGAGCGCATCTATGCAGGCCGCTCTACGACTCAGCCAGCGAATGCTCCGGCTGAACCACCTGTCATGCTCGAACCTTCACTGGAGATGTCCCGATGAAACGCTTATCCGCGCTCTTATTGACTTGCTTGCTGTCCGCTGTTTCAAGTTTGTCCGCCCTAGCGGCCGATGCCGATCCGGATGTGCTAAAGGTTGCCCTGCTGCCGGACGAAAACGCCTCCGAGCTGATCAAGCGTAACCAGCCGCTGAAGGATTATCTGGAAGAGCATCTGGACAAGAAGGTGCAGCTGATCGTAACCACCGACTATTCCTCGATGATTGAGGCGATGCGCTTTGGCCGTATCGACCTGGCGTATTTCGGTCCGCTGTCCTACGTCATGGCCAAAAGCAAAAGCGACATCGAGCCCTTCGCTGCCATGGTCATCGACGGCAAGCCGACCTATCGCTCGGTGATTATCGCCAATGTGGCGTCAGGCGTGAATGAGTATGCCGACCTTAAGGGCAAGAAGATGGCCTATGGTGACCGGGCATCGACGTCCAGCCATTTGATTCCCAAAGCCGTGCTTCTTGAGACGGCCGGTTTGACGGGTGGGCAGGACTACGAACAACATTTTGTGGGCACGCATGACGCCGTTGCCGTCAACGTGGCGAACGGCAACGCCGATGCGGGTGGGCTGTCGGAGGTAATTTTCAATCACGCAGTCGAACGTGGCCTAATCGATCCGAGCAAGGTGAAAGTACTTGGTTACAGCGGCGAATACCCCCAGTACCCCTGGGCGATGCGCTCGAACCTGAGCCCCGAGCTGAAAACCAAGGTGCGGGATGTATTCGTCGGTATCGACGATCCCGAAGTGCTGCGCAACTTCAAGGCCGAGGCCTTCGCGCCAATCACCGACGCCGACTACGATGTGATCCGCAACATGGGATCGCTGCTCGGCCTCGACTTCGCCACGATGTGAGCACCGATATGTCTACTCATTACGACGTGCAGGCGCTGCCTGCAGAGCAACGCGAGCACATCCTTCGAGGCTTCGGCCTCGGTTGGTGGCGCCAGCTGGGGCAGGTGGCGATTGTATTCGGAGTGGTGCTGTTGGCCTGCTGGTACGTGGGGCTGCTCGATGCCACCACGCTGCTGAACGGGCTGCCCTCCATCGCGACCCTGGCAGGCGAGGCCATGCCGCCAGACTTTTCGGGCTATCGAAGCTGGATTCGCCCCTTGATCGACACCTTGGCGATGAGCATCGCCGGTACGGCCATCGCAGTGGTGTTCTCGCTGGTGGTGGCCTTCGTTGCAGCGCGCAATACGGCGCCGCACCCCCTTGTGTTCGGTGTTGCCCGGGTGCTGCTCAATGCCCTGCGGTCGGTGCCGGAGCTGATCATGGGCATCATCTTCGTTGCAGCCGTAGGGTTCGGCGCCTTGCCGGGCGTGCTTGCCCTGGGTCTGCATTCGGTCGGCATGGTCGGCAAGTTCTTCGCCGAGGCCATCGAGCACGTCGACGAAGCGCCGGTGGAAGCCGCTCGGGCGGCGGGGGCTACGCCGATGCAAGTGCTGCTGCACGCGGTTTTGCCACAGGTGACGCCGCAGTTCGCCGACGTGGCGATCTACCGCTGGGAATACAACTTTCGCGCCTCCACCGTGATGGGCATGGTTGGCGCCGGCGGTATCGGCTTCGAACTCATGGGCTCGCTGCGCATCATGCAGTACCAGGAGGTTGCAGCAATCCTGCTGGTCATCCTGGCCATGGTCACGCTAGTAGACGCCTTCAGTGGCGTGCTGCGCAAACGTTTCAAATAGGACAAACCATGCTGCCGAAACTCGTTATAACTCACCGAGTACACGATGAGATCCTGCAACTGCTGGCGCCACATTGCGAGCTGATGACCAACCAGACCGACAGCACGCTGCCGCGCGAGGAAATTCTGCGCCGCTGCCGCGATGCTCAGGCGATGATGGCGTTCATGCCCGATCGGGTCGATGCAGACTTTCTTCAAGCCTGCCCTGAGCTGCGTGTAGTCGGCTGCGCGCTCAAGGGCTTCGACAATTTCGATGTGGACGCCTGTACTGCCCGCGGGGTCTGGCTGACCTTCGTGCCTGATCTGTTGACGGTCCCGACTGCCGAGCTGGCGATCGGACTGGCGGTGGGGCTGGGGCGGCATCTGCGGGCAGCAGATGCGTTCGTCCGCTCTGGCAAGTTCCAGGGCTGGCAACCACAGTTCTACGGCACGGGGCTGGATAACGCTACGGTCGGCATCCTTGGCATGGGCGCCATCGGACTGGCCATGGCTGATCGCTTGCAGGGATGGGGCGCGACCCTGCAGTACCACGAGGCGAAGGCTCTGGATACACAAACCGAGCAACGGCTCGGCCTGCGCCGGGTGGCGTGCAGCGAACTCTTCGCCAGCTCGGACTTCATCCTGCTGGCGCTTCCCTTGAATGCCGATACCCAGCATCTGGTCAACGCCGAGCTGCTTGCCCTCGTACGGCCGGGCGCTCTGCTTGTAAACCCCTGTCGTGGTTCGGTAGTGGATGAAGCCGCCGTGCTCGCGGCGCTTGAGCGAGGCCAGCTCGGCGGGTATGCGGCGGATGTATTCGAAATGGAAGACTGGGCTCGCGCGGACCGGCCGCGGCTGATCGATCCTGCGCTGCTCGCGCATCCGAATACGCTGTTCACTCCGCACATAGGGTCGGCAGTGCGCGCGGTGCGCCTGGAGATTGAACGTTGTGCAGCGCAGAACATCATCCAGGCATTGGCAGGTGCGCGCCCAATCAACGCTGCGAACCGTCTGCCCAAGGCCGAGCCTGCCGCATGTTGAATCCGGTCTGGCTGAAGAGCCTGGTAGCGATCGTTCAAACAGGCAGTTTTCAGAGCGCGGCGAGGGCGTTGGGGCTGGCCCAGCCGACGGTGTCGCAGCACTTGCAGAAGCTTGAAGAGCAGGTCGGCGTAACGCTGGTGCAGCGCAGTCGTAGCGGCTGCCAGCCTACCACACGGGCGCTGGCCTTCATGCCGCATGCGACCGCCTTGCTCGACATGCACGCCCGGGCGCTAGAAGCCCTGCATGGCAATCGTGAGCGCGTCGGGGCCAGCTCCAACATCGGCACCTACCTTCTCCTGCCATTCGTGCGCAACTATCTGACGACCGCAAATGAGAGGGGCGAGGTGGATCTGCGCATCGCCGCCAACCCGGATGTGGCCGACCAGCTACTGGCGGGCCAGCTCGACGCCGCGATCATGGAATGGTGGCTACCTCACCCCGACTTCGAACACCGCCTCTGGCGGGTCGAGCCGCTGGTGCTTATCGTCAGCCCCGACCATGCGCTGGCTGAAGCAGGGTGCATAGAACGTGATCGTCTGGTGGACCTGCCGATGCTGGGAGGTGAACCGGGTAGCGGTACCGGACGGCTTCTGACCGAATACTTTGGCGAACTGGGCGTGCCTCGCAGCGGTATGCAGCTAGGCAGCACCGAGGCAGTCAAACAAGCAGTGAGGGCGGGACTCGGCGTGTCGTTGGTGATGGCTTCCGCAGTACAAGACGAAGTTCGCAGTGGCGCGCTGGTAGCTCTTCCCATCCCGGGGCTTGAAAAGCGTCTCCAACTGATCTGGCGCAAACCTCCCGGAAATCTGCACCCGCCGGGATTTGTGCGGCACTTATTGGAGGAGGCAGATCTAGCTGGATAAGGTGATGGATGGTTGCGATCCAGCGCTTGGCTTGTCAGCCTAGGGAAACTCTGAAAAAGACTTTCTGATTTGGCAAAATACCGCGACCCCACCCACCGAGTTTCCCGATGAAGCAGATGACCTTCGCCGACGCCGAGTACGCTGGCAAGCGCAAGCAAACCCGCAAGGAGTTGTTCCTGATCGAGATGGATCGGGTGGTGCCGTGGAAGGGCTTGATTGCTTTGATCGAGCCACATTATCCGAAGGGTGAAGGTGGCCGTCCGGCCTACCCGTTGATGGCGATGCTGCGTGTGCATCTGCTGCAGAACTGGTTCGGCTACAGCGATCCAGCGATGGAGGAAGCGCTGTACGAAACCACGATCCTGCGCCAGTTTGCCGGGCTGAACCTGGAGCGCATCCCCGACGAAACCACCAGGTGTCAGTTGGTCGAGATTGGGCGAGGAAGTCATGCCGCTGATTGTGCCAGAGCAGGCGATCAGCGCAGATAAAGCGATGGGCTAATGGCCGGCGCTACAGCACTGTGATCGCACCGGCTGCACCAACCCGCTGCCAAGGTAAACCGAGCACCAAAGCCTGAAGCTGCTCGGTGTCGAGTTCAACTTCCGAGCCGCGGTGGATGCCTGGCCAGTGAAACTTGCCCTGGTTCAATCGCCGCGCGGCCAGCCAGATCCCTACACCGTCATGCACCAACACTTTCATGCGGTTGGCGCGGCGGTTGGCGAACAGATAAGCACAGTGCGGCTTCGCCGCACCGAATACCTCCACTACACGGGCCAATGCGGTCTCGGTGCCGGCGCGCATGTCCATCGGCTCAGTGGCAAGCCAGATGCTATCGATGCGGATCACGGGGCAAGCCCCCGGACAAAGCGGGCGCAGCCGTCAGGATCGGACACTGGCCATTTCACTGTGACTGACTGCTCGCCAAGCGATAGCTCAATAATCACCGATGCTGCAGTCGGCCGTTTGGGCGTAGCCCTCAATGGAACGAACGCCGGCAACGCCGCGGGTAGCTGATCTCGGTAAAGCGGTAGCCATTTTCGAATGACGTTGGCGTTGATGCCATGGCGGATGGCAACGCTGGAGACGGTCGCACCCGGTTGTAGGCATTCCTGAACGACCTGGACCTTGAACGGTTCGGGGTAAGAGCTTCGTTGGCGCATGGAAATCCTAACGTTAAGGACGAACGCGTCCGCTTAAAAATACGCGGACACCATCGCCCTTAATGCTGGAGTTCGGAAGGTGACTTGGCTGGACGCTTACCCAAGATCGCAGATTGCAGGTCATTATTCACGGGACGACCATTACGCAGTAAAGCCGGTGCACCCTCAGCCCATGCTATGCAGTCAGGACCACTAGGCGTGACGGGGGCGTAAACCACGCCCAGCACTGGCGTTGCGTTATGCAGCAATCCGATAGAAATGGCAGAGCCCGGCCGACGATTGAGGAAGTCGCCTGTTCCATCATTGGGGTCAACAACCCAACTAAATGGGTGGCCTGATAGCTCGCAGCCCGTTTCTTCTCCGACAAAATCGCAATTAAGGATGTGCTTCAGTCGCTGTCGCAGAAGTACCTCGATTTCAACATCGACGTCTGCCTTAAAGCCACTGCCCCTTGGGCCGTCTGGTCTATTAAGCTCTGACTCAATAAGTAGGCCTGCTTCGTAAGCAAGCTGCATGACGGGTTCAAGAAGATCGCTCAGCCGCAGTCCTGTCATCAGCTCTTTTCCCAGTAGTTACCCTTGCTGACCAAGCCAAAATCCTCAGAGGAAAATGGCTGCTCATCATCGAACATGCCATTGACCATACACTCCCGACGCAATCCACTCAGCACCCTGAAAAAGCAGGGCTCGCAGAGATGCACCCGATAGTGCTTTCCGTCATGCTGTGATCCATATCCCCATTGGGCTTCAAGCTTGCCGTATTGAAGGCCATAGCCAGGGATACGAGTTCCAGAGCGGCACACGTCGCAGATCACATCCTCAACGACATCGACCAATGCCTGCGACCTAACCTCCATACGCACCTCACGATTACGTTCCACGCGGCACCGGCCGGTTATGGATTCATGCACACCGGCATCATTCGAGCAGCCTCGACTGGCTGAGCATCAGAAACAAGCCAGTAGCTGCTGCCGGTAATGCTGGGAAAAGCTGACCTGGTAAGCGGGCTCATTTGCAAAGCCACCCAGCGAAATGATGTTCGTAGCCTGCGACCCAATACCAGGTTCTGCGCCACCTAACCCAGCATCGCCGATACCCTTGACATGGCCCGAAGCACCCATCGGTTCAGGCCTTGAGTCTGGATTAAATCCAGGCATCTGCACATCTCTCAAAACGGCCAGGTCATCCGGCAAGTCATCTGCAATTCGCTCCGCAAAGCCCTGAAGCTTCGGTTCTGCCAGCATGAATAGCCAAGCCTGGTCATCCGATTCACCTGTGCGTCGCAGTACCCGTCCCAGCACTTGCCGGTAATGCAGTTCGGTGCGGATACGGCTGAGATAGCAGCACACTTGCAGGCGTGGAATGTCGGTGCCTTCGCTGATCATTCCTACGGCGACAATCCAGCGGCAGGTGTTGCTGCGGAATGCATTGATCACTTGCTGCGCATCCGGGGTTTTGTTGGTCACGATACGGCACTCTTCACCCATTGTTTCCAGAGCCTGGGCTATTTGCTGAGCGTGTTCGATGTCGGTAGCCACCACCAAGCCGGCGGCATCAGGCTTGATCTGGCGTAGCTCGTTGAGCTTGCTGTAGCCAAGGTCGAGGATTGGATTGATCACGTCGTCATGGCGCAGCAGTTCCTCATAGGTGACAGGTGACTCCCCCAAAAGCTTGGCGATGCTGGGAAACAGCCTGACGGAGCTATCCGCGCCAAGTTCTTCAGTGAGTTTCACCTTCTGATTATCGAGCAACACAATGCGAGGGGATCGGCACACGCCGTCGGCAATGGCGTCTTTCAAGCCATAGCGGTAATCGCAGATCAAATGCCCTTCGGGCGACGAATAGCGAGCCAAGGCAATGGCCTTGTCGTCCGAACGCCAGGGCGTGCCAGACAGGGCCAACGTGAAGACAGCGCGATCCTGTATCCGGTGCAGTATCTGCTGCCCCCAGGCATTGCTGAGGAGCGGATCGTGGCCGGCGCAATGGTGGATTTCATCGAAGACCACAAGCACCCGGTAGTCATCAAGAAGCTGCCAGAATCCCTCATCACGGTATTCCATGGCCTGATAGGTATAGGCCGCCCCCACGGCACCCATCTGGCCATCGAGACGTCTGCCTAGCACTTCCGAAAAAGTCGAACGAAAACCCTCCACGACCTGGCAGGACGGCGCAAAGCACAGCACCAGGTCAATTCTGTCCTGCTGAAGCAGTCGGCTGGTCAGCTCCGCGGCCATGCGCGTCTTCCCGGCTCCCGGCGTTGCCTGGCAGAAGAAGTGCTGCGTGACGGTAAGGTGCTCCAACGCCTTGGTGATGCAGCTGTTCTGCCAGCTGCGTAGCGATCTGCTCATCGTGGCGCTGCGAGCGTTTTGAGGGTCTTTTCTATGGCGCGTAAATGGCCCAGAAGGCGAGAACTGCGATCCCTGGCCTCCAGGTAATCGCCTTCAACCTTGTCGCGCAAATGCGGCATCTCGTCCAGAAGCAGCTTGAATCGCTCTGCCTCGCCCATTGAAGTGAGAAAGTCCAAGCGGATTTCCTTGTGGAGCGCCTCCAACTGCAAATCCGTATTGGCCGGCAAAGCCTCCACGTCGCGTACCGCCGTGTCTGGTTCGGGCACTCCGGCAGCCATAAGGCTGCTCTCAAAACCGTTGTCGATCAGTTCCAGTTGTAGGTGTGCCGGAATCGGCTGCAGGTGGTAGACCTGTCCTCGGACACGACGGTCCTCGTCCAGTGCAACCCAGCCCGCGCGCACTAGTCGACGGATCTGCTCATACACATAGCGTCGCACATCGGCGATACGGAAATGTGTGCCATTCAGGCGAGCAGCATAGGCATCGCGCAGTTCACGGGTCGTAAAGGTTGTACGCCCTGGCTCCTGAAGCAGCTCATACAGACGCCTGTCGAAGATAAACGAGGCCGATTTCATTGAGGCACCAGAAGAGTTAGCGCGAAAGAAATGCGGATTATAATCCGTGGCCTGTGCGTCCGCAAACGCACGATAGTGCCGCCTCAAGTTGAATTGAGACGGTCATGGATAAGTTGGCGAAAGCGTTAGGGGAACGCATCCGAGTGCAGAGGAAGGCCTGCCGGATTTCCCAGGATGCACTGGCGCTGGCGTGCAATATCGACCGCAGCTACGTAGGGCGGATCGAACGTGGCGAGGTCAACATCACCGTCGAGAAGCTGTATCGCATCGCAAGCGTGCTTGCATGCGATCCATGCGGCCTACTGCCTCAGGCGTCAGAGCTTTAGCCCACCTGATCGACGCTGGCGCTCAAGAAGGCTTGAAATTGCATTAATGCTGTCGGCCCTAACCTCATTATCCAGACTACTAGCTAGAACATTCCCCGACGCTTGTGATGCTGTCGAGGAGGCGTAAATCTATCAATGATGTAGCCGAACCCGGCGTGACTTGTTCTGACGCTCAGCTAGTTCCAGTTCTCTCACGCGCGCCCATAGCTGGAGGTTCTGTGTAAGCGCTCGATCACGCTGCGAACTGACCATCGCCAGCTCTTTTTCTAAAAACAAAACTTTATCTGCTAAACGTTTAATGCTTTTACCACTTGATGAGCCGCAGCCCTTGTCAGCCTCAGCACGACAAGCCTCGATCTTTGCGAGTAATGGCAAATGTGTTTTGCGAGACTTTTTCAGATAACCACGGTCAAATCCAGCCTCATGACTGACGATGCTCGCGGTAAGTTTGGATAGGTCTAGCCCTACATGCTCGGGCATAAAAGGCTTCCCATCGAGAAGGCGCTGCAAAGCTTCCTGACAGGCACCAACCCCCTTGCTTATTCCTTCACCAGACTTCATGACTAAAGCTCCACAGTGTCGATCAGGCGAGTCTTGAAAACCATTAGGCGCTCAATATCGCCCTTCACAATTTGATATTCGCCTGAGTCTTCTGCGTAGTTTGACAACTCGTTTTTCGCATCCTCAATGGCCGCACTTAACCTGGAGGGCTTGATAATCGCACCCTCGCAGGACAAACATTCAGTATAGTCACCGAGCATGAAGGAATCGCAGCGGCCCACCTTGGTGCAACCACCGAGTAGCGTTGGCCGATAGCTAATTGCACCGTTCTTCACCCGAAGCTCTGTATCGGCACGAATATCTTCAATCTTTATCTCGCCAGCTTCAACACGTTCTTTCTGCCTCTGCATGTATGAACCGGTGCCACCAAACAGCGGTTCTTCTTTGAACAGCAGATCTGCAATCAACTGATTGGCCACCGACATCGGCATGGCCATCTGGAACTCGAAAGCAAAGTGGTTATATGGTAGCACGAAGTCTATTTTCTTCTCGTCATAGTAGCCAAAAATGGTGCGCAAGTTATCAAAGCCATTCGCATAATAGCGCGCCATCTGAATGGTCATATGCTTGAACTGCGCTCGCAGAGTCGGTAACGAGAGAAAGCCGCTACTGCTTCCATAGAAGGCCAACGAACGTCGGAATTGATGGCTAGTCAGCGGCCAGGGCTGGCCTACTGCAAAATCTGGCTCATTGTAAAAGTCACGAGAAGGGTCGCTCTGAGCCAACTCTTGTAAATCCTCTGATTGAATCGATAAGGATTTCAAAGCACTGCCCATCGTTGCTCTCAATGTAAAGTCTGTTACACCAACTTCTGCACAATTCTTCGTTTTACACAGGACGGACGGATTGATGAATAGCGGACAACGATCATCCAGTTCAATCCTATAGAGCCGGGCTAAACCACGACAAATCGCCTGGCCAACCTCGACCGCCTTGACGACTTCGCCTGCCGCGAACCATGCGCTTTCTTTCTTGTAACCGCTAAACTTCGTGGTAGTCGATAATATGTGTACTGATTGCGGTTGATCGCGCATAAAACCTTGATCATCAACCACTGAACATCTCACGACTTGATCAGATAAGCAGTTATAAGACATACGCATCACCTCTTGATCACGCATGCCGGTATATAGGTGTATCACCATTCTCACCACATACTGCATCTTGAGAAGGACTCGCTGCAGCTTTCTCTTTTCGGAACAGGCAAACTCACCGACAAAAACCGCAGCCAGACCATATTCCTCTATTGCTTGCTGAATACCGGGGCGATAGCGCGACTTACCACCAACCCCCAAAGATTTTTGACGGTGCGGAGTAAGACCGAAATACTCATCAGCAAAGCACGATATAAATGAATCAATATTCCCAACACCCAAGTAAAGATGATCGAGCAGGTCGCCACAAATATTTATTAAATTCAAATAAAGGCGTGTCGGAATTACCGGATGCTGTTTAGAATCAGGTCTTCTCAAATCAAAAACTCTTGGATTCAGCACAACATACCCTAGGCGTTCCTCGCCCACACTAATCAATCCGTGCAATATCCCACTAAGAACCGTCTTGTCAAAATTACTTTCACTAACAAAAGCCGCTAGATAAACAGGCACGGTAAAAAGCTGCTGCAAGGACAGCACACCAACCATTGACTTCTTTTTCTGCGCATAGCAGAACTTCATAGCGATGCGCAGCACAACCCAATATGAAATAATCGTAGATGCACTCAGCTTACCAATCCGCCCACCGCCAGCGAAATAAATAAGACAATACAGAAGATATTTGGCTTCTTCGATCAGCGCTTGCTGATCATGACCATAATCACCGAACACCATATCGAAGCGTATTCGGCCAATTTTTTTTGCACTCAGCCTGTACGGGTTAAAGTCCCATACAGACTCGCCGTACACTGCCGTTGCATTGCCATACTCAGTGCGACAGATAACAAAATCCGACGCGGGCTTCCCATACAGCTGAGCCGCACTATCTGGCTGGCTGGTGACTGGAAACTGGCCGCTAGAAAAAAGACTACCTATCGACTGAACAGCAGCACTCAAAATACGATCCCCATTTTTTCATAGCGACCCAACCGGACTTCCCAAAACTTAGTTAACTCGCCGTATTCAAACACCTTAGCTTTAACCTTTTCGACTGTCTGTTTCACCGAGCTAGAGCGCTCACTAAGAGCATCGACTATAAACTCGATCCGGATAGATAACTCTTTGAAAAGTGCCTCAGTATGCGCTGCATCGGGGGCCGATTTACGCACGGCATTGACCACGTATTGCAAACTCAGAATTTTATGCAGATCCTCCTCATCGCCGTGACATAAATAGTTTTCGCAGTACAAACAACCATATTGGGTGCGGCAGTTCGGCTCTATAATCAATCCCACATCAGTGGCAGACGTCGGCTTATTGAAATCCTCGCAGTGACCCGCCGCTATTGCGACACTACTTGCTACAGCCTTGCGGCTTCGCTCACGCACAACATGAGCAGCGTGGCGTATTGCATCCCAAAACAGGCTGAACTCGGATTGCTGCTGTTCAGGTGTTGCCTCTGCATAGGTAGAAAGATTCACCGCTTCGGTGTGATTGAGGGATGCCGCTACCGTGGACGGCGACAAACGTGCAGAGTGCATTTCAGTGCTTTTGTGCTTGCGTATTTTACGAGTTGAAAGTCTTGGTACAGTCGGATCAAGAAAGACCCCGCTAATAAACTCATAAAATTTTTCTAAGGAGCTTGTCACGTTAAGATCACCAAAGCTTTTGCAAGTTCTAAGCTGACCAGACGTAGGCATTGCAAAGAATAGTCGCTCATGTCTCGCACCATCCAAAATCCACGCACGCAGCTTTAAATACTCTTTCAGCAGCGACAAACCCGAGCCCCGCCCAATGTTGTAAAGCGTTGACTTTCCGCCAGCCCGAAATTTCACAGCCGACAACTCTTTCTTGAGAGGGGACTTTTCAACTTTGAGTGCGTCTTCGTAACTAAACTGCTCAAATTCAGCCGGAGTGGCACCTGTAATCATAAAAAAAAGGATAGCATAGGCTTTCGCCGCAAGACTCGCTAGATTAAGACGATGCCAGTTGCGCCCATCTTCATTAGCCGCATCCAAAGATGCCTGGGAGCTTCTTAGTTCGCGCGCGACATTATAATTTCTCGGCTTTTTTCGGCCAAGCCTCTCGAAGGCCGCGAAGTATTCTTCGGCCGTAGCAATTCGCCGCTCAGCTGAGTTATATGAAGGAGCAGCATCCTTAAATGGGCTGCTCGCGCCTCGGTTGGACGGAAATATAACAACTTCATAATCTCTAACTCCAACCACGAGCGGGTAAGGTTTTTTATTCAAGATAAAATCACTGCACTGCTGGGCAATGGCAAAGCAAACATCTCTATACAACTCGACATGAGCAGCGCCTGCTGTTGCAGAACCTCTATCTGGAACAATCCTTACTGCACCAGCAAGAATATGGACACTATTATCTGGATAAAGTAATTTGATCAGGCTGGATGCTCTAGTTTGGTAGCTTGACGCGGTCCGGGGCTTCAGCTTTTTATCGGATATTTTTTGATTTAGATGCGCTGTATAATCTCGATATGCCTTTTGAGCATCCACGCTACTGGAAAATATTTCTCGGTAACCCTCAGCGTTCAACCAATCAATAAAATATTCGGTATGGAAGAAATTTGCCAAGACTGACTTATCACGCAGACCGACAAAAGACTCCAAAACTCTCACAATCAGCTCACGACGACTTTCAACGAACGACTCAATCACCAATGGCGTCCCGCGATCATCATGAACACTTTTATTCTTACCACGAATGAGATATGCAAAACTACCAATATCTAACGGCTTCTTTTTAACCTTAACGGTCAGCTGCAATCGCAAACGCTCAGGTTCGGAAAACTCCTGAACCAACTCATTTAGCGTAATAATTTTTGTATTTTCGCGATGCTCTAACAGCTGCCGACTACTCATTCTTGGACCGTCAATTTCATGACTTCGTAGTTACCGTTAAACAATTTCTTCTCCCACACCTCTTGGGCGATGACTTTTTCGTGAGTCATATTGAATAACTTTAGATAGTTTTCAGTTGTTTCCCTAGACTCGTGATGCATACGTTTTTGAATAAAATCAATATCCTCCCCTAATTTCAAAACGCCTTCTTGAACCAACGGTTGCAGGCGCTGGTAGAGTTGATAGGCAAAAGTCGCTCGCAGCCAGTGATATGTAAAATCTTTTGGAAATTGGCTAGAAGCTGTACTCTGCAATTTTCGCTTTATTGTTTCCGTCACCTGCCCTGTCTGTGGCGACCTAACAATAGCGTAACGCGGATCATTTGAAGCCATGTAATAACAATTGCCTTGATCGGAGAGAAACAAATACATATCGTCCTCTTCTATCAACAGACCGGGATGACTGACTTCTAATTGAGCACGAAATTTTTCCCGCCGTCTCCTCATCATCGGACTACGTGCAAGCGTGACCAATTCTTCAGCAAGTTGCTTTGGAACATACAGAACTTGAGTTTTGTCAAATTTCGTATCAATGCCTGTGCGCGGGCCGGCATGCAATTTATAGGCACATTCCGGCACTAGTTTGTCTTCTGTAAATCCTTTCAAATGCTTCAAGCGTATGGTCAAAACACTTTGCTTACGAGCTCCAGTCATCAGAGACGTGAGAAGAATCAACCGCTCAATCGTTGACCATTTCTTTTCATTAATGGCCTCCAAAAGCGCGCCTAACTCAAGATTGGAGAGAGGTCGAAGATCCTCGCCATCTTCACGCACGAATCCCAAAGGAACGGAGCTACTAGGCGGCGTACGCCGCGTTTGGCTGCGCTTTTCAGCATCGATGATTTTCGCGCCTTTTGGGCTCTGCACGATAAGCCGCACTTGCTTGATCGTATCAACACGCTTTAGATCGAGGTAATGCCAATGCTCGGAAACGTACTTATAAAAGTGATAGACCGCAGCGGTATATTGATTGATGACCTGATTACTGCGACGGCCTTCTTTAATCAGGTGATAGAAGTACTTGTAAGTCGGGCGAAGCGAAGGACGGGCACCGGAAAAGTCGAGCCAATCCAGATTGTTATCCTCACAGAATAGGAGGTAATCCAACAGTTTACTGGCACGACGCCTAACATCATCAGTGCGTCGACTTGCAGGAGCCCTATCACGCATGAGACTCAGCAAGTAGTCGTTCGCTTCGTGCCAAGGGTTGCCATTAGCACTAAACAAAAATGGGAAATTGAACAGGGCACGGTCATTCCCTGAACCGACTTCATCGCATTTATAAAGCAGATTGGATTCAGCCCCCTCAAGCGCTGACTCAATAGAGCCGCGAGGCGCTTCACTGACATGCAGGATAGCGAAGGCATCCTGCAAATTCGGGATGAGAATCAGACGACCTTCGTGACGCGGATTGGTGTAGGACATTCGCCCCCCCTGATGAATCAGTCAATCCTATATGTTATGCGTCAGTTTACAATCGCTACCTGTCAATCTTTTTGTTGTTAAGCGATTCAACCCAAGGGTCTAACTTATGGAATAGCTTCGGATAGCGTCCCTTCAGGTCCTTCCTGACTTCCGCATAGGTGCTGCGCCAGAAGTTCGCCAGGTCCTGGGTCACCTGTACCGGGCGATGCGCGGGAGACAGCAGGTGCAGCTTCACTGCCAGGCGGCCCTGGGCGATGCGCGGAGTGTCGCCGAGGCCGAACAGTTCCTGCAGGCGCACCGCGAGGATCGGCGGGGTTTCGCTGTAGTCCAGGCGGATGCGCGAGCCGGAGGGGACTTCCAGGGTTTTCGGCGCCCACTCGTCGAGACGCTGCGGTAATGGCCAGGGCAACAGCCCGGCGAGGATCGAAGCCAGGTCGAGGTTGGCGAAGTGAGCCAGGCGGGTGACCTTGCCGAGGTAGGCCGGCAACCATTCCTCCAGCCGTTCCAGCAACGCGGCGTCGCTGACGTCCGGCCACTCGCTCTCACCCTTGTCTTCCAGGTCCAGCCGGCGTAGCAAGCCGATACGCGCCTGCCACTGGCGCAGTTCCGGGGTCCAGGGCAACAACTCCAGGCCCTTGCGCCGGACCAGGCCGAGCAGCGCCTGGCTGCGCGCCGCTTCGTCGAGGCCGGGTAGCGCCTCGCTGGACAGCACCAGTTCGCCGACCCGGCGCTGGCGCTCGGCGCGCAGCACGCCTTCGCGCTCGTCCCACTGCAGTTCGTCGCGCTGGCTGACCTGCTCCGCCAGGACCGTATCGAACAACCTCGGATCAAGTTCGGCGGCCAGGTAGATCCGCTCTTCGCGCTGGCCCTGGCGGCTGCCCAGATCGGCGATCACCAGCCAGGGCTGCTTCATCAGGCTGTCCGGTTCGCCGAACTGCGCAGCGCGTCCATTGGCCAGCCGGTAGTCGCCGCCGCCGGCGCGGCGCTGGCGAGCGATGCGGTCGGGATAGGCGAAGGCCAGCAGGCAACCCAGCCAGCGCGGATGGCCGGGATCGACGACCGCCTCGCTGGCGGCGCCGCGCAGATAGCCGCGGAACTGCCGGGCCAGTTGCCGGGCGCGCTGTACCGCGCCGCGCGAAGCGCCGGCGCGGGCCTCGCCGGCGAGCAGAGAGAGACGGCTGTGCAGGTCGGCGCCGCCGCCACGCTGTATGTCGCGTTCGCCGAGCAGCGCCGCTACGTCGCAAGCCAGTTCGCCAAGGCCGAGGGCCTGGCCGCGCAGCAGCAGGTGGGCAATGCGCGGATGGGTCGGCAACTCGGCCATCGCCTGGCCATGGGCGCTCAGCGCGCCGCTGGCGTTCAGCGCTCCCAGTCGCCCGAGCAGGTCGCGGGCCTGGGCGTAGGCTGCCGCGGGCGGCGCGTCGAGCCAGGCCAGCTCCTCCGGCGCCACGCCCCAGCGCGCCAGTTGCAGGGCCAGCCCGGCCAGGTCGGCCTGGAGGATTTCCGCCGTGCCGTAGGCAGGCAACTGCTCATGCTGGCTCTCCGACCACAAGCGGTAGCATACGCCCGGCTCCAGGCGCCCTGCGCGGCCGGCACGCTGGGTAGCGGAGGCGCGGGAGATGCGCTGGGTCTCCAGGCGGGTCATGCCACTGCCCGGATCGAAGCGCGGCACCCGCGCCAGGCCGGCGTCGATCACCACCCGCACGCCGTCGATGGTCAGGCTGGTCTCGGCGATGTTGGTCGCCAGCACCACCTTGCGCGTGCCCCGCGACGCCGGCTCGATGGCGGCGCGCTGGGCGGCGAGGTCGAGCTCGCCATGCAGCGGGCAGAGCAGCACCTCGGGGCGACCGCCAAGGGCCTCGCGCAAGCCTTCGTGAACGCGGCGGATCTCGGCCTGGCCGGGAAGAAAGACCAGCACGCTGCCGCTTTCCTCCGCCAGCGCCTGGAGCACCGCCTGCTGCACCCGCGGCTCGATGAACTCGCCGGGTTGCGCCGCCCGTCCCCAGCGGATATCCACCGGGAACATGCGGCCCTCGCTGCGCACCACCGGCGCTTCGCCGAGCAGCGCCGCAAGACGCTCGCCCTCCAGGGTCGCCGACATCACCAGCACTTTCAGCGGCGGCTCGTCGCGCAACAGTTCGCGGCCATTGAGAGTCAGCGCCAGGGCCAGGTCGGCATCCAGGCTGCGCTCGTGGAATTCGTCGAAGATCACCAGGCCGACACCGTCCAGCGCCGGGTCGTCTTGCAGGCGACGGGCAAGGATACCCTCGGTGACCACTTCGATGCGGGTCTTCGGGCCGACCCTGCTCTCCAGGCGGATCCGGTAGCCGACGGTCTCGCCGACCTTTTCGCCCAGCTCGGCGGCCAGCCGCTCGGCCGCGGCCCGCGCCGCCAGGCGCCGCGGTTCGAGCATGAGGATGCGTTGGCCGGCGAGCCAGGGCTCGTCGAGCAGGGCCAGCGGCACGCGGGTGGTCTTGCCGGCGCCCGGCGGGGCTTCCAGAACGGCCTGGTGTTGTGCGCCAAGGGCCTGGCGCAGGGCGGGAACAACGGCGTCGATGGGTAGGGAAATCATGCTGGCTCCGGACTGACCGGCGAAGTATACCGGCGAACCGGCGGGCGCTTTCGGCGGTCTTATCGTCATCGTCGCGGCAGAAGATTGCCGAACGCTGGTCGATTGCTATAGTTCGCCGTCATGTTCACCCGGAGGTCATACATGCGCCTTGCCACCCGCGTTTCCTGTGCCGTTCTCAGTGCAGCCCTGCTGAGCCAGTTGTCGGCCTGCGGTACGCTGTTCTACCCCGAGCGACGCGGCCAGATCGACGGTCGCATCGATCCGGCCATCGTCGCCTTCGACGCCATCGGCCTGCTGTTCTATATCATCCCCGGCCTGATCGCCTTCGGCGTCGACTTCGCCACCGGCGCCATATACCTGCCCGACGCCAAGTACTCGGTCGCTCCGGAAGTGCTCAAGGATGCCGTCGGCGCGGACGGCAAGGTCGACAACCGCAAGCTCAAGGCCATCCTCGAACGCGAGATCGGCCGTGAACTGCCGCTCGACGACCCGCGCCTGATCCGCCACAGCGGCAGCGTCGAGCAACTGGCGGCCTATGGCCTGAAGCCGGCCGCCTGATCCACCCTCCGAGCGCGACCGTGCGTCAGTGCCCGGTCGCCGCCCGGTTGGTTTACAGTGGCGCCGTCCCTTCTGCCAGAAGCGCCCCATGAGTCCCGATTCCCCCCACGCCCGCCTGCTGCGCCTGGCCACCCTGGCCTCGCTCGGTGTCGCCGTCACCCTGGTCATCGGCAAGGCCATCGCCTGGTGGCTGAGCGGTTCGGTGAGCCTGCTCGCCGGCCTCACCGACTCCCTGCTGGACAGTGCCGCCTCGCTGCTCAACCTGCTGGCGGTGCACTATTCGCTGCGCCCGGCCGACGACGACCACCGCTACGGCCACGGCAAGGCCGAGGCCCTGGCCGGCCTGGCCCAGGCCATGTTCATCGGTGCCAGCGCGGTGCTGGTGGCTATCCAGGCGGTCGAGCAATTGCGCGACCCGCAGCCCCTCGGCGCGGCCACCTGGGGCATCGCGGTGATGCTGCTGTCGCTGCTGCTCACGGCCCTTCTCCTGGCCTTCCAGACCCACGTCATCCGCCGCACCGGTTCCACCGCGATACGCGCCGACTCGCTGCACTACCGCTCGGACCTGCTGCTCAACGCCAGCATCCTCGTGGCACTGCTCCTGGCCCGCTACGGCTGGCCGCAGAGCGACGGCCTGTTCGGCCTGGGCATCGCCCTGTACATCCTCTGGAGCGCCCTGCAGATCGCTCGCGAGTCGGTGTCGATCCTGATGGACCGGGAACTGCCCACCGACATCAGCGAGCGCATGCGCGAACTTGCCTGCAGCGTGCCGGGAGTGCTCGGCGCGCACGACGTGCGCACGCGGATCTCCGGCAACCACTGGTTCGTCCAGTTGCACCTCGAACTGCCCGGCGAGCTGAGCCTGTCGGTGGCCCACGCCCTGACCGACCGCGCAGTGCTGGCGATCAAGCGCGAATACCCGAAGGCCGAGGTGCTGATCCATGCCGACCCACAGGAAGTGGTCGGCAAGGAAACCGTCAGTTGACGCTGTAGCCGCGCCCGCTCAGGCAGGCGGCCATGGCCCGGCGGTAGCCGTTGGCGACCTCGGCGGCCGGCGCGTAGGTCGCCCCCGCCGGGTCGAAGCCGCTCTCGCCCACCGCCCAGCGGTGGCACTCGTAGCGGTCGCGGCTCTGCTGGTCGGGCCCCTGGCCGCGCGCGGGGTAGGCCACCACGTCGTAGCTGGCGGCCGGCCCGCTGACCGGATAAACGGGTCCCGCTGCCCGCGGCGGCGGGCTGACCACTTCGTACTCGCGGGTGTCGGCATGCCACAGGTAGTAAGTGCCGGCGGCAAGGAAGTACAGCACGCTGCCCAGCCAGACCTGCTCCGCATAGGGCGGCAGGCTGCGGACGCGCACCCCGCGGGGCGGCACGACCAACACATAGCGCGGGCCGTCGGGTCGGTACCAGTAGCCGTCGAGAAAGAAATACTCGCCGCCGCGATAGGGCACCCGCAGGTGTCCGCGCGGCAAGGCCTCCACCACCCGGCCCGGACGCCAGTCGGGATGCGGTCCCCAACTGCCGCCGTACGCTTCGCCGCGGCCAGGTCCCGGTTGTCCGTGGGCAACACCGCGCTCGCCGCCGGGTCCGCCGCGTCCCCCTCGGCCGTCGTCGGCCTGCGCCTGGACGCACAGGCTCAGCGAGAGAGCGCCCACCCCGAGCATTCGCCACCATCCACCGTTCATCGTCTGCCTCGCCCCGGGCCTGGTCGCCCGGCCACGTTCGAATGATCCCGGGAACGACTTTCCGCCGTTTTCCGCCAAGGGTGGGTAAACGCCGGGTAAAGAATGGGTAAAAGCGCGGCACGGGCCGGATCGCGGGCAAAGAAAAAGGGAGGCCCGTCGACCTCCCTTCTGGGGTAACTGTCCTGGCTCGGCGCTGTTGGCGACGGCTCACCTCACTCCACCTTCTGGGCGGTGTGCAACCCGGAGGCCGGCGCAACCCTGTAGGGTCGGCGGCCACGGCTGGCCTGATTGGGCGAGCCGTGATGGACGAGATGTCCGGGCCGTGAATCTGGGTAAAAGAATACGTCGCCAGGCGCGACCAATGATTGCTAACATTGCTCACCAGAACCTTGATTGCGCAATAAATCACTCAAATTCACCTTGCCAATGGCAATCAACCTGAAAGAAATCCTCGCCATGAACAAACTCGACCGCTACGACCTGCGTATCCTCGAAGAACTCCAGCGCGACGCACGCATCTCCAACCAGGAACTGGCAGAACGGATAGGCCTGTCGCCATCGCCCTGTTCGCGACGGGTCAAGCAGCTCGAGGACGACGGCTACATCGTCCGCCAGGTAGCCTTGCTGGACCGCAAGAAACTCGGCCTGAGCCTCACCGCCTTCGTCCTCATAGGCATGGATCGACACACCCCGGAACGCTTCGAACATTTCCAGGAAGTCATCGGCAAATGCCCGGAAGTGCTGGAGTGCAGCCTGGTCACCGGGATGGACGCGGACTACCAGTTGAAGGTCGTGGTGCCGGACATGGACCACTACCAGAAGCTCCTGCTGGGTACCCTGACGCGCATCGAGGGGGTCTCCAGCGTGCGCTCCAGCTTCGTCCTCAACCAGGTGCTGGCGAGTACCGAACTGCCGCTGGAGCACCTGCGCGATTGATCGTAGCGAGACCTGGGACATGACACGGAACAGGCGGCATGCCGTATAATCGGCAGCCTGTTTCAGTTGTCATGCCCGCGTGGCCCCCGCATATAAAGAGCAGCCTGCTCGTAGAACGATAAACGCCTTGCCCGCCCCCCATGGCACGCTCCGTCCGACCGCGAGCCGGACTTCGTTTGCTTGAAAATCCGGAGGTTGCCAATGGATCCCGAACTGTTCGAAGAGTGGATGATGACCGGTCTGGTGACCGTGCTTATCCTGTTCATGGCTTTCATCGTGTGGGACCTGGCGAAGAAGTCGAAAGCCGGCAAGTTCGGAACCCTGATCCTGTTCTTCGCCCTCGGCCTGGGCGTACTGGGCTTCATCATCAAGGGCCTGGTCATCGGCAGCCTCGAAGGCGCGGGCATGTAACCCCGGCGCCACGCGCGTCATCCAACCACTCGTAATCATCCGCCGGCCCCGGCCAACGGGGCCGGCTCGCCTTGCCATTGCCTAGAACAAGGGAGTCGCCATGAACGCCGCCGACCGCGTCATGCAGAGTTATGGACGCTGCTGTGCCAGCACCGGATTCTTCGATGATTTCTACCGGCATTTCCTTGCCAGTTCCCCGCAGATTCGCGCCAAGTTCGCCACCACCGACATGACTGCGCAGAAACACCTGCTGCGTGCCGGGATCATGAACCTGGTGATGTACGCCCGCGGCATGTCCGACAGCAAGCTGCGCGCACTCGGCGCCAGCCATTCGCGCGCCGCGCTGGATATCCGCCCGGAACTCTACGACCTGTGGCTGGACGCCCTGCTGATGGCGGTCGCCGAGCACGACCGCGACTGCGACGCCGAGACCCGCGACGCCTGGCGCGACGTGATGGGTCGCGGCATCGCCGTGATCAAGTCGTACTACTGATCGTTCCGCGCCCGCTGGACGACGCCCCTCTCGTCAGTCCAGCCGCGCCGGCACTTCCCGCCATTCCCCGAGGCCCAGGCCGTCCAGGCTCCAGGGGCCGATCCGCACCCGCACCAGCCGCAGCGTCGGCAAGCCCACCGCCGCCGTCATCCGCCGCACCTGGCGATTGCGCCCCTCGCGGATCACCAGTTCCAGCCAGTGGGTCGGCACCGACTTGCGAAAACGCACCGGCGGCACCCGCTCCCACAACGTCGGCTCATCCAGCAGACGCGCCTCGGCGGGCAGCGTCGGGCCGTCGTTGAGCGTCACGCCCTCGCGCAGGCGCCGCAATTGCTCCTCGTCCGGCGTACCTTCGACCTGCACCCAGTAGGTCTTCGGCAGCTTGTGCCGGGGGTCGGCGATGCGCGCCTGCAGGCGACCGTCGTTGGTCAGCAGCAACAGGCCCTCGCTGTCGCGGTCCAGGCGCCCGGCCGGATACACGCCCGGCACCGGGATGAAGTCCTTGAGGGTCGAACGCCCTTGCTCGTCGTTGAACTGGGTCAGTACGTCGAACGGCTTGTTGAACAGCAGCAGCTTCGGCTCGCTCGGCGGCGCCTTGGCCACCCGGCGTGGCGCAGGGCGGACGGGATGACGCGGGGAAGGACGCGGGGGACGGGACATGACTGGAAACGAGTTGGCTTGATCGGGGTACCGGGCGGCATGCTAGGTTGTCCGAGAGCCTGACCGCAAGAGCATCCCCTCATGCCCTCCCTGCGTCCCACCTGGCTGATCAGCCTGCTGACCCTGGCCGGCTGCGCTGGCAGCGCCTATCAGGGTCCGCCTTCGGACCATTTCGACGGCGAACGTTTCCGCAATATCCAGCCGACCGCGCACAAGAGCCTGCGCGACCTGCTCAAGTGGCAGTGGAACCGCCCGCCGCAACGCCCGTGGGTCGCCCTGCCGCCGACGGCAACGCCGCCAAGGGTGAACGAGCGCGCCCGCGGCGAAGAACTGCGGGTCACCTACATCAACCACGCCACCCTGCTGATCCAGCACCGCGGCCTGAACATCCTCACCGACCCGGTCTGGTCGCAACGGGTCAGCCCGCTCGCCTTCATCGGCCCGAAGCGCCACCATCCGCCCGGGTTGACGCTCGACCAGTTGCCACCGATCGACCTGGTGCTTGTGAGCCACAACCACTACGACCACCTCGACCTGGAAACCCTGCGCCAGCTCCACCGGCGCTGGCCGACGGCCAAGGTGGTCAGCGGCCTGGGAAACGCCGGGCTGATCCGCCAGACAGGTTTCGCCGACGTCGTGGAGATCGACTGGTGGCAGGCCGTGCCGCTGGGCGCTGGCCTGACGCTGCATGGCGTACCGGTGCAGCACTGGTCGTCGCGCACCCGCAGCGACACCAACCGCACGCTCTGGCTCGGCTTCGTCATCGACTCGCCGGACGGCCCGCTGCTGTTTCCCGGCGATACCGGGCTCGGCCCGGAGTTCGGGCTGATCCACCAGCGCTTCGGGGCGATGCGTTTCGCCGCCCTGCCGATCGGCGCCTACGAGCCGCGCTGGTTCATGCGCGACCACCACATGAATCCCGACGACGCGGTGCAGGCCCATCGCACGCTGCAGGCGCAGACCAGCATGGCCATCCACTTCGGTACCTTCAATCTCACCGACGAACAGCAGGACGACCCGCCCAAGGCGCTCCAGGCGGCGCTGCGCAGCCAAGGCGTGGACCCGGCGACCTTCGGCACGCCGAAACCCGGCGAGCAGTGGCGCGTCGCACCGCGCAACGTCGCTCAGGAGGCCGAGGCCACCAGGCGGGAGCAGCAGTTGCGGTAGCGCTTGCCGCTGCCGCACGGACAAGCCTGGTCGCCACGGCCGCCCAGGGCCAGCCAGCTTTCCAGGCGCGCGGCCATCCCGGCCAGGCGCTCGCGGGCCTCGTCGTCCAGGCCGGCGCGGGCCAGTTGGCGCCGCAGGCCGAGGTAGTCTTCCAGCAGGACATCGCGGCTGAGCGCCTGGTACTGGTCGGCCAGCGGCACGCCTTCGTAGCGCCGCTGCGGGTCGGCCAGGAAAGCGATCGCGCCCGCCTGCGGCAGGACATTCCACAGGTTGCCGCGCGGATCGCGCCAGCAAGCGCTGAAACGCGCGCGCAGGGCCAGGCCGCGCCATTCTTCCAGGATCCAGCCGTCGACCCGCTCGCCGCCGAGGGCGTCGACCGCCCGACCGACCGAGAACCACGGTTCGCCGGCCAGACTTTCCGGCATCGGCAACGGCGCTGCCACTTCCGGCGCGGCATCGGGCACCAGGCGGCGGGCGAAGCGACGGAGCGGGTTGCTGAGATGAGTGGGGGCGCTGAACGGCATGGGGCTCACATCGATGGCAGGCGTGGTCGTTCCGACCGGCAGAAGGCGCCGCGGTTCCACGCAGGGCGAAGGGCCATCATTGTAGGGCCTCGGCGCCGCGAGGCGTAGAAGCGAACCCCGGTTTCCGCGCGGAAACCGGGGCGCGTCCGATCAACGGAACGGCGGCTCGTCGAAACTCCGCAGCTTGCGCGAGTGCAGCGAGTTGAGCTGGCTGCGCAACAGGTCGAGGGCGGCGATGCCGATCCGCAGGTGCTGGTTCACCGCGCGCTCGTAGAAGGCGTTGGCCGAGCCGGGCAGCTTGATCTCGCTGTGCAGCGGCTTGTCCGAGACGCACAGCAACGTGCCGTAGGGCACCCGCAGGCGGTAGCCCTGGGCGGCGATGGTGCCGCTCTCCATGTCCACCGCGATGGCCCGCGCCAGGTTGATCAGTGGCCGCTCCTGGGCCCAGCGCAGCTCCCAGTTGCGGTCGTCGTAGGTGAGCACGGTGCCGGTGCGCAAGCGTCGCTTGAGCGACTCGCCGCGCTCGCCGGTGACTTCGGCGGCGGCTTCCTGCAAGGCGACCTGGACTTCGGCCAGCGCCGGGATCGGGATGTGCGGCGGCAGCGCGCGGTCGAGGATGCCGTCGCGGCGCATGTAGGCGTGCGCCAGCACGTAGTCGCCGATGGTCTGCGACTGCCGCAGGCCGCCGCAGTGGCCGATCATCAGCCAGCAGTGCGGACGCAACACCGCCAGGTGGTCGGTGATGTTCTTCGCGTTGGACGGGCCGACCCCGATGTTGACCAGGGTGATGCCGTCGCCATCGGCGGCGATCAGGTGGTAGGCCGGCATCTGGTAGCGATGCCAGACCACCCCGGCGACGATGGCGTTGGCCTCGCCTTCGTCCATCCCGCGCTCGATGATCACGTTGCCCGGCAGGACCATGCGCACGAAGCGCGGGTCCTCGCGCAGGCGGGTCAGGCCGAGGCGGATGAACTGGTCGACGTAGCGGTGGTAGTTGGTCAGCAGGATCCACGGCTGCACGTGGCGCCAGTCGCTGCCGGTGTAGTGCACCAGGCGGCGCAGGGAGAAGTCCACCCGCGCGGCGTCGAACAGCGCCAGCGGCAACTGGTCGGCGCGTTCCCATTCGTAGAGGCCGTCGGCGATGTCGTCGGAAGCGGCGGACAGGTCGGTGCTGGGGAACACCCGCGCCAGCTCGGCGGCGGTCACCCCGGAGCCGGCCAGCTCATCGCCCTGCTCGACCACGTAGGGATAGGGGATGTCCTGTTGGCTCGGGCCGACCTGCACCTGCACGGTGAAATCGTCCATCAGCGGACGCAACTGTTCCAGCAGGTACTTGCGGAAGGCGTCGGGGTGGGTGACGGTGACGCTGTATTCGCCCGGCACCTGGACCTTGGCGTAGGCGCGGGTGGTGGACGGCACCTCGCCCTGGCAGCGGTAGCCGATGCGCAGTTGCGGGTAGTGGAAGTTCTGCCGCTCGGCCTCGCTCGGCTCGATGCGCTCCTTGATGTAGCGCTTGAGCGCCTGGCTCAGCGCCGCGGTGGCCTGGCGGTGCAGCTCGGCAAGACGGTCGACGGCCTCCTCGGCCGTGCGGGCGACGACGAACCCGTCGTCGGAATCGATACTCATGGTGGGCTTCCTGTCGGTTCGCATGGAAAACATCTTGCCTGTACCGACAGGAAAACACAGCGCTTTTCTCCCGTTACCTCATTCGGCCAGCGCCACCACCGCCATGGTCACGGTGGCCTTGCTGAACAGGTGCCGCCGACCGTCCCGCTCGGCGAACACCTCGGCCTCGACCACCGTCACCTGGCGCCCGGCCTTGAGCACCTCGGCGCGACACAACAGGCGCTGGCAAAGCGCCGGGCGCAACAGGTTGAGCTTGAACTCCAGGGTCAGCACCGTCTGCCCCTCCTCCACCAGGGTCGCAGCGGCGGCCCCGGCGGCATGGTCGGCCAGGGTCGCCTGGACCCCGGCATGGATGAAGCCGTTCTGCTGGGCGTGGCGGGGCAGGATGTCCAGCCCCGCTTCGACCCAACCCGGCCCGCAGTCCAGCGGACGGATGCCGAGGTCGCCGACGAAACTGGCCGCGGCGAAGCCCTGCTCGACCAGCTCCCGGTAGCGCGGATGCGCCTGCATCGCGACGCGCCTCAGGCCAGGTGCGGGGTGGCGCGAGCCAACAGCGCCTCGACCTCGACGCCGCGCGGCAGGGTGCCGTAGACCCGCCCGCCGTCCCCCAGGCGACTGCCGATGAAGGCGTCGGACACCGCGGAGTTGCCGGCTTCCAGCAACAGCTTGGCCTGCAAGGCGATCGCCACGTCCTCGGTGAGCTGGCGGGCGCGGTACTGGATGTCGGCGGTGTCGGCGAAGGCCGCCTTGAGGTTGCCGATGTGCGCGGCGAGACGGGCGTCGCCATGGCCGTCGCCCAGTTCGGCGAACAGCGCGTCGAGCACCCCCGGCTCCTTCGACAGGGCACGCAGCACGTCCAGGCACTGCACGTTGCCGGAACCTTCCCAGATCGAGTTCACCGGGGCCTCGCGGTACAGCCGCGGCAGGATGGTTTCCTCGACGTAGCCGGCACCGCCCATGCATTCGGAGGCTTCGTTGATCATCGCCGGGGCACGCTTGCAGATCCAGTACTTGCCCACCGCGGTGACCAGGCGGGCGAACTTCTCCTCCTGCTCGTCGTGGGCACGGTCCAGGGCATGCCCCATGCGCAGGGTCAGGGCCAGCGCCGCCTCGCTTTCCAGGGCCAGGTCGGCGAGCACGTTCTGCATCAGCGGTTGCTCGGCCAGCACCCGCCCGCCGACCTTGCGGTAGGCACAGTGGTGGGCAGCCTGGGTCAACGCCTGACGCATCAATGCGCTGGAGCCGATCATGCAGTCGAAGCGGGTCATGGCGACCATCTCGATGATGGTCGGCACGCCACGGCCCTCCTCGCCGACCATCCAGGCCAGGGCGCCGCGATACTCGATTTCGCTGGAGGCGTTCGACCAGTTGCCCAGCTTGTCCTTCAGGCGCTGGATGTAGAACTGGTTGCGGCTGCCGTCCGGCCGGTGGCGCGGCAGCAGAAAGCAGGTCAGGCCCTTGTCGGTGTAGGCCAGGGTGAGGAAGGCGTCGCACATCGGCGCCGAGCAGAACCACTTGTGCCCGACCAGTTCGTAGGCCTGCCCCGGCCCGGGAATCCCCACCGGGTAGGCCCGCGTGGTATTGGCGCGGACGTCGGTGCCGCCCTGCTTCTCGGTCATCGCCATGCCGATGGTGACGCCCGCCTTCTGCTCCATCGGCACGTTGCGCGGGTCGTACTCGCGGGAGAGGATCTTCGGCAGCCATTTCTCGGCCAGGTCCGCCTGCAGGCGAATCGCCGGCACGCTGGCGTAGGTCATGGTCAACGGGCAACCGGTGCCGGCCTCCGCCTGGCTGTGCAGGTAGGACAGCCCGGCCCGCGCCACCTGGGCGCCGGGGCGCGGGTCGGTCCAGGGCAGCGAGGGCAGTTCGTGTTCGATGGCGGCGCGCATCAGCTCGTGGTAGGCGGGGTGGAACTCCACCAGGTCGACGCGGTTGCCGTAGCGGTCGTGGCTATGGAACTCCGGCTTGTGCTGGTTGGCCAGGAAGCCGGCCGCCATCAGCGGGCCGCCGGCCAGCTCGCCGTAGCGCTGCAGGCGCTCCTCGGCCCAGCCGCCCTGGTAGCGACGCACCCACTCCTGGAGAGGCAGGTCGAGGCGGTAGAGGTTGGCGCCATCCAGCGACGGTACCTGGTTGGTCACTTCGTGGGTTTCGGCGTACTGGTGCAGGTTCATGAGGGTTCCTCGCAGACAGGCGCGCCCACCGCGCGCAGGCAGAAGTTCACCAGAGCCGTACTCACCGGCTCCAGACTCGGTTCCGGCTGGCCGCTGTCGCGAGCGGCGCGCGCCGGGGGAGACAAGGGGCCGACCAGCGCCTCGGCGATGGCCCCGACCAGGCAGGCCGCGGCAAGCGGCACCAGGGAAAGCTGGAATGCGCCACTGCGCCGGCCCTCCTCGAGCAGTTCGACGAACAGTGCGGCGTAGGCCTCGCGATAGCGCAGGCGCTGCTCGTCGACTTCAGGATCCACCGGCTCGGCGATCAGGGCGAAGGCCAGCCGCTGGCTGCTCCAGGCGCGCGCGGCAAAGCGCCGCAAGCCCTCGGCCAGGCGCCAGGCGGGCGCGCCGGGACCGCGCAGGACCACGGCCAGGGCATCGACCTCACGCTGGCTGGCGCGGCGGAAGATTTCCGCCGCCAGCTCGCCCTTGCCCCGGAAGTGGCGGTACAGGCTGCCGGTGGCGATCCCCGCGTCGTCGGCCAGGGCCTGCATGGTCAGCGCGGCGAAACCGCCCTCCGCGACACGCCGCAGGCCTAGCTGGAGGATGCGCTCGCGCAGCGCGGAATCGCGTTGCAGGCGGCGTTCGGTGACACGATAGACCATGACTGAATCCGGATTCACTTTTTCCCAGTGAATCACGCTTCAGGCTTTGCCTAAAGAGACATACAGGTCGCGCAGGCCGGCATTTCAGCCAGCCGCGGAAAGGCTTCAGGCGGACTTGGTGACGATCGGCTGGCACAGCAGCCAATCGTGCAGCAGGGTCTGCAACTCTTCGAACTTGACCGGCTTGGCCATGTAGTCGCTCATGCCCGCCGCCAGGCAGCGCTCGCGATCGCCGCTGTGGCTGTGGGCGGTCAACGCCAGCACCGGCAGTTCCGCGCAGCCGGGCAGCGCGCGGATCGCCCGACAGGTGGCGAAGCCGTCCATCACCGGCATCTGGCAGTCGAGCAGTACGCCGTCCGGCCGCTCGCGCGCCAGCAACTCCAGGGCCTCGCTGCCGTTGTCGGCGGTGCGCACCCGGTAGCCGAGCTTGAGCAGCATGCCGCGAGTCACCAACTGGTTGATGGCGTTGTCCTCCACCACCAGCACCGTGCACTCCTCGGGACGCCGCACCGCCTGCCCGCCGGCGCGCCGCGGCGGCGGCGCCAGGCCCTGGGCCGGCTGGGTCAGTTGCAGGCGCAGGAGGAAGCGGCTGCCCTGCCCCGGCCGGGACTCGTGGGTCAGCTCGCCGCCAAGCAGTTCCACCAGCTTGCGGCACAGCGCCAGGCCGATGCCGAGGCCTCCGTAGCCACGGGTCAACGAGCTGTCGGCCTGGACGAAACGCTGGTAGAGGTCGCTGCCGGCGGCCATGTCGAAACCGATGCCGGTGTCGATCACTTCCACCCGCAGCGCCACCCCGTCATGGGTACGCCCGGCGGCGACGCGCAGGGTCACGCTGCCCCTGGCGGTGAACTTGATCGCATTGTCGACCAGGTAGCCCAACGCCTGGGCCAGCTTGCCGGCATCGCCTTCGAGGGTGTCCGGCAGGCTGTCGTCCAGTTGCAGGGCGAAGCGCAGGCCCTTCTCCTCGGCGCGCGGCGCGTACTGCGCGCGCAGGCTGTCGAACAGGCCGCGCAGGCTGAACGGCTCGCGGCGCGGGTAGAGCTTGCCGGCCTGCAGTTCGATGAGGGCGAGGATGTCGTTGACCATCCGCATCATGTCCCGCGCCGAACCGGCGGCGGTGCGCTGGTACTCGGCGAGTTCGACGTCCATCGGCACCGTCTGCATCAGCTCCAGCGAACCGATCACCCCGCTCATCGGGGTGCGCAGTTCGTGGGTGACGGTGGCGAGGAACTCGTCCTTCAGGCGGTTGCTGTTGGCCAGTTCCTGGTTCAGCGCTTCCAGCTTGCGGCTGGACTCCTGGAGGATTCGCGCGCGCTCCTCCTTCATCGCGTTGATCCGGTCGGCCAGCGCCAGCGACAGCAAGCCCACCTCCAGCGCCGAACCGATCTGGCTGGCATACATGGTGAGGAACATGTTCGGCAGGTAGCCGAGGACCATCAGGGTGTTGACGATGCCGCCGAGAAGGAAGGCGGTCCAGGCGATGATGAAATAGCGCGCCACGCGCATGCCGCGCAGCCAGGCGAGGATGCCGGCGGCGAAGATCAGGCCGGTGAAGGCCAGCGCCAGGTAGGTGGCCAGGCGCAGGGCCACGGCGTAGCTCATGGTCAGCGCCATCAGCATGACCAGCGCGCCGACCGCCATCAGCGCCAGCAGGCCGCGGTCGACCCACACGCTGTGGTCGCGGGTATGCAGGAAGCTGCGCGCGAACTGGCAGCCGAACAGCGCCGCCGAACCGATCAGGAATGGCGTGGCGGCGTTCGCCCACCAGGGGCTGTCGGGCCAGAAGTACTCGATGCCGGCGCCGTTCACCGAGACCTGGTAGAGCCCGAAGGAAGCGATATAGAGGATGTAGTAGAGATAGCTGGTATCGCGGACGCTGAGGAAGATGAACAGGTTGTAGATCAGCATCACCAGCAGCACACCATAGATGATGCCGAGCACATAGATGCGTTCGGGCTGCTCCTCCAGGTAGGCCTTGGGCGACCACAGGGTCAGCGGCGCCTGGATCGATCCCTGGCTTTCCAGCCGCAGGTAGACACGCTGCGGCTTGTTCGGCTCGAGGCCGAGTTCGAACAGGTAGTTGTTCTGCCGGATCGGCCGACTGGCGAACGGCAATGTGTCGCCGGTGCGTTGGGCGAGGCGGTAGCCGCCCTGGCCATCGGGCAGGTAGAGGTCGAGCTTGTCCAGCGGCGGATAGGCCAGCTCCAGCAGCCAGGTGCGCGGATCGCTGGAGGCGACCGGCCGGTAGTCCAGGTCCAGGCGCAACCAGAACACCGAGCGCGAATAGCCGGCATTGAGCACGTCCTTGTCATGGCGGCGGAAGCTGCTGTCGATGGCCCGCGAGGTGATGTCGTTGATATCGGCGCTACCGCGCACGTCCTCGAACACGTCGATGGACTGCCCCAGCGGCAGGCGCTCGACCTGCTCGTTGAAGCTCACCGCACCCGCCAGGCACGGCAACGCAAGAAGAAAGAGAATCAGCCAGTGCCGCATGATGCCCCGCAGTGCTCCTCGAACGGACCGGGAGCCCCACCTCCCTCGTCATGGTCCGCCCTTGGCGAGCGTTGTATGAATATTCGCCGAACTTTAGCACACGCCACGCCACATCAGGCCCGGGACGTGTCACGCAGGGCCCGGGCGCGGCGCCCGAAAGGTCGTCCGCGCAGCCGCCACGGAGCGCTTTTAGTGGTAAGCTCACGCGCCATGAAAACACCGACTTCCCGCCCCGTAGTGCTCTGCCTGTCCGGTCACGACCCCAGTGGTGGCGCCGGACTGCAAGCCGACATCGAAGCCCTGCTCGCCCAGGGCTGCCACGCCGCCCCGGCGGTCACCGCGCTGACCGTGCAGGACACCGTCAACGTCAGCGACTTCCGCGTCCTCGACCGCGAGTGGGTGCTGGCCCAGGCCAACGCCGTACTCGCCGACCTGCCCGTCGCGGCGGTCAAGCTGGGTATGCTCGGTTCGCTGGAGATGGTCGACACGGTGGCCGAGATCCTCGCCGCCCACCCGCACTTGCCGGTGGTCTGCGATCCGGTGCTGCGCGCCGGCGGCGGCGGTGCGCTGGGCAAGGGCGACGTCGGCTTCGCCATGCGCGAGCGGCTGCTGCCGCGCGCCACCATCGCCACGCCGAACCTGCCGGAAGCGCGCCTGCTCGCCGACCTGCCCGAGGGCAGCGCCGACCAGTGCGCCGAGCGCCTGCTGGAACACTGCGAGCACCTGTTGATCACCGGCGGACACGGCGACGAAAGCGAAGTGCACAATCGCCTGTACAGCCGCGACGGCAGCCGCCGCACCTTCACCTGCCAGCGCCTGCCCGGCAGCTACCATGGCTCCGGCTGCACCCTGGCCAGCGCCCTGGCCGGTCGCATCGCCCTCGGCGAAGCACTGCACGGCGCCGTGCAGAGCGCCCTCGACTACACCTGGCGGACCCTGCGCGACGCCGAGAGTCCGGGCCACGGCCAATACGTGCCACGCCGCCTGCCCACCGACTTCTGTCACTGAGAGCCAGCCGATGAAATTGCGCGGCCTGTACGCCATCACCGATAGCCAGCTACTGGACGACGGCCGCCTGTTGCCCTACGTCGAAGCCGCGCTACGCGGCGGCGCGCGCCTGCTGCAATACCGCGACAAATCCAGCGACCAGGCGCGGCGCCTGCGCGAGGCGGAAAGCCTGCGCGAACTCTGCGAACGCCACGGCGCGCAGCTGATCGTCAACGACGACGCCGAACTCGCCGCGCGCCTGGGCGTCGGCCTGCACCTCGGCCAGACCGACGGTTCGCTGTCGGCGGCGCGCGCCCTGCTCGGCCGCCAGGCGATCATCGGCGCCACCTGCCACGCCCGGCTGGAGCTGGCCGAGCAGGCGGTGGCCGAGGGCGCCAGCTACGTCGCCTTCGGCCGCTTCTTCAATTCCAGCACCAAACCCGGCGCCCCCGCCGCCAGCGTCGAACTGCTCGACCAGGCCCGGCCGCGCCTGCACCTGCCGATCACCGCCATCGGCGGCATCAGCCTCGACACCGCGCCCGGCCTGATCGCCCGCGGCGTCGATCTGGTCGCCGTGATCCATGCGCTGTTCGCCGCCGCGTCCGCCGCCGAGGTGGAACGCCGCGCCCGCGCCTTCAGCGCCCTGTTCGAACCTGCCTGACGCCTCCGCGCCTCGCCCGAGAGATAGAGAACTAGCCATGTCCCGTTCCGAAACGCTGTTCAACAACGCCCAGAAACACATTCCCGGCGGGGTCAACTCCCCGGTGCGCGCCTTCAAGAGCGTCGGCGGCACCCCGCTGTTCTTCAAGCACGCCGAAGGCGCCTATGTACTGGACGAGGACGACAAGCGCTACGTGGACTATGTCGGCTCCTGGGGCCCGATGATCCTCGGCCACAGCCATCCGGACGTGCTCGACGCGGTGCGCCGGCAGCTCGACCACGGCCTGTCCTATGGCGCGCCGACCGCGCTGGAAGTGGAAATGGCCGACCTGGTCTGCTCCATGGTGCCGTCGATGGAGATGGTGCGCATGGTCAGCTCCGGCACCGAGGCGACCATGAGCGCCATCCGCCTGGCCCGCGGCTACACCGGGCGCGACAGCATCATCAAGTTCGAAGGCTGCTACCACGGCCACTCCGACAGCCTGCTGGTGAAGGCCGGCTCCGGCGCGTTGACCTTCGGCGTGCCGAACTCCCCGGGCGTTCCGGCAGCCTTCGCCAAGCACACCCTGACCCTGCCGTTCAACGACATCGAGGCGGTGCGCAAGACACTGGGCGAAGTCGGCAAGGAGGTCGCCTGCATCATCGTCGAGCCGGTTGCCGGCAACATGAACTGTGTGCCGCCGGCGCCGGGCTTCCTCGAAGGCCTGCGTGAAGCCTGCGACGAACACGGCGTGGTGCTGATCTTCGACGAAGTGATGACCGGCTTCCGTGTCGCCCTCGGCGGCGCCCAGGCCTACTACGGGGTCACCCCGGACCTGTCGACCTTCGGCAAGATCATCGGCGGCGGCATGCCGGTGGGCGCCTTCGGCGGCAAGCGCGAGATCATGCAGCAGATTTCCCCGCTGGGCCCGGTCTACCAGGCCGGCACGCTCTCGGGCAACCCGCTGGCAATGGCCGCCGGCCTGACCACCCTGCGCCTGATCAGCCGCCCCGGTTTCCACAACGAACTGACCGCCTACACCACGCGCATGCTCGACGGCCTGCAACAGCGCGCGGATGCCGCCGGCATCCCCTTCGTCACCACCCAGGCGGGCGGCATGTTCGGCCTGTACTTCAGCGGCGCCGACGCCATCGTCACCTTCGAGGACGTGATGGCCAGCGACGTCGAGCGCTTCAAGCGCTTCTTCCACCTGATGCTCGACGGTGGCGTGTACCTTGCGCCTAGCGCCTTCGAGGCCGGCTTCACCTCCATCGCCCATGGCGACAAGGAGCTGGAAATCACGCTGAACGCCGCCGAAAAAGCCTTCGCCGCGCTGAAATGATCCTCTTCGCGGCGCCCTTCCCAGGCGCCGCCCTCCTCCCCGCCGGAACGCCTTCCTAGCCGAAATGCATAAACGCGCCGACAAAGTTCCCGAAAAGACAGTAAAGACTTTGTAAGGAGGCGTCGGCTTATTTCATAATGTGAGGGTCAGCGCATTTCGTTGGCCGGGCAGCCCTTGCCCGCCCCGATCCAGGAGGTGTCTTCCCCTCATGTTCCGTACCGGCCGCACCCTCGCCCTGGGTTGCCTGTTGATCCTCCAGCCGCTGCTCGCGCAGGCGGGAGGCAACTCGTTGCTGATTCCAGCGACCGGCCGCTGCGCGCTGAACACCGTTCCCGAAGAATTGCAACAGGCGCTCGCCGCCTGCCAGCAGGTCGCCAATGGCGGCGACGCCGAGGCGCAATACGAACTGGGCGAATTCTTCTACGACGGCGAGCGCATCCCGCGCGACCTCCAGGCCGCCCTCAACTGGTTCGAGAAAGCTTCTCTACAGGGCCATGCCCAGGCCCAGTACCACCTCGGCACCATGTTCTTCCGTGGCGAAGGGGTTCCGGCGAACAACGTACAGGCCTACATCGTGCTGAAGATGGCAGCGGTGAACGGCGCCGAGGACGCCCTGGACAGCGCCGACCTGGTAGCCGAGCAGATGAACCGCGACGAACTGGACATCGCCACCCGGGTGCTGGGGCAGATCTTCCGCAACTACCTGATCGAACTGCAGACTGCCGGCGGCGTCACGCCCTTCGCGCCGCTGCCCTGACGTCCCTTTCGCGAATCAGTCGCTCTTGCCGGGCATCGGCATGGGGAACGGCATGACGTTGCCCGCGCCCTTGGCCTCGCTGATCTTCGGCGTACCCAGGCGCTCGACCTCGTCGATGCGGACGATCGCGTGCATCGGCACGAAGCTGCGCAGAACGCCTTCGAACTGCGCCTTGAGCTTCTCCTCGCTGGGGTCCACCACCACCTGGGTGCGCTCGCCGAAGACGAACTCCTCGATTTCCAGGAAGCCCCACAGATCGCTCTGGTAGATCTGCTTGGCATACATCTCGAAGACCTGGCCCTGGTTGAGGAAAATCACCTTGTAGATGGGGTTTTCGCGCTTGTTCATGGCGGGGAAAGCAATGCCGGAAAATGAAGGGCGCGAATCATAGCACAGCCTTTCGGCCAGCAACGCTAGGAACCGGGGGCCCCGCCCTCTATAATGCGCGGTCCTTTTCGAACTGTCCGACGAAGCGCATGGCCAAGAAGCTTTTCATCGAAACCCACGGCTGCCAGATGAACGAGTACGACTCGTCGCGAATGGCGGACCTGCTCGGTGAACACCAAGCCCTCGAGGTGACCGAAAACGCCGCCGAGGCCGACGTCATCCTGCTCAATACCTGCTCGATCCGCGAGAAGGCCCAGGAAAAGGTGTTTTCCAAGCTCGGCATGTGGCGCGAGCTGAAGCAGCAGAATCCCGACCTGGTGATCGGCGTCGGCGGCTGCGTGGCCAGCCAGGA
The DNA here is from genome assembly GCF_058680555.1 of Pseudomonas sp. YA1. NCBI lineage: Bacteria > Pseudomonadati > Pseudomonadota > Gammaproteobacteria > Pseudomonadales > Pseudomonadaceae > Pseudomonas > Pseudomonas sp. YA1. Next base: position 199,621 of record NZ_JBZWBG010000012.1, read on the forward strand.
AGGCGCCGCGATCCGTGAGCGCGCGCCCTATGTCGACGTGGTCTTCGGCCCGCAGACCCTGCACCGCCTGCCGGAAATGATCGACGCCGCGCGCAGCACGCGCAAGCCGCAGGTCGACGTGTCCTTCCCGGAAATCGAGAAATTCGACCGCCTGCCGGAACCGCGGGTCGATGGCCCCACCGCCTTCGTCTCGGTGATGGAAGGCTGCAGCAAGTACTGCAGCTTCTGCGTGGTGCCCTACACCCGCGGCGAGGAAGTCAGCCGACCATTCGACGACGTGATCGCCGAAGTGATCCACCTGGCCGAGAACGGCGTCCGCGAAGTCACCCTGCTGGGACAGAACGTCAACGGCTTCCGCGGCCTGACCCACGATGGCCGCCTGGCCGACTTCGCCGAACTGCTGCGGGTGGTCGCCGCCGTCGACGGTATCGAGCGCATCCGCTATACCACCTCGCACCCGCTGGAATTCTCCGACGCGCTGATCCAGGCCCACGCCGAGGTGCCGGAGCTGGTGAAATTCATCCACCTGCCGGTGCAGTCGGGCTCCGACCGCGTGCTGGCGGCGATGAAGCGCAACCATACCGTGCTGGAATACAAGTCGCGTATCCGCAAGCTGAAGGCCGCGGTACCGGACATCTGCATCAGCTCCGACTTCATCGTCGGTTTCCCCGGCGAAACCGAGAAGGACTTCGAGCAGACCATGAAGCTGGTGGAGGACGTCGGCTTCGACTTCTCCTTCTCCTTCATCTACAGCGCGCGGCCCGGCACGCCCGCCGCCGACCTCGCCGACGACCTGCCGGAAGAAGTGAAGAAACAGCGCCTGCAGATCCTCCAGAGCCGCATCCACCAGCAAGGCTACGAGATCAGCCGGCGCATGGTCGGCAGCACCCAGCGGATCCTGGTCACCGACTTCTCGAAGAAGGACCCGGGCATGCTCCAGGGGCGTACCGAGAACAACCGGATCGTCAACTTCCGCTGCGACAATCCACGCCTGATCGGCCAGTTCGCCCAGGTGCACATCGACGACGCGCTGCCGCACTCGCTGCGCGGTACCCTGATCGACAGCACCCTGCATTGAGGCCGACGACCGTACGGCGGGCTCGCTGAACCTTCCCGCCGCCACGGTGCACCAACGTTTCAGCGGGAACCGGGAAAGCGCCGCCGCGATACGGCAACTTTGCGCGACGATATCCAGCGGTTATTCTCTTCCCTATCAATCAGCCACTGGCGAGTACGACAGAACACCTTGAACGCCCCCCAGGAACTTCATCGCTTTATCCTCGAGCCGTTCGACGCCCGCAGCTTCGCGACACTTTGCGGGCAGTTCGACGAGCATCTCCACCAGATCGAGAAACGCCTCGACATCGAGATCCGCAACCGCGGCAACCAGTTCGAACTGGCCGGCGAACCGCGCCGGACCAAGGTCGCCGAACGCCTGCTGCAGCGTCTCTACCGCGAGGCGCAGAACGGCACCGATCTCACCCCCGACACCGTGCACCTGTACCTGCAGGAGTCCGGCCTGGAAGACCTCGAGGAATTGCAGAGCGCGCCGCAGGTCACCCTGAAGTCGCGCAAGGCGCACATCCGCCCGCGCGGCGCCAACCAGCAGCGCTACGTCAAGGCGATCCTCGACCACGACATCAACTTCGGCATCGGTCCGGCCGGCACCGGCAAGACCTACCTCGCCGTGGCCTGCGCCGTCGACGCCCTGGAGCGCGAGCAGATCCGCCGCATCCTGCTGGTGCGCCCGGCGGTCGAGGCCGGCGAGAAGCTCGGTTTCCTTCCCGGCGACCTGTCGCAGAAGATCGACCCCTACCTGCGCCCGCTCTACGACGCGCTCTACGAGATGCTCGGCTTCGAACACGTGGCCAAGCTGATCGAGCGCAACGTCATCGAGGTCGCGCCGCTGGCCTACATGCGCGGGCGCACGCTGAACAACAGCTTCATCATCCTCGACGAGAGCCAGAACACCACAGTCGAGCAGATGAAGATGTTCCTCACCCGGATCGGCTTCGGCTCCACCGCGGTGATCACCGGCGACGTCACCCAGGTCGACCTGCCCCGCGGCACCCGCTCCGGCCTCAAGCACGTGATCGAGGTCCTGCAGGACGTCCCCGGCATCAGCTTCACCCATTTCAAGCCCAAGGATGTGGTCCGCCACCCGCTGGTGCAGCGTATCGTCGAAGCCTACGAGCGCCACGAGAGCCGCCAGCAAGGCCAGGTGCGGCCGGTCGAGGGAACGGGCAAGGGCGGTCACGATGCCGCTTGAGCTCGACCTGCAGGTCGCCAGCGCCGCCCCGGACCTGCCCTCCGAAGCGCAGTTCCGCGCCTGGTGCGAACTGGCCCTGCGCCAGCGTCCAGAGTCGGAGCTGACCATCCGCCTGGTGGACGAGGCCGAAGGCCTGGAACTGAACAGCACCTACCGGCACAAGGACTACGCGACCAACGTGCTGTCCTTCCCCGCCGATGTCCCGGACGAGCTTCTCGATATCCCGCTGCTCGGCGACCTGGTGATCTGCGCCCCGGTGGTCGCCCGCGAAGCCCTGGAACAGCGCAAGCCGTTGCAGGCCCACTGGGCCCACCTGGTGATCCACGGCTGCCTGCACCTGCTCGGCTACGACCACATCGACGACGCCGAAGCGGAAGAAATGGAAACACTGGAACGTGAATTGCTGGCGGAACTGGGTCATCCCGATCCGTACGCCTGCGACGACGAAGAGCCACCGAGCAAGGAAAAATGAGCGAAGACCGATCGAGCAACGGGCACAAGTCCTGGCTGGACAAGATCACCCAGGCTTTTGCCCACGAGCCGAGAAACCGCCAGGAGCTACTCGAGCTGCTGCGCGATGCCCACGACAACAAGCTGCTGGACAGCGAGGCGCTGTCCATCGTCGAGGGGGCGATCCAGGTCGCCGACCTGCAGGTGCGCGACATCATGGTGCCGCGCTCGCAGATGATGAGCATCCGCTCGACCCAGACGCCGAAGGAATTCCTTCCGGCCATCATCGAAGCCGCCCACTCGCGCTACCCGGTGGTCGGCGAAAGCCTCGACGACGTCATGGGCGTACTGCTGGCCAAGGACCTCCTGCCACTGATCCTGCACAACGACGAGCGTCCCTTCGACATCAAGGAACTGCTGCGTCCGGCTACCTTCGTCCCCGAATCCAAGCGCCTCAACGTGCTGCTCCGCGAATTCCGCGCCAACCGCAACCACATGGCCATCGTCATCGACGAATACGGCGGCGTGGCCGGCCTGGTGACCATCGAGGACGTGCTGGAACAGATCGTCGGTGATATCGAGGACGAGCACGACGTCGAGGAGGACAGCTACATCAAGCCGCTGCCCAGCGGCGATTTCATCGTCAAGGCGCTGACCCCCGTGGACGCCTTCAACGACTTCTTCGGCTCGGAATTCTCCGACGAGGAATTCGATACCGTGGGCGGCCTGGTGATGAGCGCCTTCGGCCACCTGCCCAAGCGCAACGAAGTGGTCGAGCTGGGCGAGTTCCGTTTCCGCGTACTCAACGCCGACAGCCGCCGCGTCCATCTGCTGCGCCTGTCTCCCCTGCAGAACTGAGCGCGCCCCCTCCGCCGCGGCGGAGGGGGCATCTTCCCGCGCCGTCCTTCTGGCGTCTCGCCAGCCCCTCCTTTACTCTTGCGCCTTGCGCCAGACTCCCCTGTCGCCGCGGACGTTGCCGTCCGGCAGCCGAAGGCGGCCCCGGTCTGCGCAGTCGGACATTGAACAGGCTCTAAGGACATTCGATGCGTTGGATTTCTCGTCCCGGCTGGCCCGGACACCTGCTGGCACTCGCCGCAGGCGCGCTCACCCCCCTGGCCCTGGCGCCCTTCGACTACTGGCCGCTGGCGATCCTCTCGATCGCCCTGCTCTATCTCGGCTTGCGCGGCCTTCCCGGCAAGTCCGCCCTGTGGCGCGGCTGGTGGTACGGTTTCGGCGCGTTCGGCGCCGGCACCAGCTGGATCTACGTCAGTATCCATGACTACGGCGCCGCCTCGGTGCCGCTGGCGAGCTTCCTCATGCTCGGCTTCACCGCCGGCGTCGCCTTCTTCTTCGCCCTGCCGGCCTGGCTGTGGGCGCGCTGCCTGCGCCGCGACAACGCGCCGCTGGGCGACGCCCTGGCGTTCGCCGCCCTGTGGCTGGCACTGGAGCTGTTCCGCAGTTGGTTCCTTACCGGTTTCCCCTGGCTCTACGCCGGCTATAGCCAGTTGCAGGGACCGCTGGCCGGGCTGGTGCCGGTGGGTGGCGTATGGCTGTCCTCCTTCGTCATCGCCCTCAGCGCGGCCCTGCTGGTGAACCTGCCGCGCCTCTTCCCGCACGGTGCCAGCCTGCTTCTGGGGCTGGTCCTGCTGCTCGGCCCGTGGGCGGCCGGCCTCTATCTCAAGGGCCACGCCTGGACCCATTCGGCCGGCGAACCGCTGAGGGTAGTGGCGATCCAGGGCAACATCGCCCAGGAGCTGAAATGGGACCCGAATCAGGTCCGCGCGCAACTCGACCTCTACCGCGACCTGAGCCTGCCGCAGCAGGACGTCGACCTGATCGTCTGGCCGGAAACCGCGGTGCCGATTCTCCAGGACATGGCCAGCGGCTACCTCGGCGCCATGGGCCAGGTCGCCGACGAGAAGAACGCTGCGCTGATCACCGGGGTCCCGGTGCGCGAACGTCTCACCGACGGCAAGAGTCGCTACTTCAACGGCATCACCGTGGTCGGCGAAGGCGCGGGCACCTACCTCAAGCAGAAGCTGGTGCCGTTCGGCGAGTACGTACCGCTGCAGGACCTGCTGCGCGGCCTGATCGCCTTCTTCGACCTGCCGATGTCCGACTTCGCTCGCGGCCCGGCCGACCAGCCGCTGCTCAAGGCCAAGGGCTACGAGATCGCCCCGTACATCTGCTACGAAGTGGTCTACCCGGAGTTCGCCGCCGCGCTCGCGGCGCAGAGCCAGGTGTTGCTGACAGTGAGCAACGACACCTGGTTCGGCACTTCCATAGGCCCGTTGCAGCACCTGCAGATGGCGCAGATGCGCGCCCTGGAAAGCGGTCGCTGGATGATCCGCGCGACCAACAACGGCGTCACCGGCCTGATCGATCCCTATGGCCGGATCGTCCGGCAGATCCCGCAGTTCCAGCAGGGCATCCTGCGCGGCGAGGTGATTCCCATGCAGGGCCTGACGCCCTATCTGCAATACCGCGTCTGGCCGCTGGCCGGGTTGGCCGGCGTGCTGCTGCTATGGGCTCTGCTCGGCCGCCAGTTGCGTCCGCAGGAGCGACGCCTGTTCGGCTGAAACCAGCCCCTCCTGGAAAGACCGGCGCCCCTGCGGCGCCGGTTGCGTCTCAGCGGTAGAACAGGCGATAGCCGACCAGGCCGATCGCCTCGTTCAGCAGCATGCCGCTCTGCCAGAAGGCCTGCGCTTCCGGCAGCCAGCCGCCGAAGGGCCGCAGGTTGGCCCCGCCGAGGAAGCCGACCGGCGCCGGGATCACCTCGAACCCCTGGCGCTCGAAGCTCCAGCGTGCCCGCTGCATGTGCCAGGCCTGGGTCACCAGCACCACCCGGCGCACGCCGGCCTCGCGCAACTGCGGGGCGCTCAGGGTGGCGTTTTCCCAGGTGGTACGGCTGAGACCTTCCTGCCAGCGCGTCGGCACGCCGAAGTCCTGCAGCAGGGCATTGGCCATCAGCGCCGCCTCGCTGGGCGGGCGTCCGTAATGCAACCCGCCGCTGATCAGTACCGGCAGCGCCGAGGTCTTGGCCAGCCGCGCGGCATAGCGCAACCGCTCGGCCGCCAGCAGGCTCGGCGCATCGTCGCCCCAGGCCGGGTCGTTGGTCTGCCGGCCGGCACCGAGGATGACGATGGCGTCGGCGCGCTGCGCCAGGCCCGGCAGATCCTCCGCCAGTAGGGCCGGTTCGCTTTCGAGCCAGCGCCCCATCCACTCCACGCTGAGCGGCATGCTCATCAGCCACAGACCGAAGAACCCGCAGACACCGCACAGCCGCGCCAGCCGCGGTCGGCTGGTGCGCCACCAGAAAGCGAAAAACAGCAGCAGCAACAGGCCGCCCGGCGGCAGCAGCAGTTGCTTGAAGAAATAACGGATCGGCATCGCCCCCTCCCTGTCGGAAGAGGCAATCTAAAGGATTGCGCGACGCCTGGCGAAACTTCCCGGAAGGAGACCCTAGCGGTCGTTGCCCGAACGGAACAGTTGCGAGCCGCAATGGCCGCACGGCAACACGCCATGCCCCTTGCTCCACTGCACCGGCGCACCGCAGAGCGCACAGAGCAGTTGCCGCTGTTTCAACGAGACGTGCCGACGCGGCGCCGGCGGTTGCGGCCGGGGCGGCCGGGGTGTCCTGCCGGGCTGGCGCTCGAGCAGCGCCAGCTCCTCGGCGGCCGCATGCCAGCCGCGCAACCAGTGCAGGTCCTGGTCGAGATAGGCGCGTATCAGCCCCATCTCCGCTTCGCTCAAACCACGCAACTCAAGCTCCGTGGGATGCTCGTCACGCAGGCGCTCGGCCGTATCCGCTTCATCCAGAGCCAGGGCGAGACGCTGCAGCAGCCTCTCGTACAGCCCACCTCCCGTCACACTCGCGCGTTGCAGCTCAGCCATCGAACACCTCTGAAGGTACCACTGGGCAGCCAGCCATCGACGGCCCATAGGGCAAGCTTAGCGTTCCCGTTCGGCTGAACCGCCCCCGGCGACAAACGGCGCGGGCTATCGACAGGAGTGGGGGTCATGTATGCTACGAGGCTTTCGAACAGTCACGTCTAAGTAGCGCCATGCACGAGCAATATCAGCCACTCGAGATCGAAACCCAGGCCCAGAACTACTGGAAAGAACACCAGTCCTTCCTCGTCAGGGAGCTACCCGACAAGGAGAAGTTCTACTGCCTGTCGATGTTCCCGTATCCGAGCGGCAAGCTGCACATGGGCCACGTGCGCAACTACACCATCGGCGACGTGATCAGCCGCTACCACCGCATGCAGGGCCGCAACGTGCTGCAGCCGATGGGCTGGGACGCGTTCGGCATGCCGGCGGAAAACGCCGCGATGAAGAACAACGTCGCCCCGGCGGCCTGGACCTACGACAACATCGCCTACATGAAGTCGCAGTTGGACAGCCTCGGCCTGGCGATCGACTGGAGCCGCGAGGTCACCACCTGCAAGCCGGACTACTACCGCTGGGAGCAGTGGCTGTTCACCCGCCTGTTCGAAAAAGGGGTGATCTACCGCAAGAACGGCACGGTCAACTGGGATCCGGTCGACCAGACCGTACTCGCCAACGAGCAGGTGATCGACGGACGCGGCTGGCGCTCCGGCGCGCTGATCGAGAAGCGCGAGATCCCGATGTACTACTTCAAGATCACCGCCTACGCCGAGGAACTGCTGGAGAGCCTCGACAACCTGCCCGGCTGGCCGGAGCAGGTGAAGACCATGCAGCGCAACTGGATCGGCAAGTCGCGCGGGATGGAGATCGGCTTCCCCTACGACCAGGCCTCCATCGGCCACGCCGGCCAACTGAAGGTGTTCACCACCCGTCCGGACACCCTGATGGGCGCCACCTACGTCGCCGTCGCCGCCGAACACCCGCTGGCCACCCAGGCCGCGCAGAACGACCCGCAGTTGCAGGCGTTCATCGACGAATGCAAGCGCGGCGGCGTCGCCGAGGCCGACATCGCCACCCAGGAGAAGAAAGGCATGGCCACTTCCCTGTTCGTCGAACACCCGCTGACCGGCGACAAGCTGCCGGTATGGGTCGCCAACTACGTGCTGATGAACTACGGCGAAGGCGCGGTGATGGCGGTGCCCGGCCATGACGAGCGCGACTTCGAGTTTGCCAACAAGTACGGCCTGCCGATCCGCCAGGTGATCGCCAAGGTCGAGGGCGACGACGACTTCGAGTCCAGCGTCTGGAAGGAGTGGTACGGCGCCAAGGACGAGTCCGTGCTCACCGTCAACTCCGGCAAGTACGACAACCTCGGCTACCAGGCCGCCTTCGACGCCATCGGCGCCGACCTCGAGGCCAAGGGCCTGGGCCAGGCGCGCACCCAGTTCCGCCTGCGCGACTGGGGCATCAGCCGCCAGCGCTACTGGGGCTGCCCGATCCCGATCATCCACTGCGAGGCTTGCGGCGACGTCCCGGTGCCGGCCGACCAGTTGCCGGTGGTGCTGCCGGAAGACGTGGTACCGGACGGCTCCGGTTCGCCGCTGGCGAAGATGCCGGAATTCTACGAATGCAGCTGCCCGAAATGCGGCCAGCCGGCCAAGCGCGAAACCGACACCATGGACACCTTCGTCGAGTCGTCCTGGTATTTCGCCCGCTACGCCTGCCCGCAGTTCGAAGGCGGCATGCTGGACAAGAAGGCGGCCGACTACTGGCTGCCGGTCGACCAGTACATCGGCGGCATCGAGCACGCCATCCTGCACCTGCTCTATGCGCGCTTCTTCCACAAGCTGATGCGCGACGAGGGCCTGGTCGGCAGCGACGAGCCGTTCAAGAACCTGCTGACCCAGGGCATGGTGGTCGCCGATACCTACTACCGGACCACCGCCAACGGCGGCAAGGACTGGTTCAACCCGGCCGACGTCGAGGTCGAGCGTGACGCCAAGGCCAAGGTCGTCGGCGCGCGCCTGAAGAGCGACGGCCAGCCGGTCGAGATCGGCGGCACCGAGAAGATGTCGAAGTCGAAGAACAACGGCGTCGACCCGCAATCGATGATCGACCAGTACGGTGCCGATACCTGCCGCCTGTTCATGATGTTCGCCTCGCCGCCGGACATGAGCCTGGAGTGGTCGGACGCCGGCGTCGAGGGCGCCAACCGCTTCCTCCGCCGCGTCTGGCGCCTGGCTCACGCCCATGTCAGCGCCGGCCTCCCCGGCGCGCTGGACGTCGCCGCCCTGAGCGACGCGCAGAAGCAGGTCCGCCGCACCATCCACCTGGCGATCAGGCAGGCCAGCCAGGATGTCGGCCAGCACCACAAGTTCAACACCGCCATCGCCGCGGTGATGACCCTGATGAACGTGCTGGAGAAGGCGCCGAACCAGGACGCCCAGGACCGCGCCCTGATCCAGGAAGGCCTGGAAACCGTGGTCCTGCTGCTGGCGCCCATCACTCCGCACATCTGCCACGTGCTCTGGGGCCAGCTCGGCCATGCCGAAGCGGTGATCGATGCGCGCTGGCCGAGCGTCGACGAGAGCGCACTGGTGCAGGACACCCTGCAACTGGTGGTGCAGGTCAACGGCAAGCTGCGCGGGCACATCGACGTGGCCGCCAGCGCCAGCCGCGAGGATGTCGAGGCCGCCGCGCGCGCCAACGAGAACGTGCTGCGTTTCACCGAAGGCCTGAGCATCCGCAAGGTCATCGTGGTACCGGGCAAACTGGTCAACATCGTCGCCAACTGATACGCGATTCCATTGGACGCCCCCGGCCATCCGGGGGCGCTGATCAACAGGAGTGAGGGAAGCTTGATGAAACGTATCCTGACCAGCGCCGCGCTGATCGGTATGACCACCCTGCTGGCCGCCTGCGGCTTCCAACTGCGCGGCCTGGGCGATGCGCAATTCGCGCTCAAGGAAATCGACGTGTCCGCGCGCAACGCCTACGGCCCGACCGTGCGCGAACTGAAGGAAACCCTGGAAAACAGCGGCGTGAAGGTCACCAGCAACGCGCCCTACCACCTGGTGCTGGTCCGCGAGGACAACCAGCAGCGCACCGTCAGCTACACCGGTTCCGCGCGCGGCGCGGAGTTCGAGCTGACCAACACGATCAACTACGAGATCGTCGGCTCCAACGACCTGGTCCTGATGAGCAACCAGGTACAGGTGCAGAAGGTCTACGTGCACGACGAAAACAACCTGATCGGTTCCGACCAGGAAGCCGCGCAGCTGCGCAGCGAGATGCGGCGCGACCTGATCCAGCAGTTGTCCATGCGCCTCCAGGCGCTGACCCCGGCGCAACTCGACGAAGCCCAGCGCCAGGCAGAAGCCAAGGCCAAGGCGGAAGCCGAAGCCCTGCGCGCCGCCGACGAGGCGGAGCGCCAGCGCCGCGCCGCCGAGCCGCAGCAGTCGCCGATCGAGTTCCCCACCCCGTGATGCCCCGGGGCCGGTTTCGCCGGCCCCGTCTTCTCCTATGAAGCTGACTCCCGCGCAACTCGCCAAGCACCTCCAGGGCCCCCTGGCGCCCGTCTATGTCGTCAGCGGCGATGAACCGCTGCTCTGCCAGGAAGCCTGCGATGCCATTCGCCAGGCCTGCCGCGAGCGCGACTTCGGCGAGCGCCAGGTATTCAATGCCGAAGCCAACTTCGATTGGGGCCTGCTGCTGGAGGCCGGCGCCAGCCTGTCGCTGTTCGCCGAGAAGCGCCTGATCGAACTGCGCCTGCCCTCCGGCAAGCCCGGTGACAAAGGCGCGGCGATTCTCCAGGAATACCTGCAACGGCCGCCGGAAGACACCGTGCTCCTGCTCAGCCTGCCCAAGCTCGATGGCAGCACGCAGAAGACCAAGTGGGCCAAGGCCCTGATCGATGGCAACGCCGCGCAGTTCATCCAGGTCTGGCCGGTCGACGTCCACCAGTTGCCGCAGTGGATTCGCCAGCGCCTGTCCCAGGCCGGCCTGTCCGCCAGCCCCGAAGCCCTGGAGCTGATCGCCGCGCGCGTGGAAGGCAACCTGCTCGCCGCCGCCCAGGAAATCGAAAAGCTCAAGCTGCTTGCCGAGGGCAACCAGATCGACGCCGCCACCGTACAGGCCGCGGTCGCCGACAGCGCACGCTTCGATGTCTTCGGCCTGATCGACGCTGCCCTTGGCGGTGAAGCGGCCCACGCCCTGCGCATCCTGGAAGGACTGCGCGGCGAAGGCATCGAGCCGCCGGTGATCCTCTGGGGCCTGGCTCGCGAGATCCGCCTGCTGGCTGGCCTGTCCCAGCAATACGGCCAGGGCATCCCGCTGGAGAAAGCCTTCGCCCAGGCGCGTCCGCCGGTCTGGGACAAGCGCCGTCCGCTGCTGACCCGTGCCCTGCAACGCCACTCCAGCAGCCGCTGGAACCAGATGCTGCGGGATGCCCAGTTGATCGACGCGCAGATCAAGGGACAGGCACCCGGCAGCCCCTGGAGCGGTCTCTCGCTTCTCGCCCTGACCCTCGCCGGCCAGCGCCTCGGCCTGCCGGCAGCCTGAAGGCGCAACCGGCACTGGACAATCCGCGGCGACAGGCAGATGATGCGCGCGCTGGCGAGCGCCAGCCCGATCACCTTCGAGGACCTATGCCATGGCAAAGAAAAGCAAGCGGCCGAACAAGGCCAAATCCCTGGTCGCCCAGCCACTGTTCCGCAGCCGCCAGGAACAGGCGAAGAAAGGCAAAGGCAGCTACCGCCGCGAAGCCTCCCGTAACTGGGAGGCTTCTTTCGTTATGGCGGCCTGAAACAGCCGCTGGTCCATCCTCCCGCAATGCCCTCCTCACCCACGCGCCCCGCCTACCCCGCCCGAAGCCCGTCGACAAGACCAACCCCACCGCCAGCCTGCCGCCCATGGGCACACTATCGTCGGCGCGCAAGCCCTGGCCCCATCGGGTTGGGCGAAAAGCCAATGGTTCCTCCATCATGATCCGCGGCCTCGACATCCCGCGCGGCCGACTGGCAACCCTCTGGCCATTGCAGCGCACGAACCAGGCTCGGGCGTTCGATGCCGACGCCGAAGCGGGTAGCCATGTCGCGCAGAACGAAGGCCAGGAAGAAGAAGTCGAAGGCCTCGAGCATGCCGCGCGGCCCGTCGCCGATCCCGACTCGGGTGCGCCGCGAGGCTTCGACAGGCGGCGGAGCGGTACGGACGAAACCATTGGCCGCCCGACAGTGACCGAACCTATGTCGAAGCCGATGGAACCGTATTGGCGAACCCGGGGCCCTGCCGGCGCGTCCAACGACGGCAGACGCGTTCTGGCCGGCGTGCTAAGGTGGCCCGTCCCGAGGACCCTGCTGAGGAGAGCAATGCGTAACCCCGAACGATCCGCCCTGCTGAAGGTGAGCGGGCTGCTGGGCAGCACCGTCGTCGCCATGGGGCTTGGCCTCTCCAGTGCCTGCGCGCAGAAGAACCCGATAATCGAATACAACCAGCCTTCCGCTCCCCTGCAGACCAAGGCGCCCTTCACCGGCGCCGGCACGGCTGCCTCGGTGTCCGCTGGCGCGCCGAGCGAGGCACAGCCTGGGCAGAGCTTCGAACAGTGGCGCGACGCCTTCCGTCAACAGGCGCTGGCCGGTGGAATCGATGCGCAGACCTTCGATCGCGCCTTCGCCGGGGTCGAGCCCGATCCCGCCGTGGTCGAAGCCGACCGCAGCCAGCCGGAATTCACCCGGCCGGTATGGAAATACCTGGAAGGCGCCCTCGATCCGCTGCGCGTTCGCCAGGGCCAGGCGCGCCTGGCGCAGCACGCGCGCATCCTCGGCGAAGTCGACGCGCGCTATGCGGTGGATGCGGATGCGGTGGTGGCGATCTGGGGCATGGAGAGCAACTACGGTTCGCACATGGGCAACAAGAACGTGATCCGCTCCCTGGCGACCCTCGCCTATGAAGGACGCCGCCCGGAATTCGCCCACGCCCAGTTGCTCGCCGCCCTGAAGATCCTCCAGCACGGCGACGTTCCGGCCTCCTTCATGATCGGCTCCTGGGCCGGCGCCATGGGCCAGACCCAGTTCATCCCGACCACCTACAACCAGTATGCCGTGGACTTCGACGGCGACGGCAAGCGTGACATCTGGGGCTCGCCCGGCGACGCCCTGGCCTCCACCGCCAACTACCTGAAAGCCTCCGGCTGGATCGCCGGACAACCCTGGGGGTTCGAAGTCCGCCTGCCGGCAGGCTTCGACTATTCCCTGGCGGAACTCACCATCCGCAAGCCCCTGGGCGAGTGGCAAGGGATGGGCGTACAAGGCGTCAACGGCGGCCCCCTGCCCTCCGGGCTCTCCGGCGAACAGGCCTCGCTGCTGCTGCCGGCCGGGCACCGCGGCCCGGCCTTCCTGGTGCTGCACAACTTCCGCGCCATCCTCAAGTACAACAACTCCAGTGCCTATGCCCTGGCCGTCGGCCTGCTCGCCGACAGCTTCAAGGGCGGCGGCCGGATAGTCGGCGCCTGGCCACTGGAGGATGTTCCGCTGAGCCGCTCGCAGCGCATCGAGCTGCAACGGCAACTGGCCGCCCGCGGACACGATCCGGGCGCGGTGGACGGCATCATCGGCGCCAATACGCGCAAGGCGATCCGCGCCTGCCAGCAGGAGTTCGGCTGGCCGGCGGACGGCTATCCGACCCAGGCGCTGCTCGACCGCCTGCGGACGCCATAGGGCCGCCGGCGGAGCTTACGACCCCACGTCCGCCGCGACCGCTCGCGGCACACCGGTTCGTAGGGCGGATAACGCCATGGGCGTTATCCGCCGCTGCGGCGTCCAGAACCTAGTCATCCGCGCAGAACCGCAGGATAGCGTCCGCCACCTGGGTGGCCGCCTCGCGCTGCGGAAAATGGCCGACGCCCTCCAGCACCAGCCGCTGGTAACGCCCGCTGAAGTAGTGCTCGCGTCCGCGGGAGCCGTCGGGGTGGGTGCAGGCATCCGCGCCGCCGTGCAGCACCAGGGTCGGCAGCGCCAGGCGCGGTGCCGGGAGCAAGCGCTGTTCCGCCGCCCCGTAGCGCGGCTCCCCCGCGACGAAGCCCCAGCGATGCCGATAATAGTGCAGCACCACGGCGACCCAGTCCGGCCCGGAGAAGGCCTGGGCGGCCTCCTGGAAATCGCGCTCGGCATACCATCCCGGCGGCGACCAGGTGTCCCACATCTGCCGGGCGAACGCCTCGCCCTCCTCGCGCAGCGCGCGCTCGCCGCGTGGCGTGGCCATGAACCACTGGTACCAGAAGCTACGGGCCTGCGGCAGGGAAAGAACTTGCTGCGGATCGTTGCTGGCGTACCCCACCGAGAGCATCACCAGGTGCGAGGCGAAGCCCTCGCGCAGTCCGCAGGCACTGGCCACCGCGCGGGCACCCCAGTCATGGCCGACCAGCAGGGGACGCTGCAATGCCAGGCCGTCGACGAATGCCAGCAGATCGCAAGCCAGAGCCGCCAGTTGCCCGCTGCGCGGAGTAGACGCATCGCGGAAGCGGGTCGGGGCGAATCCCCGGAGGGCTGGTGCCAGCACCCGATAGCCGGCGTCCGCCAGGGACTCCGCCAGGTCTTTCCAGGCATGCGGGCTGTCCGGCCAACCGTGCAACAAGACGGCGCTGCGCGCCCCCTGCGGATTCCACTCCAGGTAGGCGATATCCAGGACATCGGTGGAAACGAAGGCATAGCGGCTCATCGGACCTCTCCAAGAGAAAGCGAAGGGACATCCTAGGACGCTTGCCAAGGATGATTCATGAATAGTTAGCGTCTACTATTCATGAAACGAGATGAATGGAAGACCTCATGGAGCTTGCCGTCCCCACCTCCCAATCCCTGGATATCGTGTTGTTGCGTACCTTTCTCGAAGTGGTCGACAGCGGCGGTTTCGCCCTCGCCGCAGACAATCTCGCGCTCACCCCCTCCGCAGTCAGCGGGCATATCAAGCGCCTGGAACAGACAGCCGGCGTCAGCCTGCTCAGCCGCACCACTCGCCGCCTGGAGCTGACCCAGGCGGGCGAGACGCTCTACGCCTATGCCCGCAATATCGTCGAGCTGGAGCGCGAGGCCCGCGCCAGGCTGCACGGCACGCCGATCCGCGACCGCCTGCGCATCGGCGCTTCGGAGGACTTCGCCAGCGCCTGGCTGCCACGCGTCCTGCAACGCTTTCGCCGCTGGCACCCCGAAGCATCCATCGAACTCAAGGTCGGTATCACCACCGACCTGCTCCGCCAGCAGGCCCAGGGGCGCACCGACGTGGTGTTCGGCAAGCAGTGCCGGCGGGTCGGAGACGACGGCGAACTGCTCTGGGAGGAACCGTTGGTCTGGGCCGCGGCGACCGCGATCGAGCTGCCCGTGGGCGAACCGCTGCCGCTGGCGCTGTTCCCCGAACCCTGCGTCTACCGCGAAGCGGCGATTACAGCCCTCGGCGCCGCTGCGCGTCCCTGGCGCCTGGTGTTCGAGAGCGCCAGCATGGCCGGCTGCCTGTCCGCCGCGCTGGCCGGTTTCGCCGTGACGGTGGTGGCGCGCAGCCAGATGCGCGAGGGGCTGCGCGAACTGGGCCCGGAACAGGGTTTTCCGCCGCTGCCGGAGGCGCGTTTCTACGCCTTCTCGCGCCAATCCAGCCTGGCGGCCGAGGCACTGATCGAGGCGGTGCGGCAGCTCGGCCAGCGCAGTCGCTTCGTTACCGCGCAGGGATGAGCGCAAACGGCATTCACCTACGCGCCGGCGGATAACCGCAAGCGGTTGTTCGTCCTACGTCCGAAGAGGCTTCGTGGCTGCCCAATGAAAAACGCCGCGTCCCTGTGCAGGGACGCGGCGTCGGAAGGCATTGGCGCGGCGTCGATCAGCCGATCTTGTTGCCGTGCGCCTGCTGGTCGGCATGGTAGGACGAACGCACCAGCGGACCGGACGCGACGTTCTTGAAGCCCATCTTCTCGCCTTCCTCGGCGAACCAGGCGAAGGTGTCCGGATGCACGAAACGCTGCACCGGCAGGTGGTTGCGCGACGGCTGCAGGTACTGGCCGAGGGTCAGCATGTCGATGTCGTGCTCGCGCATCCGCTGCATGACCTCGATGACCTCGTCGTCGGTCTCGCCCAGGCCGAGCATCAGACCGGACTTGGTCGGTACGTGCGGAACCATCTGCTTGAACTTCTGCAGCAGGTCCAGCGACCACTCGAAGTCCGAGCCCGGCCGCGAGGAGCGGTACAGGCGCGGCACCGTCTCCAGGTTGTGGTTGAACACGTCCGGCGGCTCGTTGGCGGTGATCTCCAGGGCGATGTCCATGCGACCGCGATAGTCGGGCACCAGGGTTTCCAGCTGGATCCCCGGCGACAGCTTGCGGATCTCGCGCAGGCAGTCGGCGAAGTGCTGGGCACCGCCGTCGCGCAGGTCGTCGCGGTCCACCGAGGTGATCACCACGTACTTCAGCCGCAGGTCGGCGATGGCGATGGCCAGGTTGGTCGGCTCGTCGACGTCCAGCGGCTTCGGCCGGCCATGGCCGACGTCGCAGAACGGGCAGCGCCGGGTGCAGATATCGCCCATGATCATGAAGGTCGCGGTGCCGCCGGAGAAGCACTCGCCCAGGTTCGGGCAGGACGCCTCTTCGCAGACGCTGTGCAGCTTGTGCTTGCGCAGCAGTTGCTTGATGCGGTCGACCTCGGGGGAAACCGGGATGCGCACGCGGATCCAGTCGGGTTTCTTCGGCAGTTCCTCGGTGGGAATGATCTTCACCGGAATCCGCGCGACCTTTTCCGCGCCGCGCAGCTTCACGCCGACTTCCACCTTGCCCGGCTTGGCTTCTCCGGACTTCTCCACAACAGTGCTCATGTCAGTTCGATCCCGCCCGTAAGGGTCTTCTGTTCAGCGTAGCCAAGGCGTGAGACGAGCTCAGCGCGCAATCGGGTACACACCTCGGCAAAATCCACCGGCCCAACCAGGTCGCGCAGTTGGGTCATGGGCATCCCGGCGTAGCCGCAGGGATTGATTCGTTGGAACGGTCGCAGGTCCATGTCCAGGTTCAGCGCCAGGCCATGGAAGGAACAGCCGTTGCGGATGCGCAGGCCGAGGGAGGCGATCTTCGCCCCGTCGACGTAGACACCCGGCGCGTCCGGCTTGGCCACGGCCTGCACGTCATAGGACGCCAGCAGGCCGATCAGGCTCTGCTCGATCCGGCTGACCAGCTCGCGCACGCCCAGTCCCAGGCGACGGACATCGAGCAGCAGGTAGGTGACCAACTGGCCGGGGCCGTGGTAGGTCACCTGGCCGCCGCGATCCACCTGGATCACCGGGATGTCGCCGGGGAACAGCACATGCTCGGCCTTGCCGGCCTGCCCCTGGGTGAAGACCGCAGGGTGCTGCAACAGCCAGGCTTCGTCCATTACCGATTTGTCGCGTTCGGCAACGAAGCGCTGCATGGCATGCCAGGTCGGTTCGTAGGGAACCTCGCCGAGCTCACGGAAGCCCAGCTCGAGTCCCATCAGAGCACCATATGCACGCGTCCGGTCGCGCGCAGGTCGTTATGGATGGCTTGCAGTTGGTCGACATCGGTGGCGGTGATCAGCACCTGCACCGAGAGGAAGCGCCCCTTGCTGCTGTCGCGGACCACCAGGGTCTCGACGTCGAGATCCGGCGCGTGGCGCCGGATGATTTCCACGACCAGGTCGGAGAAACCTTCGCCGGCGTCGCCGATCACCTTGATCGGATAGCGCTCGCAGGGGAATTCGATTTTCGGGGGTTGAACGTCAGGGGTATCGGTCATGGCGGCGGCGGACCCGTGGTCCGCGGGGACGGGCGCCCGCTGGCCTCGTGAGCGGGCGGGCGCCGGTCGGTCAGTTGAACAAACCGTAGAAGAACAGGCGGATGCTATCCCACAGGCGGCGGAAGAAACCACCCTCCTCGACGGCGTTGAGGGCGACCAGGTCGGCGCTGCGGATGACCTTGTCGTCCAGCTTCACTTCCACCTTGCCGATCACCTGGCCCTGCTGGATCGGCGCCATCAGCTGCGGCTCCAGGACCATGCTGGCCTGCAGCTTCTGCATCTGGCCGCGCGGCAGGGTCATGGTCAGGTCTTCGGCGAGGCCGGCTTTCACTTCATGCTCGGAACCCTTCCAGACCAGGCCCTTGGTCAGCTCGGTGCCCTTCTTGTAGAAGTTGCGGCTTTCGAAGAAGCGGAAGCCATAGGTCAGCAGCTTCTGGGTCTCGGCGGCGCGGGCCTGCTCGCTGTTGGTGCCGAACACCACGGCGATCATGCGCTGGCCGTCGCGTACCGCGGAAGCCACCAGGCAGTAGCCGGCTTCGTCGGTGTGGCCGGTCTTCAGGCCGTCGACGGTCTTGTCGCGCCACAGCAGCAGGTTGCGGTTCGGCTGCTTGATGTTGTTCCAGAGGAATTCCTTCTGCGCGTAGATCGCGTAGTGGCTCGGCTCGCCGTAGATGATCGCGCGGGCCAGCACCGCCATGTCGCGGGCGGAGGAATAGTGGTCCGGGTTGGGCAGGCCGGTGGCGTCCATGAAGTGGGAGTTGGTCAGGCCCAGCTTCTGCGCGGTGGTGTTCATCATGTCGGCGAAGGCGTCTTCGCTGCCGGCGATATGCTCGGCCAGGGCGACGCTGGCGTCGTTGCCGGACTGGATGATGATGCCATGCAGCAGGTCGCTCACCGATACCTGGCTGCCGACCTTGATGAACATCCGCGAACCGCCGGTGCGCCAGGCATGTTCGCTGACGGTGACCAGGTCGTTCTCGCCGATGCGGCCGGCCTCGATCTCCTTGGTGGCGATGTAGGCGGTCATCAGTTTGGTCAGGCTGGCCGGCGGCAGGCGCTGGTCGCCGTTGTTCTCGACCAGAACCTGGCCGCTCTCGCCGTCCATCAGGACGTACGACTTGGCGGCCAGTTGCGGCGGCGCCGGAACCATGGATTCAGCAGCCCAGCCAGCCGTAGGGGCGATGAACAGGACAAGCAGTGACAAGCGTTTCGCGATAGTGGTGATGTTCATCCGTCTCTCTGGTTCTACCAATGGTCAAACAATCCCTTGCGGGAATTCCCTGCGTGAGTAGGCGCTCAGTCGGGGCGTACCAGCGTCGGCTGGCCAAGGTTGGCCACGCGGATGCTGTCCTGGGTGCGGCTAACCTCGTCCGCCGAACCGATCGGTCCCAGCCGCACCCGGTGCAGAATCTGCTGGTTGCGTACGACCGAGCTGATAAACACCGGCGCAGCCGTCACGCCGCTCAGCTTGGCCTTCAGCAGCTCCGCTGCATCCGGGTTGGCGAAGGCGCCCACCTGGAGATACAGGCCATCGGCTGGTAATGAAGCGTTTTTTTTTGAGTCGATCTGCACCGGCAGCACGGCGGCCGCGTGCTGCGCCGGCGGCGGGGTGTAGGTCTCGATCGGCTGGGCCATCGCCACCGCCTGAGTTTGCGTCGCAGCGGGGGCCTGGGCCACCGCCTGCTTGGGCTGCGCCAGGACCATCGGTGCCGGCCGGCCGCGCTGGGCCCACCACTGCACCGGGTCGATGCCTTCGACCTTGACCCGCGCGGTGCCGGTCTCGGCATAGCCGAGCTTCTTCGCCGCGGCGAAGGACAGGTCGATGACCCGGTCGGAATAGAACGGGCCGCGGTCGTTGACGCGGACGATCACGCTCTTGCCGTTGTCCAGGTTGGTCACCCGCACGTAGCTCGGCAACGGCAGGGTCTTGTGCGCGGCGGTCATGCCGTAGAGGTCGTAGGTCTCGCCGTTGGCGGTGGCCTGGCCGTGGAACTTGGTGCCGTACCAGGACGCGGTGCCGACCATCCGGTAGGCCCGCGCATCGTTCATCGGGTAGTAGGTCTTGCCCAGCACGGTGTAGGGGTTGGCCTTCACCGAACCGTTGTGCGGCATCGGCACCGCATCGGGGATCCGCGACACGTCGACGTCCCACCAGGGGGCGCCGTCGCGATGCGGACGGGAATAGTCGCCCGGCCCGGAAATGCCCGCCTGCCTGGCCGGCTGCTGGGGCGCCTTGCTGGAGCAACTGCTCAACAGCACGGCCGCCAGCCCGAGGCCGCAGACGGCGGGCAGGATCAGGGAGGAGCGGACACGCTTGCTCAATGGGCACCTCGCGCGCGGGCAATCTCGCCCGCCAGCTGATAAACCGCCATGGCATACATGGCGCTGCGATTATAGCGGGTGATCACGTAGAAGTTCGGCAAACCGACCCAATACTCGATGCCCTTGTCGCCGACGAAACGCATCGCCGTGACCTTCTGGTCGTCGCGCAGCGCATCATGGGTGCGCCAGCCGCGGGCACGCAGCTCGCCCAGGCTCATGGTCGGGTCGACGCCCCTGGTCACCGCGCTCTCGGCGCTCTCGTCGTTGATCTCGGCCACCGAGACCACCGGCTCGCCGGTGACCCAGCCGTGCTGCTTGAAGTAGCTGGCGACGCTACCGATGGCGTCGGTCGGGTCGCTCCAGATATTGATGTGGCCATCGCCGTCGAAGTCCACCGCGTAGGCGCGGAAGCTGCTCGGCATGAATTGCGGCAGGCCCATGGCGCCGGCGTAGGAGCCGGTCAGGCTGAGCGGGTCGACCTGCTGTTCGCGGGCGAGCAGGAGGAACTCGCGCAACTCCTTGCGGAAGAAGTCGGCCCGCGGCGGGTAGTCGAAGCCGAGGGTGGACAGCGCGTCCATCACCCGGTAGCTGCCGGTGTTGCGGCCGAAGAAGGTTTCCACGCCGATGATCGAGACGATGATCTCGGCCGGCACGCCGTATTCCTTCTCTGCCCGCGCCAGGTCTTCGGCATGCTTGTTCCAGAAGTCGACACCACGACTGATGCGCGCGTCGCTGATGAAGATCGGCCGGTATTCCTTCCACTGCTTGACCCGCTCGGCCGGGCGCGAGATCGCATCGAGGATCGACTGCTTGCGGTTCACGTCGCGGAACAGCCCCATCAGCTGCTCTCCGGCGAAGCCGTAGTCGCGGGTCATTTCGCTGACGAACTCGGCCACTTGCGGCGAGCCGTCGTAGTCCCCCGCCTGGGCCGCCCCGGACAGGCCAATGACGCCGGCTACGCCGACCCATTGGACGCCCCTGGCCGCCCATGTACGCAGTACTTGCATTGCGTTCTTCACTCTTGGTCTCAAACCTGGGCGATCCACTTCCGA
Source organism: Pseudomonas sp. YA1 (assembly GCF_058680555.1). NCBI lineage: Bacteria > Pseudomonadati > Pseudomonadota > Gammaproteobacteria > Pseudomonadales > Pseudomonadaceae > Pseudomonas > Pseudomonas sp. YA1. The sequence goes on from NZ_JBZWBG010000012.1 coordinate 220,379, forward strand.
TGGGTATGGATCGACATCAGAACCCCGAACCCTGACAACAGGGTAACCAGCGAAGTTCCGCCATAACTAATGAAAGGCAGTGGTACCCCCACCACCGGCAACAACCCGCTCACCATACCGATATTCACGAAGACATAAACGAAAAACGTCATGGTGATGCCACCGGCCAGCAGTTTGCCGTAGAGCGTCTGCGCCTGGGCGGTGATCACCAGGCCACGACTGATCAGCAGCAGGTAGAGCACCAGCAGCAGGCAGACGCCGACCAGGCCGAACTCCTCGCCGAGGACCGCAATGATAAAGTCGGTGTGGCTTTCCGGCAAAAAATCCAGGTGCGACTGGGTGCCCAGCAGCCAGCCCTTGCCGAATACCCCGCCGGAACCGATGGCCGCCTTCGACTGGATGATGTTCCAGCCGGTGCCCAGCGGGTCGCTTTCCGGGTCGAGGAAGGTCAGCACCCGCTGTTTCTGGTAGTCGTGCATGATGAAGAACCACATCGCCACTGCGATCGGCACCGCCGCCGACACCGCGCCGACGATCCAGCGCCAGCGCAGGCCGCCGACGAACAGCACGAAGCCGCCGGAAGCGAGGATCAGCATGGCGGTGCCGAGGTCGGGCTGTTTCAGGATCAGCACGAACGGGGTGATGATGATCGCCAGGCTGATCACCATGTGCTTGAGCCCCGGCGGCAGGTTGCGCTTGGACAGGTACCAGGCCACCGTCATCGGCATCAGCAGCTTCATGAACTCCGAGGGCTGGAAGCGGATCACCCCGGGGATGTTGATCCAGCGCGTCGCCCCCTTGGCGTCGTGGCCGATCACGTCGACCACCACCAGCAGCGCGACCCCCACCAGGTAGCCCAGCGGCACCCAGCGGGCCATGAAGCGCGGCTCGATCTGGGCGATGACCACCATCATGCCCAGTCCCAGGCCGAACGAGGTGGCCTGCTTCATCAGCATGTCCCAGCTCTTGCCGCTCGCCGAATAGAGGACGAACAGGCCGGTGGCGCCGAGGATCAGCAACAGCAGCAGGAGAATCCCGTCGATGTGCAGGCGCTGCAACAGGCTGGCGCGCCGGCGCATCACGTCTTCGTTGGACAGGGTGCGGTCGAAGTTACTGTTCAAGGGCGGGCGCCTCCGGCTCGGCTGCCGTGGGTTCGGGCTTGGCCACCGCCGCCGCGAGCGGCGCGACGGGTTCCGCGTATTCGGCCTTGAGCTTGCCGTGCTCGTCGAGCAGCCAGGCGTCCATCACCTGCTTGACCACCGGGGCGGCGACGCCGGAGCCGGACTCGCCGTTCTCCACCATCACCGCCACCGCGATCTGCGGGTTGTTGGCCGGCGCGAAGCCGACGAACAGGGCGTGGTCGCGGTGCCGCTCGAGCAGCTTGGAGCGGTCGTAGCGCTCGTTCTGCTTGATCGCCACCACCTGGGCGGTACCGCTCTTGCCGGCGATCAGGTAGGCCGAGGTGGCGCCGACCTTGCGCGCCGTGCCGCGGGCGCCATGCACCACCTGCTGCATGCCGTAGTCGACGCGGTCCCAGTTGGCCGGGTCGCGCAGCACGATGTCGGGCATCGGGTCGGGGTCGACCGGCGGCTGGCCGTCGATGGTCTTGGCCAGGTGCGGGCGGATCCAGTGGCCCTTGTTGGCCAGCAGCGCGGTCATCTGCGCCAACTGGATCGGCGTCGCCTGCATGTAGCCCTGGCCGATGCCGAGGATCAGGGTCTCCCCCGGGTACCAGACCTGGCGGCGGGTCTTGCGCTTCCATTCGCGCGAGGGCATCAGCCCGTCGGCTTCGCCGAACATGTCCAGGGCGACTTTCTGGCCGAAACCGAAGCGACTCATGAAGGCGTGCAGGCGGTCGATCCCCAGCTTGTGCGCGAGGTCGTAGAAATAGGTGTCGTTGGACCGGTAGATCGCCGACTCCAGGCTCACCCAGCCATCGCCGTAGCGGTTCCAGTTACGGTACTTGTGGTCGTAGTTGGGCAACTGGTAGTAGCCGGGGTCGAAGACCCGCGAGGTCGGCGTGACCACCCCGGCGTCGAGGCCGGCCAGTGCCACCGCCGGCTTCACCGTCGAGCCCGGCGGATAGAGCCCGCGCAGGACGCGGTTGTACAGCGGCCGGTCGATGGAGTCGCGCAGCTCGGCATAGGCCTTGAAGCTGATGCCGGTGACGAACAGGTTAGGGTCGTAGCTCGGCTGGCTGACCATCGCCAGCACGTCGCCGGTGGACGGCTGGATCGCCACGATGGCGCCCCGCCGCCCGGCCAGGGCGTTCTCGGCGGCCTCCTGCAGGCGGCTGTCGATGCTCAGGACGATGTCCTTGCCGGGAATCGGGTCGGTGCGCTTGAGCACCCGCAGCACCCGCCCGCGGGCGTTGGTCTCGACTTCCTCGTAGCCAACCGTGCCATGCAGCTCGCTCTCGTAGAAGCGCTCGATGCCGGTCTTGCCGATATGGTGGGTGCCGCTGTAGTTGATCGGGTCGAGGTTCTTCAGTTCCTGCTCGTTGATCCGCCCGACATACCCGACCGAATGGGCGAAGTGCTCCTTCAGCGGGTAGTGGCGGACGAACTGAGTCGCCACGTCGACGCCCGGCAGGCGGAACTGGTTCACCGCGATGCGGGCGATCTGTTCCTCGTTGAGTTCGAACATGATGGGAACCGGCTCGAACGGACGCCGCCCCTGCTTCATGCGCTTCTCGAAGATGGCCCGGTCGTCCTCGGTCAGGCCGAGGATCTCCACCAGCGTGTCGAGGGTCTTCTGCAGGTCCTCGGTGCGTTCGCGGGTGATGGTCAGGCTGAAGCTCGGCCGGTTGTCGGCGATGATCACGCCGTTGCGGTCGAAGATGATCCCGCGGGTCGGCGGGATCGGCTGCACATGGACCCGGTTGTTCTCCGACAGCGTCGAATGGTACTCGTACTGGGTCACCTGCAGGTGGTACATGCGCGCCACCAGCACCAGGGTCAGCAAGACCACCGCCACCGCCCCGACGATGACGCGCCGACGCACCAGGCGGGCGTCTTTCTCGTGGTCTTTCAGGTGGATCGGCTGCGGCATCGGGACTGGGGACTATTTGTGGTAGGGGTGCCCGGACAATACGGTCCAGGCCCGGTAGATCTGCTCGCCGACCAGGATCCGCACCAACGGGTGCGGCAGCGTCAACGGCGACAGCGACCAGCGCTGCTCGCTGCGCGCGCAGACCTCCGGCGCCAGCCCTTCCGGGCCGCCGACCATGAGATTCACGGTGCGTGCGTCGAGACGCCAGCGATCCAGTTCGCGAGCCAGTTGCTCGGTGCTCCAGGGCCGACCTTCGACCTCCAGGGTCACCACCCGTTCCCCCGGCTGCACGCGCGCCAGCATGGCCTCGCCTTCCTGACGGATCAGGCGCGCCACGTCGGCGTTCTTGCCGCGGGTGTTGAGCGGGATCTCCACCAGTTCGAGGGACAGCTCGGCCGGCAGGCGCTTGACGTATTCCTGCCAGCCTTCCTCGACCCAGCGAGGCATGCGCGAGCCAACCGCGATCAGGCGCAACCGCATGCCGGCGTCACTCTTCCGGCTGGTGCTGGGCGCGGCTCTGCTCGGCGCCCTGCCACAGGCGCTCCAGGTCGTAGAACTGGCGGGTCGCCGGGAGCATCACGTGGACCACCACGTCGCCCAGGTCGAGCAGCGCCCATTCGCCGGACTCCAGGCCTTCGCTGCCCAGGGGCTTGACGCCGTTTTCCTTGGCCTTGGTCAGGACGTTGTCAGCCAGCGACTTGACCTGGCGGCTGGAACTGCCGCAGGCGATCACCATGTAGTCGGTGACGCTGGTCTTGTCCCGCACATCGAGGGTCACGATATCCTGGGCCTTGAGATCTTCCAGGGCATCGATGGCCACTTGGACGAGTTGTTCGGTTTGCATTGAGTCGGTCTCTGTTTCTTTATCAGTGTGGCGCACGATACAGGTGGTGCGCCTCGATGTAGTTCAATACCGCGTCCGGCACCAGGAAACGCACGGAGCGTCCGGCACCCAGCAGCGCGCGGATCTGGGTGGCGGACACCGCCAGCGGCGTCTGCCAGACGAAGGTGATCTGCCCGCCCGGCCCTTTCAGGGCCTGCGGGTCGGCCACGCTCCGCGCCGCCAGCAGGTCGCGCAGCGACTCCGGCGGCTCGCTGTCGGCATCCGGACGCTGCAACACGACGATGTGGCAGTGATCCAGCAACGCCTCCCAGCGGTGCCACGTCGGCAAGCCGCAGAAGGCATCCCAGCCGATCAGCATGAACAACTGGTCGTCGGCCGCCAGTTCCGCCCGCACCGACTCCAGGGTGTCGATGGTGTAGGACGGCTTGTCGCGCTGCAGTTCGCGGGGATCGACCGTCAATCGCTCGACTCCCGCCACCGCCCGCTCGACCATCGCCAACCGCTGCGCGGCCGACACCTGCGGGGTTTCCCGGTGCGGCGGCCGCGCATTGGGCAGCAGGCGCAGTTCGTCGAGGGCGAACTGCTCGGCCATTTCCACGGCGCTGCGCATATGTCCGATATGCACGGGGTCGAAAGTGCCGCCGAACAGGCCGATACGTTTGCCCATCAGGTGCGCACGTGACCGTCGCCGAAGACGACGTACTTCTCACTGGTCAGGCCTTCCAGGCCGACCGGACCGCGGGCGTGCAGCTTATCGGTGGAAATCCCGATCTCGGCGCCGAGGCCGTACTCGAAGCCGTCGGCGAAGCGGGTCGAGGCGTTGACCATCACCGAAGCGGAATCCACTTCGGCGAGGAAACGCCGCGCATCACTGAAGTTCTCGGTAATGATCGCGTCGGTGTGCTGCGAGCCGTAGGTGTTGATGTGCTCGATCGCCGCGTCCAGCCCGTCGACGATGCGGATCGACAGGATCGGCGCGTTGTACTCAGTACGCCAGTCCTCCTCGGTAGCCTCCAGCACGTCTGCGCCGAGCAGCGCACGGGTCGCGGCGTCGCCGCGCAGTTCCACGCCCTTCTCGCGGTAGATCGTGGCCAGGGGCGGCAGCGCCCGCTCGGCGATACCGGCATGCACCAGCAGCGTCTCCATGGTGTTGCACGGCGCGTAGCGCTGGGTCTTGGCGTTGTCGGCGACGCGAATCGCCTTGTCCAGGTCGGCGGCGACATCGATGTAGACGTGGCAGATGCCGTCCAGGTGCTTGATCACCGGCACCTTGGCCTCGCGGCTGATGCGCTCGATCAGGCCCTTGCCGCCGCGCGGGACGATCACGTCGACGTATTCGGGCATGCTGATCAGCGCGCCGACCGCGGCGCGGTCGGTGGTTTCCACCACCTGCACGGCGGCGGCCGGCAGGCCGGCCTCGGCCAGGCCCTGCTGGATGCAGCGGGCGATCGCCTGGTTGGAGTGGATCGCCTCGGAGCCGCCGCGCAGGATGGTCGCGTTGCCGGACTTCAGGCACAGGCTGGCGGCGTCGATGGTCACGTTCGGCCGCGACTCGTAGATGATCCCGACCACACCCAGCGGCACGCGCATCTTGCCGATCTGGATGCCCGAGGGCACGTAGCGCATGTCGCGGATCTCGCCGATCGGGTCGGGCAGCGTGGCGACCTGGCGCAGGCCCTCGATCATGTCGTCGATGCGCGCCGGGGTCAGCGCCAGGCGGTCCAGCATCGCCGGCTCCAGGCCATTGGCGCGGCCGGCGGCGAGGTCCTGCTCGTTGGCGTGGGACAACTCCGCGCGGGCGGCGTCCAGCGCATCGGCCGCGGCCAGCAGGGCGCGGTTCTTCTGCGCGGTGGCGGCGCGCGCGAGCAACCGCGAGGCGGCGCGGGCATCGCGGCCAAGGCGGCTCATATAGTCGAGGACGGACTCGGTCATGGTCTCGGCATCTGGCGTCAGGGAAATGCGCGATTATAGCGAGCCAGCCCCGGCGCGCCCAGCCGCAACAGCCGGTCGGTAGACAGTGCGTTCCGCGGCCCCCGGCGGTAACGCGGCGGCCCCGCTGCGCCTGGGCCTGTGCGCGAGACGGTGACACCCGGGCGCAGGCGCCGGCCGAAGGATAGGTAAACAAAATTGCTACCTCTGTTTACCTTCGAAGCGAGCCTGGCCGCTGCCACCCACCGGCACCCGCTCGGCAGAACAACAATAACGACGCACACACCGCGGGGCCTCGCCATGCGCTACCGTACCGACTACAGCGCGCAGTCGCTGAGCAGCGAACCGGATATCCTCCTCCTCGACGGCTGGCAACTGCGCTACCAGGCCTTCGCCGCCCGTGCCGACGACCCGTGCCCGCCGGTGCTCCTGCTGGGCGGCGCCTTCCAGAGCTTCCGTTCGTTCGCCGGCGAGGTCAGCGAACTGCTCGCCGAGCACCCGGTGATCCTGCTCGACCTGCCGAGCCAGGGCGGCAACCTGCAACTGGCGGCGGAACTGAGCCTGGAAGACCTCGCCGACCTGATCGCGGCCTTCGCCGAACGGCTCGGCCTGCCGCCGTTGATGCCCATCGGCCTGTCCTACGGCTCGGCCCTGGCCGCGCTGTTCGCCGCCCGCCATCCGCGCCGCTGCGCGCGCCTGCTACTGGCCGGCATCACCGCATTCGGCCGCCCCGGTGCGCGTCTGCTGCTGGAAGAAGCGCTGGCCCGGCTCGACGAGGGCGACCAGAGCGCCTTCGCCCACGGCGTACTGACCGGCCTGATCAACCCGCTACAGCTGGAACGTACCGGCGTCTCCCCGGTGTTTCGCAAGGCCATGCTGCGCCAGTTGCAACGCCTGACCGCGGCGGAGATCGAACGCTACCGGCAGAATAGCCGGCGCCTGCTGGCCTTCGGCGGCTTCGAGCGGCACCCGACCTGCCCGACCCTGGTGCTCGCCGGCGAGTACGACCATTTCACCCAGCCCTGGGAACATGCGGTGTTCGCCCATGCCTGCGGGAACGCCGAGTTCGCCCTGATCCACGACGCCGACCATCTTGCCCAGTTCGAACGACGCGAGGCCTGCGCCCGGCTCTACGGCCCGTTCCTGCGCGGCGAGGCGCTGCCGGAGCGCGCCGAGGGCAGCACGCGGATCCCGCGCACGCGCCTGCTCGGCCTGGAGCGACGCTTCGAGGTCCGCCATCGGCCAGCCCAGGGGCACGCTCGGCTGGAACATCCGCAGCTCGGCGTCTATGCGGCGGAACTGGTGGAACTCGGCTATTTCGGCGGGCGGCTGCACGCCGAGCTGCCCGAATCCCGCCCGCAACGCGGCTGGCGGTTGTGCTACGACGGCCTGGCGGACTTGGACATCCTGCCCCTGCGTTCGACCGCCGGCGGCTTCGCCTTCATCTTCCCGCACTCCGATCCGGCGGCCAGCGCCGGACTGGCCGACCTCCTCGCCGCCTGGCAGCGAGCGGAGGTCGCCTGAGAGGCGGCTATGCCGTGCGGCTTTCGATCACCCGCACCAGGCTCGGCAGGCGTCCCTGCGGCAAGCCCAGGGCGGCGCCTTCGCGCTGCGGGTCGAGCACCAGGGTGGAGGCAAAGCCGCAGCGGGCGAAGGCCGCCTCGATTTCCGCGGCATTGCGGTAGTGCAACGGATAGCTTCCCCGCGTCAGCCGCCCGATGATCCCCACTCCCCAGCGGATCTGCCGGTAGCGCGGGTGCTCGCGGAGATCGGGATAGAGGTCGGTCAGGTAGGTGCCCTGGGGGAAGCGTTTAAGTTCGGTCGCCAGGCGACTCCAGAAGGCCTCGATCACCGGGCGCTGGAAATAGTTCACCAGCCCCTCGGTGATCACCACCAGCGGGCGCTCGCGGTCGAGCCCGGCGAACAGCGCGGCGAGGCTGCGCTCGCCGTCCTCGGCGAGGATATCCACAGCCGCCACCGCGTGCTCCGGGCCCAGCCAACCCTGCTCGCGAAGCAGCGCCGCCTTGCGCGCGGCCATCGGCGGCAGGTCGGCCTCCAGGTAGCGCAACTGTGGATAGCGTTGCCGGAAGCGTCGCCCGCGCGGCGAGAGCCCGCAGGCCATTTCCACCACCTGGACCACTCCCTCGCGTTCGACGGCCTGGGTCAGGCGCGCGTCGATCATGAGGTGTCTTTGTAACAGGAAATCCTCGATGTTCAGCCCGAAACCGAGCTGCGCGCCCCAGTTGATCGGCGCGACGAAGCCGTGTACCCAGCGGCCGAAGACGGTGGCGAAGGCCGGTTCGGCGAGTCGATGGCGGAACCAGACGTAGCCGGTGTAATGGGCGCTGGGCGTGATGTGGGCACTGTCGACACGCTCTCGTTCAACCATGATTCAGGCTCTTGTTGTTATCATTCGCCAGCCTATGACTGCCATGGTCCCAGCGACAATCCCATGTCCCGCGATCCCATCCTTAGTTTGCCCTGGCCCGACGCCCGGCCACTCCCCGACACCTTCTTCGACCGCGATGCGTTGCTGGTCGCCCGCGAGCTGCTGGGCAAGGTGATCCGCCATCGCCAGGGCAATCTCTGGCTGGCGGCGCGAATCATCGAGACCGAGGCCTACTACCTGGAGGAGAAAGGCAGCCACGCCTCGCTCGGCTACACCGAGAAGCGCAAGGCACTGTTCCTCGACGGCGGGCACATCTATATGTATTACGCGCGCGGCGGCGACTCGCTGAACTTCAGCGCCGGCGGGCCGGGCAATGCGGTGCTGATCAAGTCCGGCCATCCCTGGCTGGATCGCATCAGCGACCACGCGGCGCTGGAGCGGATGCAGAGCCTGAACCCGGACAGCCAGGGCCGGCCCCGCGAGATCGGCCGCCTGTGCGCCGGCCAGACCCTGCTGTGCAAGGCCATGGGGCTGAAGGTGCCGGAGTGGGACGCGCAGCGCTTCGACCCGCAGCGACTGTTCGTCGACGATGTCGGCGAGCGCCCCAGCCAGGTGATCCAGGCCGCTCGGCTGGGCATTCCGAAGGGGCGCGACGAACACCTGCCGTACCGTTTCGTCGATGCCACCTTCGCCGCCTTCTGCACCCGCAACCCACTGCGCCGCGGCCAGGTCGCCGGGCGCGACTATCATCTACTCGGACACCAGGACCCGCACCTGCAATGAGTCTCGACAGCTTCAACGCCTGGATGGCCGCCAACCCCGAGTGGCTGGGGATGGCCATCTTCCTCATCGCCTTCCTCGAATGCGCGGCCATCGTCGGCATCGTCCTGCCCGGCGTGGTGCTGCTGTTCGGCGTCGCGGTGATCGCCGGCAGCGGCGCCCTCAGCCTCGGCGAAACCCTGCTGCTGGCCTACGCCGGCGGGGTGCTGGGCGACCTCAGCTCGTACTGGATCGGCCGCCGCTTCCACCAGAACATCCGCCGCCTGCCCGGCCTGCGCAGCCATCCGCAGTGGATCACCGCCGCCGAGGTGTACTTCGAGCGCTACGGTATCGCCAGCCTGCTGGTCGGCCGCTTCATCGGCGCCCTGCGGCCGATGCTGCCAATGGTCGCCGGCATGCTCGACATGCCGTTCGGCCGTTTTCTCGGCGTTTCGCTGATCGCCGCCGCCGGCTGGGCGGTCGCCTACCTGTTGCCCGGCTGGGCCACCGGCGCAGCCCTGCGCCTGCCGTTGCCGGAAGGCTTCTGGAGCGAAGCCGGGATCGTCGCGGCCTGCCTGGCGGTGCTGGTCGGCGTGGTAGTCCAGGCCAGCCTGCGACGCAAACGCTGGGCAACCGCTGTGGCGGCCGCGCTGAGCCTGGTCCTGCTGCTGGCGATGACCGTCGCCTGGCCGTACCTCCAGGACCTCGACCAGGGCCTGATGACGCTGGTCCAGGAGCATCGCAACGCCGACCTGAACCCGGTGATGGTGGTGGTCACCCGGCTCGGCGATTTCCGCACCCAGTTCATCGCCGGCGCGCTGCTCGGCGGTATCCTCCTGCTGACCCGGCAATGGCGTCCGGCCATCTTCGCCATCGGCACCCTGGTGGGTACCGCGCTGGCCAACCAGACCCTGAAGACCCTGTTCGCCCGCGCCCGCCCGGAAGTGCTGGCCGAACCGCTGAGCAGCTTCAGCTTCCCCAGCGGGCACAGCTCGGCGTCCTTCGCCTTCTTCCTCACCCTGGGCGTCCTCGCCAGCCGCCAGCAACCGCCGCGCTGGCGCCTGACCTGGGTACTGCTGGCGGTGATCCCGTCGCTGAGCATCGCCCTGTCGCGGGTCTACCTTGGCGTGCACTGGCCGTCGGACATCGTCGCCGGCGCCCTGCTCGCCACTACGGTCTGCGCCGCCAGCCTGTGGCTGAGCCAGCGCCGCGAGTCGCTGCCGGCGCTGCCGCAGCGGGTCTGGTGGCTGCTGTTGCCGGTCTGCGTGGCGACCCTGGCGATCGCCGCCGGCTGGGCCCTGCCGGAAGCCATTGCGCGCTACCGGCCGCTGTGAGGGTTGGCGCTCAGTCGATACCCAACTCGCCCTGCAGGTGCTCCAGCAGCACCTGGATCCGCGCCAGTTGCATCTGCGCGTCGGGCAGGGCGAGAAGTTCGAGCTTGCGTTCGGTATCGAACGGCAGCAGGTAGGCCAACTGGTTGGCCAGGTCCTGCTGGCCGCCGGGCTCGCCGCCCATCTCCAGCGCGGCCACCATCGGATGCTCGGCCAGCACGCTGAGCAACGCGGCGAGATCGTTGTGTTCGTAGGTCAGGGGTTGCTCCGGCAGGTCTTCGAACCACTCGATCTCGCCGACGCTGAGCTGGTCGGCCTGGACCTCCACCGACAGCACCTGGAAACGCCGACCGCCCTCCACGCGGATGCCCAGCAGGCCGTTCGGGCGCTGCTGCCAGTCGCGGACCGAGGCCTCGCAGCCGACCATCGCCAGGCGGCTCGGCGCTTCGCCGACCTCCCGCCCTTCGCCGATGGTCACCACGCCGAAACCGGTGCCCTGCTTCATGCAGCGGCTGATCATGTCCAGGTAGCGCGCCTCGAAGATCTGCAGGTCCAGGCGACAACCGGGGAACAGCACGGCGTTGAGGGGGAACAACGGCAACTTCATCGCGACTCCTCGGGCATCGTCAGGCAACCAGCGCTACCGCCAACGGTAGCAGCACTGCGGTGGCAACGCCCATCAGGCTCATCGCCAGGGCGGCGAAGGCACCACACTCCTCGCCTTCCTGCAAGGCCCGCGAAGTGCCCACCGCGTGGGCCGTCATGCCCAGCGCCATGCCCTGCGCGGCGGGGTGCCGGACGCCGATGGCGCGCAGCAGCTCCGGCCCGAGGATCGCCCCGAGCACCCCGGTGATCAGTACGAACACGGCGGCCAGCGCCGCCACGCCGCCGATCTGGCTGGCCACCAGCATGGCGATCGGCGAGGTCACCGACTTCGGCGCCATGCTCATCAGCATCCGCGGCTCGGCACCGAACAGCCAGCCGAATGCGATGCCCAGCACCGTCGCCAGCGTACCGGCGACCACCAGGGTCAGCAGGGTCGGCCAGAACAATTGGCGGATACGCCGCAGGTTGAGGAACAGCGGCACCGCCAGGGCCACCGTGGCGGGGCCGAGGAGAATGGTCAGGACCTTGGCGCTGGCACTGTATTCGTCGTAGTCGATGCCGCAAAGCAGCAGCACGCCGATCACCACCAGCATCGATACCAGCACCGGCTGCAGGAACACCCAGCGGGTCCGTTCATAGGCGGCCAGGGCCAACTGGTAGGCGCCCAGGGTCACGCCGACGCCGAACAGCGGATGGTGGATCACCGCCTCGAGGGCGGCCTGCCAGGCCATCAGGACTCCTCCCGGCGACGTTGCTGGCGATCGATGAGCTTCTGCATCATCCAGCCGGCGAACAGGAACGACAGCACCAACGACAGTACCAGCGCGCCGACGATGGCCCAGAAATCGGCGGCGATCTCCCGCGCATAGGCCATCACCCCGACCGCCGCCGGCACCAGCAGCAACGGCAGGTAGCGCAGCAACGAGCCGGCCGCCTCGTTGAGCGGCTTGCCGACCTCGCCACGCGCCAGGAAATAACCGAACAGCAGCACCAGGCCGATGATCGGACCGGGCAGCATGGGCAACAACAGAACGTTCAGACCTGTGCCGAGCAACTGGAACAGCACCAGCCAGGTCAGACCACGAAGCAACATGGGCACCTCCAGCAAGGGCCGACCATTATGCCCAGCCCGCCGGGACATTGGCACGCTCCTCGCCTATCCATCAGTCGCAGTCGCGGCACCGCATGACGCGATATTCGCCAGGCCGATGGTTTCTTGACCCGGTCGCCAACGCGTGCTGATCTTCCTGCACCTCGAGAACAACAGCCATCCTCCCGGAGGACTTATGCCATTCGTACCCGTAGCAGCGCTCAAGGACCATGTCGGCAAGGATCTCGGCCATTCCGAATGGCTCACCATCGACCAGGAGCGGGTCGACCAGTTCGCAGAATGCACCGGCGACCACCAGTTCATCCACGTCGATCCGGAGAAAGCGGCGAAGACGCCCTTCGGCGGCACCATCGCCCACGGTTTCCTGTCCCTGTCGCTGATCCCGAAGCTGATGGAAGGCCTGCTGGTGCTGCCCGAAGGACTGAAGATGGCGGTCAACTACGGCCTCGATACGGTGCGCTTCATCCAGCCGGTGCGGGTCGGCTCGCGGGTCCGCCTGGGCCTGACCCTGCTCGACGTCAACGAGAAGAATCCCGGCCAGTGGCTGATCAAGGCGCGCGCCACCCTGGAGATCGAAGGCCAGGAGAAACCCGCCTACATCGCCGAGACCCTCAGCCTCTGCTTCGTCTGAGCCCGCCCCAGCGAGCGCTGCCGTTCGCTTGACGGCCAGGCGCCTTCGCGCCCCTCTCCCCCCTCCAAAAGCCCCCGCTCGCGGGGGCGCTCTGGGCCGGCAGGGGAAATACCCTACTGCCAGGCAACGATTTTTCCGCCACACTGTCTCCCCTCCACCCTCGGACCGAACCACTCATCGGGAACGCCGCATGCTTCGCCCCGCCAGGTCTCTCTCGCTCTGCTCCGCCCTGGTCATCCTGCTCGCCGCCTGCGGCGAGGGCGAACCGCTGCTCCCGGCCGATGCGCGCCTGCCGGACGGCGCGCGCTATCGCGGCGAGCTGGTGGACGGGCGCCTGGAAGGCCAGGGCCGGCTGGACTACGACAACGGCGCCTGGTACGCCGGCCGCTTCGAGCATGGCCTGCTGCACGGCCATGGCACCTGGCAAGGTGCCGACGGCAGCCGCTACAGCGGTGGCTTCGCGGCCGGCCTGTTCGACGGTCAGGGACGCCTGGCGATGGCCGATGGCAGTGTCTACCAGGGCGGCTTCCGCCAGGGCCTGTTCGATGGCGAAGGCAGCCTGGAACAACAGGGCACTCGCTACCGCGGCGGTTTCCGCAAGGGCCTGTACAGCGGCCAGGGCACGCTGGACGGCAGCGATGGCAGCCGCTACCAGGGCAGCTTCCGCCAGGGTCGCCTGGAAGGTGAAGGCAGCTTCAGCGACAGCCAGGGCAACCAGTACGCCGGTACCTTCCGCGACGGGCAACTGAACGGCAAGGGGCGCTGGAGCGGGCCCGATGGCGACCGCTACGTCGGCCAGTTCAAGGACAACCAGTTCCATGGCCAGGGGCGCTACGAAAGCGCCAGCGGCGATGTCTGGATCGGCCGCTTCAGCGAAGGCGCGCTGAACGGCCCCGGCGAGCTTCTCGGCGCCGACGGCAGCCGCTACCGCGGCGGTTTCCAGTTCTGGCGCTTCCATGGCCAGGGCCTGCTCGAACAACTGGACGGCACCCGCTACGAAGGCGGCTTCGCCGCTGGCGCCTATGCCGGCCAAGGCACCCTGGACCGCGCCGACGGCAGCCGCGAGCAGGGACTCTGGGCCGACGGCAAGCGCATCCGCGACGCCGCCGGCAAGGCCCTGCCCGACACCCTGGAGATCGGCCTGTTGGCCCAGGGTCGCCTGCTCGACGAAGAACTGCGCAAGATCCCGGCCTCGACGCCGGCCAGCGAACTCTATGCCCTGAGCCTGGGCGGCGATGGCCGCCAGGGCGTGTTCCTGCGCGAGGCCGATTACGCCGGCGACCTGCTCGGCCAGCGTTTCGCCGCTCGTGGCGTGATTCGCCTGGTCAACCACCGCGACCACTTCGGCGACCGCCCGCTGGCTACCCGGGAAAGCCTGTCCCGCGCCGTGCGCACCCTGGCCGAACGCAGCGGGCCGGAAGACCTGGTCTTCATCTACCTGACCAGCCACGGCTCCAGCGACCACCAGTTGGCCCTGGACATGCCCGGCCTGAACCTCGGCGACCTGCCGGCCGCGGAACTGGCCGAACTGCTCGCGCCGCTGCGCCAGCGCGACAAGGTGCTGGTGGTATCGGCCTGCTACAGCGGGGGCTTCATCCCGCCGCTGAAGGACGAACGTACCCTGATCCTGACCGCCGCGCGTGCCGACCGGGTCTCGTTCGGCTGTTCCGACGACGCCGACTTCACCTATTTCGGCCGCGCCTTGCTGGCCAATGCGCTGAACCGCACCGACGATCTGTCCAAAGCGTTCGAACTGGCGAAAGAGGAAGTGCGTCAAAGGGAGAAGGAGGAAGGTTTCGAAGCTTCGGAACCGCAAGCCTGGTTACCGGAACGCGTGCTCGCGCACTGGCGGACGCTGCGGGGGCAGCAAGCCGAGCGCGCGCTCGCGTCCCGGGAAGGAAAAACCGGCGAGGGCGCGACGGGCAAATAGATACGCCGCGCACTACGCTCATTGGTGTGGAAGGGGAGAAACACACATGCACTCGACGCCCAAGCGCGTTCTGCTCGCCGGCGCGACCGGTCTTACCGGCGAGCACCTGTTGGATCGGATATTGAGCGAGCCGACCCTGGCCAAGGTCATCGCCCCTGCCCGCAAGGCGCTGGCCGAGCATCCGCGGCTGGACAACCCGGTCGGCCCGCTGGCCGAGCTGCTGCCGCAACTCAACGGCAGCATCGATACCGCCTTCTGCTGCCTCGGCACCACGATCAAGGAAGCCGGCTCGGAGGAAGCCTTCCGCGCGGTCGATTTCGACCTGCCGCTGGCGGTGGGCAAGCGCGCGCTGGAAATGGGCGCCCGGCATTACCTGGTGGTCAGCGCCCTGGGCGCCGACGCCAAGTCGTCGATCTTCTACAACCGGGTCAAGGGCGAACTGGAGCAGGCCCTGCAGGAACAGGGCTGGCCACAGCTGACCATCGCCCGGCCATCGCTGCTGTTCGGCCCGCGCGAGGAATTCCGCCTGGCCGAGATCCTCGCCGCGCCGATCGCCCGCATCCTTCCCGGCAAGTACCACGGCATCGAGGCCTGCGACCTGGCCCGCGCGCTCTGGCGCCTGGCGCTGGAGGAAGGCAAGGGCGTGCGCATCGTCGAGTCCGACGAACTGCGCAAGCTGGGGAAATGAGCCTGGGGCGGGTCCCGCCCTACATGCCGCCGCTGACGCCGAGGTTGAGGCCGATGGCGGTGGCCAGCGAGAACGGCAGCAACAGGGTGTCCAGCAGCGCGCTGCCCGGCAGGTCGAGCCCCGGATGGGCCGGCGCCTCCGCGCCGAAGCGTTCCATCGGGCAGCAGCCGCCGTGCAGGCTGTACCAGTCCAGCCGGGTGCCGGCGTAGACCACCGGCGCCCCTGGCTTGGCCGCATCCAGGGTGCGCACGGTGGCGCAACCGCCCAACTGCACCGCCAGGACCAGCAGCAGCACCCTACTCGTCGCTGACAAGGTGCTGTTCCCCCCAGCGCGGCAGCATGTCCTGGGGAATCCCCAGGGTGTTGAGGATTCGCGCGACGACGAAGTCCACCAGGTCCTCCACCGATTGCGGCTGGTGGTAGAAGCCCGGCGCCGCCGGCAGGATCACCGCGCCGAGGTTGGACAGCTTGAGCATGTTTTCCAGGTGGATACTGGAGAACGGCGCCTCGCGCGGCACCAGCACCAGCGGCCGGCGCTCCTTCAGGGCGACATCGGCGGCGCGCTCGATGAGGTTGTTGCAGGCCCCCGTGGCGACCGCCGACAGGGTGCCGGTGGAACACGGGCAGATCACCATGGCATTGGGCGCGCTGGAGCCGGAGGCCGGCGGCGCCATCCAGTCGTTCTGGCCGAACACGCGGATCTGTCCGGCGGCGGCACCGCAATATTCGGTGAGGAAGGCCTGCATCGCCTGCGGCTTGGCCGGCAGGGCCACGTCGGTCTCGGTGGCCATCACCAGTTGCGCGGCCTTGGAGATCAGGAAGTGCACCTCGCGCTCTTCCTGCACCAGGCAATCGAGCAAGCGCAGGCCGTACTGGGCGCCGGAGGCGCCGGTCATCGCCAGGGTAATGCGTTCCGGACCGCTCATCGCGCCCCTCACTCGGCCAGCGCCGCGGCCAGCTTGCCGTGCAAGCCGCCGAAGCCGCCGTTGCTCATGATCACCACTTGCGCGCCGGGCCTGGCCTGCTGGCGCACCTGCTCGATGATCGCCTCCAGGGTATCGCAGACCTGCGACGGTATCGCGCATTGCGCGGCGGTGGCGGCCAGGTCCCAGCCCAGGTTCGGCGGCGCGTACCAGAGCACCTGGTCGGCCTGGCGCACGCTGTCCGGCAGGCCGTCGCGATGAGCGCCGAGCTTCATCGAGTTGGAACGCGGCTCGACGATGGCGATCACCTGGGTATCGGCGCCAACCTGCTTGCGCAGGCCGTCGAGGGTGGTGGCGATGGCGGTCGGATGGTGGGCGAAGTCGTCGTAGAGGGTCACGCCCCGGACCTCCGCGACCTTCTCCATGCGCCGCTTGACGTTGCGGAACTCGCTGAGCGCCGCCGCGCCCTGGCTGGGCATCACGCCGACATGGCGCGCCGCCGCCAGGCTGGCGAGGGCGTTGGCGACGTTGTGCAGGCCGGTCAGCGGCCAGTCCACCTCGCCCTGGACGATGCCGTCGAACAGCACCTCGAAGCGCGAGCCGTCCTCGGCGAGCAGGCGCGCCTGCCACTGGCCGCCTTCGCCGGTGGTCTGCACCGGGGTCCAGCAGCCCATCCCGAGTACGCGCTCCAGGGCTTTCTCGGCGCTCGGGCGAATGATCAGGCCCTCGCCCGGCACGGTGCGCACCAGATGGTGGAACTGCCGCTCGATGGCCGCGAGGTCGGGGAAGATATCCGCGTGGTCGAATTCCAGGTTGTTCAGGATCGCCGTGCGCGGGCGGTAATGGACGAACTTCGAGCGCTTGTCGAAGAAGGCGCTGTCGTACTCGTCGGCCTCGACCACGAAGAACGGCGTACCGCCCAGGCGCGCCGAAACCCCGAAGTTCTGCGGCACCCCGCCGATCAGGAAGCCCGGGCTCATGCCGGCGTGCTCCAGGACCCAGGCGAGCATGCTGGTGGTGGTGGTCTTGCCGTGGGTACCGGCCACCGCCAGCACCCAGCGTCCTTGCAGCACGTGGTCGGCCAGCCACTGCGGGCCGGAAACGTAGGGCAGGCCCTTGTTCAGGACATGCTCCACCGCCGGATTGCCGCGCGACAGGGCGTTGCCGATCACTACCAGGTCCGGCGCCGGCTCCAGGTGGGCCGGATCGTAGCCCTGCATCAGCTCGATGCCCTGGGCTTGCAGCTGGGTGCTCATGGGGGGGTAGACATTGGCGTCGGAACCGGTCACCCGGTGGCCCAGTTCCTTGGCCAGCACGGCCAGCGAGCCCATGAAGGTCCCGCAGATGCCGAGTACGTGGATGTGCATGCAGACTCCTGCAGATCAAGCCGTCGAAGGCGCTGTGAATGGGCGGCAGATTAGCACAGCGGAGGCGCCGGCCGCCCGGCGTCGCGGCATCAGACGACGCGGCGCCGGCGGGGTTCCCGCCGGCCTCGCGGCGGCCCGCCTGGGCCTGGAGCCGTCCCGCCCGTCAGGCCTGACCGCGCACCAGGCCGTGCCGGCGCAGCTTGCGATACAGGGTGTTGCGGCTGATCCCCAGTTGCTCGGCCACCCGGCTCACGTGCCAGCGCTGGCCGTCCAGCGCCGCCAGCAACGCGGCTCGCTCGGCGTCGTCCAGGCTGTTGCCCGCGGCCGGGGCGGGCGCCGCTGCGGCGGGCGGCAGCGCCGCCAGGGCCTGGCGGATATCCGCGGGCAGGTCGCGCAGGCCGACCCGGCCGTCCTCGCAGAGTGCCACCAGGGTCCGCAGCACCGTGCGCATCTGCCGGACGTTGCCCGGCCAGCGGTAGGCCAGCAGGCCCTGGCGAACCTCGCCGTCGAGCTGGATGCGCTGGCCCCTGGCTTCCTCGGCCAGCAGGTAGTCCAGCAGCTCCTCGCGGTCGCTGCGCTCGCGCAGCGGCGGCAGGCTCACGACCATGCCATTGAGGCGGTAGTAGAGATCCTCGCGGAAGCGTCCATCGGCGACCAGCCCGGCCAGGTCGCGGTGGGTAGCGCTGATCAGGCGCACGTCGACATCCTCCGGCTCGCCGCCCAGCGGTACTACCCGGCGCTCTTCCAGCACCCGCAGCAGGCGGGTCTGCAAGGCCAGCGGCATGTCGCCGATCTCGTCGAGGAACAGGGTGCCGCCGTCGGCCTGCTGCAACTTGCCGCGCATGCCCTCCTTGCGCGCGCCGGTGAAGCTGCCGCCGCGATAACCGAACAGTTCGCTCTCGATCAGGGTTTCCGGGATCGCCGCGCAGTTCAGCGCGACGAACGCCTGTTCCGCGCGCGGGCCGGCCAGGTGCACGGCCTTGGCGAAGGCCTCCTTGCCGGAACCGGTCTCGCCGTTGAGCAGCAGCGGCACGTCGCGCGCGTAGACCTTCAGCGCCCGGCGGAAATCGGCGGCCAGCTCGGCGTCGCCCAGGCACAGGCCGGGCGCGGCAGGCGCCGGCTTCGCTGCCGTGGGCACCGCCAGGCCCTGGGGTATCGCCCGCGGCGCGCCGCGCAGCATGGCGTACAGGGTCCGTCCCTCGCGGGTGCGCAGCGGCCAGCTGGCGCTGGGTTGCGGCGAGGCGCGACCGAGCAGGTCGTCGAGACGGCAATCGAAGAAGGTCTCCACCGGCTGGCCGAGCAGGCGCTGGCGCGGACAACCGAGCAGGTTCAGCGCGCTCTGGTTCACCGCGCGGATCCGCCCGTCTTCCTCGAAGGCCAGCAGCCCTTCGCTGAACAGGCCGACATAGTCGCCCTGGACATGGAAGCGCAGCAGCCAGGAGCCCTCGAAGCGACGGAGGAAATAGCAGCCCTCGATGATCTTCGCCGACAGGTTGACCAGCGCCATGGTGTGGAACTGGCTCTGCCGCGAGACTTCCTGGCGCGCCGAAGACACGTCGAGCACCGCCATCAGCTCGCCCTGCGGATCGAACACCGGGCTCGCCGAGCAGGTCAGGCCGGTGTGGCGGCTACGGAAGTGCTCTTCCTGCTGGATGGTCAGGGCCTGCCGCTCGACCACGCAGGTGCCGATGCCGTTGGTGCCTTCGCAGGGCTCGCTCCAGTCGGCGCCGAGCCAGAGGCCGGCGTGTTCGAAGGTCTGGCGCTGGGCGTCGGCGTTGACGCAATTGAGGATCACCCCGCGGGCATCGGTGAGCAGTACCGCATGGTCGTTGCCGGAAAGCTGCTGGTAGAGGCTGTGCATCTCGCCATCGGCGATCTCCAGCACCTGTTGCAGGCGCTCGCGGCGTTCGAGCATGCGCGCGTGCTCCAGCACCATCGGCGCCATCGGCTGGCCGGGATCGAGATGGTGCTGTTCCAGGCAGCGCAGCCAGGAGCGGGCGATGGACGGATCGGTCGCAGGGCCGCCCGGCGGGATCTTGCCCTGGGCGACGGTCAGCACTTGCCGCGCGTGGCGGCTCATGGAACTGGCAGGCATTGTTATGGTTCTCCGCGAGGGACGGGCCGTCTCTTGCCTGGGCGCGGTGGATCGGTCCGCGACTCTCCGGACGGCTATCGGTGCAGCATCCAACAGGCCGGGGCGCAATGCAACGACGGACTGACCGATGAGTCATGCGCTGCGCCAAAAACGGTACAGAGTGTCACTCACGAGCGTCCCGCCTGCGTGACAGGGAGCATTCGCAAGCTCCCCTGCGAAACCTCCAGGACGCTCTACTCCGGGCCTTTCGCCACTCTGGCCCGGCCCTTGCTCCAGGCTTACGACAAGCGCGACAGCGCGTCCTCCCCTAATAAGCACAAGAGCCAGGAGATACCATCATGCGTTACGCCCATCCCGGTAGCGAAGGCGCCATCGTTTCCTTCAAGGCCCGCTACGGCAACTACATCGGCGGCGAGTTCGTGCCTCCGGTCAAGGGCCAGTACTTCACCAACACCTCGCCGGTGAACGGCCAGCCGATCGCCGAGTTCCCCCGTTCCACCGCCGAGGACATCGACAAGGCCCTCGACGCCGCCCACGCCGCCGCCGACGCCTGGGGCCGCACCTCGGTGCAGGAACGCTCGAACATCCTGCTGAAGATCGCCGATCGCATCGAGCAGAACCTGGAACTGCTCGCCGTCACCGAGACCTGGGACAACGGCAAGGCCGTGCGCGAGACCCTCAACGCCGACATTCCCCTGGCCGCCGACCACTTCCGCTACTTCGCCGGCTGCATCCGCGCCCAGGAAGGCTCCGCCGCCGAGATCAACGACAGCACCGTGGCCTACCACATCCATGAGCCGCTGGGCGTGGTCGGGCAGATCATCCCGTGGAACTTCCCGCTGCTGATGGCCGCCTGGAAGCTGGCCCCGGCGCTGGCCGCCGGCAACTGCGTGGTGCTCAAGCCGGCCGAGCAGACCCCGCTGGGCATCTGCGTGCTGCTGGAACTCATCGGCGACCTGCTGCCGCCGGGCGTGCTCAACGTCGTCCAGGGCTTCGGCAGGGAGGCCGGCGAGGCCCTGGCCACCAGCAAGCGCATCGCCAAGATCGCCTTCACCGGTTCCACCCCGGTCGGCTCGCACATCCTCAAGTGCGCGGCGGAGAACATCATTCCCTCCACCGTCGAGCTGGGCGGCAAGAGCCCGAACATCTATTTCGAAGACATCATGCAGGCCGAGCCGGCGTTCATCGAGAAGGCCGCCGAGGGCCTGGTGCTGGCCTTCTTCAACCAGGGCGAGGTGTGCACCTGCCCGTCCCGCGCGCTGGTCCAGGAGTCGATCTACCCGGCGTTCATGGAAGAGGTGCTGAAAAAGGTCAGGGCGATCAAGCGCGGCGACCCGCTGGACACCGAGACCATGGTCGGCGCCCAGGCTTCCCAGCAGCAGTACGAGAAGATCCTCTCCTACCTCGACATCGCCCAGCAGGAAGGCGCCGAAGTGCTCACCGGCGGCAGCGTCGAGAAGCTCGAAGGCAACCTGGCCAGCGGCTACTA
>NZ_JBZWBG010000013.1:0-211702 GCF_058680555.1 Pseudomonas sp. YA1
ATGATCGAGCTGCTCAACGCCCTGACCGCCTACGCCAGCGCCGAGGACCAGCACATCCGCGCCCTCGGCAACTGGCAGACCTCGCGCCTGCGACTGGCGGCGAGCCTCGGTCGCCTGGGGCTTCAAATGATCTGAAGCCGGATTACAGATATTTTCAAGAAGAGTCGAACTGTCCCTTTGCTCTCCTAACGCGCTGGCGACCAGAGCCCAGAGACCTCTGCCCCCCACGAAAAAGCCCGGCTCGATGGCCGGGCTCTTTCGCTGCGGGTGGTCCTCAATCGGCGACGTGGATCACCACCCGGCCGCGCTTCGGACAGGTTTCCATGTAGCGGTGCGCCTCGACCACCTGGTCGAACTCGAATACCCGGTCGACCACCGGTTTGAGCAGGCGATCGCGGGTCAGTTGCTCGATGTGCGCGAGGGCCTTGCTCACCGACTCGTCGTTGCGTTCCAGGCCCATCTCCGGATGACCGGTGAAATCCATCAGGCAGTGGCGATAGAACTGCAGGTGCTTCTTGAACGCGGCGCAGGCCGGGAACGCCGACTCGTTGCCGCCGTTGCAGCCATACAGCACCAGCTTGCCGCGGGTGGCGGAGACATCGCCGAGCAGGGTCATCTGCGGGCCGCCCAGTTCGTCGAGGATGACGTTGACGCCCTTGCCCTCGGTGAAGCGCTCGACTTCCAGGACCAGGTCCTGCTCGTCGGTCACCACCACCTTGTCGGCGCCCTGCTCGCGGAGGAACTCGCGCTCCTCGGCGGACTTGGTGGAAGCGATCACCCGCGCGCCGAGAGCCTTGGCCAACTGGATCGAGACCGGCCCGTACATGCGCGCCGCCTCGGTGATCAGCACGGTCTGCCCAGCCTTCAACCCGGCCAGGTCGACCAGGCCGAAATAGGCCACCAGCAGGCCGGTGTAGTAGACGCTGGCCTCCACCGGGGTGAGTACCTCGGGGTAGACCGCCAGGGCCGCGCGTGGCGTCAGCACCACGTCGCCATAGGCCGGATAATGATCGGGGGTATGGGCGGGGAAACTGGCCACGCGGGAACCCAGCGGCAGGTCGCCGACGCCGGCGCCGACCGCCAGCACCTCGCCGGCCAGCTCGAAGCCGAGACCGGACGGCAGCGCAGCCTGCTCCGGGGCCAGGTTCTGACGCCAGAGCACATCCTTCCAGCTCACGCCGATCGCCTGGACACGCACCAGGACTTCCCCTGCGGCCGGCGCCGGGGTCGGCAGCTCTTCGCATTTGAGGACCTCTGGCGGGCCAAACTGATGAAAACGGATCACTCGGGACATCGCAAACCTCTGCAGTGCATCACGGGGTGAATAACCTCATGGGTTGTGACTGTATCCGCCCATGCCTGACAAAACCACCCGTCGTTATTGATAATGGCTATGCCTGTCAGTGATCCTATGCCCCTCCGGCACCTCGCCAGGCCCCGCCCCGTCTCGCACGCAAGGCTTGACGGCGAGCCCCCGCGGTTGCAGCCTCTAGCCCCTGGAAACGAGGAACGCCATGAACCGAAACGACCTGCGCCGCGTCGATCTGAACCTGCTGATCGTGTTCGAGACTCTGATGCACGAACGCAGCGTGACCCGCGCCGCAGAGAAACTGTTCCTCCGCCAGCCGGCCATCAGTGCCGCGCTGTCGCGCCTGCGCACGCTGTTCGACGACCCGCTGTTCGTCCGTACCGGACGCAGCATGGAGCCCACCGCGCGAGCCCAGGAAATCTTCGCCCACCTGTCGCCGGCGCTGGACTCCATCTCCACCGCCATGAGCCGCGCCAGCGAGTTCGATCCGGCGACCAGCACCGCGGTGTTCCGCATCGGCCTTTCCGACGACGTCGAGTTCGGCCTGTTGCCGCCCCTGCTCCGCCGCCTGCGCGCGGAGGCGCCGGGGATCGTCCTCGTCGTGCGCCGCGCCAACTATCTATTGATGCCGAACCTGCTGGCCTCGGGGGAGATCTCGGTGGGCGTCAGCTACACCGACGAACTGCCGGCCAACGCCAAGCGCAAGACCGTGCGCCGCAGCAAGCCGAAGATCCTCCGCGCCGACTCCGCGCCCGGCCAGCTGACCCTCGACGACTACTGCGCGCGACCGCACGCGCTGGTGTCCTTCGCCGGCGACCTCAGCGGCTTCGTCGACGAGGAACTGGAGAAATTCGGCCGCAAGCGCAAGGTGGTCCTGGCGGTGCCGCAGTTCAACGGCCTCGGCACCCTCCTCGCCGGCACCGACATCATCGCCACCGTGCCCGACTACGCCGCCCAGGCGCTGATCGCCGCCGGCGGCCTGCGCGCCGAGGACCCGCCGTTCGAGACCCGCGCCTTCGAACTGTCGATGGCCTGGCGCGGCGCCCAGGACAACGACCCGGCGGAACGCTGGCTGCGCTCGCGGATCAGCATGTTCATCGGCGATCCGGACAGTCTCTGAGCCCTCCGGCGGCTACCTGCACGAGGCGTCGCAACGGGGAAATCGATCGCGCACCGCGAGCCTGTGGCTTATTCCATCGAAAGCACTGTCCATAACCATCGACTGTTACAGAAAACGAAAAACCATGTATCACTGTTCGTGATAATCAAAATCTCATCGTTCGATTAGTTCCCTGCCGGAGCAGCCCGCAGACTTCGCCAATCCCGAAAAACCGACTGGCGGAGTCAAGCATGGAACAGTCATCCCACTTCTCCTGGCGCTACCCCCTCGCACTCGCGGCCGTACTGGTCCTGAGCGCCTGCGGCAAGGCCCCGGAAACCACCCAAGGCATGGCGGCGCCCAAGGTCAGCGTCGCCGAAGTCATCGAACAACCGCTGAACGAGTGGGACGAATTCACCGGCCGCCTGGAAGCCCCGGAATCGGTGGAGCTGCGCCCGCGGGTATCGGGCTACATCGACCGCGTGGCCTTCCATGAAGGCGCCCTGGTGAAGAAAGGCGACCTGCTGTTCCAGATCGACCCGCGCCCGTTCGAGGCTGAGGTCAAGCGCCTCGAAGCCCAGCTGCAACAGGCCCGCGCGGCCCAGGCGCGGAGCGTCAACGAAGCCCAGCGCGGCGAACGCCTGCGCGCCAGCAACGCGATCTCCGCGGAACTCGCCGACGCCCGCACCACCGCCGCCCAGGAAGCCAAGGCGGCGGTCGCCGCGACCCAGGCGCAACTGGACGCGGCGCGCCTGAACCTGAGCTTCACCCGGATCACCGCGCCGATCGACGGTCGCGTCAGCCGCGCCGAGGTCACCGCCGGCAACCTGGTCAACTCCGGGGAGACCCTGCTCACCACCCTGGTCAGCACCGACAAGGTCTACGCCTACTTCGACGCCGACGAACGCGTGTTCCTCAAGTACGTCGAGCTGGCCCGCCAGGCCGGTCGCGACACGCGCAGCGAGAGCCCGGTGTACCTCGGCCTGAGCAGCGAGGACGGCAACCCGCACCTGGGCCGGCTGGACTTCCTCGACAACCAGGTCAACCCGCGTACCGGCACCATCCGCGGCCGCGCCGTGTTCGACAACGCCAAGGGCGAGTTCACCCCGGGCCTCTATGTGCGCCTGAAGCTGGTCGGCAGCAAGACCTACGCCGCCACCCTGATCAAGGACGAAGCGGTCGGCACCGACCTGGGCAAGAAGTTCGTACTGGTCCTGGATGGCGACAACAAGACCGTCTACCGCACCGTCGAGATGGGACCGAAGCTGGAGGGCCTGCGCATCGTCCGCAGCGGCCTGAGCAAGGGCGAGCGGATCGTCGTGAATGGCCTGCAGCGGGTCCGCCCGGGCATGCAGGTGGAACCGCAGAAGGTCGAGATGGCCAGCGCCGACACCCTGGCCACCCTCGCGCGCCTGCGGCAGTCGGTCGGCGACAGCGAACCACCGAAGGTGGCGGCGTCCAAGGACAACGCCACTCGCAACGAGCCGCGCGGCTGAGCGCGGCGATAGGAAGAACCGATGAATTTCTCCCAATTCTTCATCCAGCGGCCGATCTTCGCCGCGGTGCTGTCGCTGCTGATCCTGATCGGCGGCGCGATCTCCCTGTTCCAGCTACCCATCAGCGAATACCCGGAAGTGGTGCCGCCGACCGTCGTGGTCCGCGCCAACTTCCCCGGCGCCAACCCGAAAGTCATCGGCGAGACCGTCGCCTCTCCCCTGGAACAGGCGATCACCGGGGTGGAGAACATGCTCTACATGTCCTCCCAGTCGACCTCCGACGGCAAGCTGACCCTGACCATCACCTTCGCCCTCGGCACCGACCTGGACAACGCCCAGGTGCAGGTGCAGAACCGCGTCACCCGGACCGAGCCGAAGCTCCCGGAAGAAGTGACCCGGCTCGGCATCACCGTCGACAAGGCCTCGCCCGACCTGACCATGGTCGTGCACCTGACCTCGCCGGATAACCGCTACGACATGCTCTACCTGTCGAACTACGCGGTGCTCAACGTGAAGGACGAACTGGCCCGCCTCGACGGCGTCGGCGACGTCCAGCTGTTCGGCCTCGGCGACTATTCGCTGCGGGTCTGGCTGGACCCGAACAAGGTCGCCTCGCGCAACCTCACCGCCACCGACGTGGTCAACGCCATCCGCGAGCAGAACCGCCAGGTCGCCGCCGGCACCCTGGGCGCGCCGCCGGCGCCGAGCGCCACCAGCTTCCAGTTGTCGATCAACACCCAGGGTCGCCTGGTCACCGAGGAAGAGTTCGAGAACATCATCATCCGCGCCGGCGCCAACGGCGAGATCACCCGCCTGCGCGACATCGCCCGGGTCGAGCTGGGCTCCAACCAGTACGCCCTGCGCTCGCTGCTGAACAACAAGCCGGCGGTGGCGATCCCGATCTTCCAGCGTCCCGGCTCGAACGCCATCGAGATCTCCAACCTGGTGCGGGAGAAGATGGCCGAGCTGAAGCACAGCTTCCCGCAGGGCATGGACTACTCCATCGTCTACGACCCGACCATCTTCGTCCGCGGCTCCATCGAGGCGGTGGTGCACACCCTGTTCGAAGCCCTGGTGCTGGTGGTGCTGGTGGTGATCCTGTTCCTGCAGACCTGGCGCGCCTCGATCATCCCGCTGGCCGCGGTGCCGGTGTCGCTGATCGGCACCTTCGCGGTGATGCACATGCTCGGCTTCTCGCTCAACGCGCTGTCGCTGTTCGGCCTGGTGCTGGCCATCGGCATCGTGGTGGACGACGCCATCGTGGTGGTGGAGAACGTCGAGCGCAACATCGGCCTCGGCCTCAAGCCGGTGGAAGCCACCAAGCGTGCCATGCGCGAGGTGACCGGGCCGATCATCGCCACGGCGCTGGTGCTCTGCGCGGTGTTCATCCCGACCGCGTTCATCTCCGGCCTCACCGGGCAGTTCTACCGCCAGTTCGCCCTGACCATCGCGATCTCCACGGTGATCTCGGCGTTCAACTCGCTGACCCTGTCGCCGGCGCTGGCGGCGGTCCTGCTCAAGGGCCACCACGAGCCGAAGGACCGCTTCTCGGTGTTCCTCGACAAGCTCCTCGGCAGTTGGCTGTTCCGTCCGTTCAACCGTTTCTTCGACCGCGCCAGCCATGGCTACGTCGGCACGGTGAACCGGGTCCTGC
The DNA here is from genome assembly GCF_058680555.1 of Pseudomonas sp. YA1. Taxonomy (NCBI): domain Bacteria; kingdom Pseudomonadati; phylum Pseudomonadota; class Gammaproteobacteria; order Pseudomonadales; family Pseudomonadaceae; genus Pseudomonas; species Pseudomonas sp. YA1. Next base: position 5,559 of record NZ_JBZWBG010000013.1, read on the forward strand.
GCGGCAGCTCGATCGCCCTGCTGGTCTACGGCGGGCTGATGGTGCTGACCTACTTCGGCTTCTCCAGCACGCCGACCGGTTTCGTCCCGCAGCAGGACAAGCAGTACCTGGTGGCCTTCGCCCAGTTGCCCGACGCGGCCAGCCTGGACCGTACCGAGGCGGTGATCAAGCAGATGTCCGAGATCGCCCTGGCGCAGCCCGGCGTGGCGGACTCGGTGGCCTTCCCCGGCCTGTCGATCAACGGCTTCACCAACAGCCCGAACAGCGGCATCGTGTTCACCCCGCTGAAGCCGTTCGACGAGCGCAAGGACCCGAGCCAGTCGGCCGGGGCCATCGCCGCCGCGCTGAACGCCAAGTACGCCGAGATCCAGGACGCCTACATCGCGATCTTCCCGCCGCCGCCGGTACAGGGGCTGGGGACCATCGGCGGCTTCCGCCTGCAGATCGAGGACCGTGGCAACCAGGGCTACGAGGAGCTGTTCAAGCAGACCCAGAACATCATCACCAAGGCCCGTGCGCTGCCTGAGCTGGAACCCAGCTCGGTGTTCTCCAGCTACCAGGTCAACGTGCCGCAGATCGACGCCGACATCGACCGCGAGAAGGCCAAGACCCACGGCGTGGCGATCAGCGACATCTTCGACACCCTGCAGGTCTACCTCGGCTCGCTGTACGCGAACGACTTCAACCGCTTCGGCCGTACCTACCAGGTCAACGTCCAGGCCGAGCAGCAGTTCCGCCTCGAACCCGAGCAGATCGGCCAGCTGAAGGTGCGCAACAACCTCGGCGAGATGGTCCCGCTGGCGTCCTTCATCAAGGTCAGCGACACCTCCGGTCCGGACCGTGTGATGCACTACAACGGCTTCATCACCGCCGAACTCAACGGCGCCCCGGCCGCGGGCTACAGCTCCGGCCAGGCGCAGGCGGCGATCGAGAAGCTGCTGAAGGAGGAACTGCCCAACGGCATGACCTACGAGTGGACCGAGCTGACCTACCAGCAGATTCTCGCCGGCAATACCGCGCTGTTCGTCTTCCCGCTCTGCGTGCTGCTGGCCTTCCTCGTGCTGGCCGCCCAGTACGAGAGCTGGAGCCTGCCGCTGGCGGTGATCCTGATCGTGCCGATGACCCTGCTGTCGGCGATCACCGGGGTGATCCTGGCCGGCAGCGACAACAACATCTTCACCCAGATCGGCCTGATCGTTCTGGTGGGGCTGGCGTGCAAGAACGCGATCCTGATCGTCGAGTTCGCCAAGGACAAGCAGGAGGAAGGCATGGACCGCGTCGCCGCGGTGCTGGAAGCCTGCCGCCTGCGCCTGCGGCCGATCCTGATGACGTCCATCGCCTTCATCATGGGCGTGGTGCCGCTGGTGATCTCCACCGGCGCCGGCGCCGAGATGCGCCATGCGATGGGCGTGGCGGTGTTCTCCGGGATGATCGGGGTGACCTTCTTCGGCCTGCTGCTGACGCCGGTGTTCTACGTCCTCATCCGCCGCTTCGTGGAGAACCGCGAAGCGCGCCGCGCCGCCAACGACAAAGGCCTGCCAGAGGTGCATGCATGATTCACGCGCAGTCGATCCGGAGCGGGCTCGCGCCCGCCCTGGGTCTGTTCAGTCTGCTGGCGCTCAGCGCCTGCGCGGTGGGTCCGGACTACCGGACCCCCGACACCGCGGCGGCGAAGATCGACGCCACGGCGAGCAAGCCCTACGACCGCAGCCGCTTCGAAAGCCTGTGGTGGAAACAGTTCGACGATCCGACCCTGAACCAACTGGTCGAGCAGTCGCTGAGCGGCAACCGCGACCTGCGCGTGGCCTTCGCCCGCCTGCGCGCCGCCCGCGCCCTGCGCGACGACGTGGCCAACGATCGCTTCCCGGTGGTCACCAGCCGCGCCAGCGCCGACATCGGCAAGGGCCAGCAACCGGGAGTGACCGAGGACCGGGTCAACAGCGAGCGCTACGACCTTGGCCTGGATAGCGCCTGGGAACTCGACCTGTTCGGGCGCATCCGCCGCCAGCTGGAATCCAGCGACGCCCTCAGCGAAGCGGCTGAGGCCGACCTGCAACAACTGCAGGTCAGCCTGATCGCCGAGCTGGTGGACGCCTACGGCCAGCTGCGCGGCGCGCAACTGCGCGAGAAGATTGCCCTGAGCAACCTGGAGAACCAGAAGGAGTCGCGCCAGCTCACCGAGCAACTGCGCGACGCCGGGGTCGGTGCCGAACTCGACGTACTGCGCGCCGATGCGCGCCTGGCGGCCACCGCCGCCAGCGTGCCGCAACTGCAGGCGGAAGCCGAGCGCGCCAGGCACCGTATCGCCACCCTCCTCGGCCAACGGCCGGAAGAGTTGACGGTGGACCTTTCGCCGCGCGACCTGCCGGCGATCACCAAGGCCCTGCCGATCGGCGATCCCGGCGAACTGCTGCGCCGCCGGCCGGACATCCGCGCCGCCGAACGGCGCCTGGCCGCCAGCACCGCCGACGTCGGCGTGGCCACCGCCGACCTGTTCCCGCGGGTCAGCCTCAGCGGCTTCCTCGGCTTCACCGCCGGGCGGGGCTCGCAGATCGGCTCGAGCGCTGCACGCGCCTGGAGCGTCGGCCCGAGCATCAGCTGGGCCGCCTTCGACCTCGGCAGCGTGCGTGCCCGCCTGCGCGGCGCCAAGGCCGACGCCGACGCCGCGCTGGCCAGCTACGAACAGCAGGTGCTGCTGGCCCTGGAAGAATCGGCGAATGCCTTCAGCGACTACGGCAAGCGCCAGGAGCGCCTGGTCTCGCTGGTCCGCCAGTCGGAATCCAGCCGCGCCGCCGCGCAACAGGCGGCGATCCGCTACCGCGAAGGCACCACCGACTTCCTGGTGCTGCTGGACGCCGAACGCGAGCAACTCTCCGCCGAAGATGCCCAGGCCCAGGCCGAGGTCGAGCTGTACCGCGGCATCGTGGCGATCTACCGCTCCCTCGGCGGTGGCTGGCAACCCAGCGCCTGAACCGGCTATCCCCGGCCGATGGAAATCGGCCACTCCAGCCCCGCGATTGCAGCTCCTGGTCGCGGGGCTTTTTTATGCGCCGCGCGGGGCGGACGCTCGGTCGAGCCCCACGTCGTTTCTCGGCGATGGCGTAGAGGCTCGGCGGCCATTGCCGCGGGCTATTCCCGCCGCTCCGGCTGCGCGGAGTGGATATACAGGGTGTAGGTATCCGCCGGCCGGGGCGCGCCCGCCAGGTCGAGGGCATGACCGATGGCGCCGCGATGGTAGGTGCCATGGTTGACGATATGGAAGAGGATCTCCTGGCGCGTCATGCCGCCGTCGCGGCCATCGGCGAAGCGGAAGCGCAGCCATTCGCCGCGACGCTCCAGCGGCAGCTCGGCGACATAGCCGGCGAACCAGGCGGCCGAATCCTCCAGCCGGTGACGCAGGACGTCGTAGCCAGGCACCACCTCGCTGTTGGTCTGTTGGTGGGGCGCCGGCTCGCCCAGCAGGCGCGCCCTGAACAGTTCCTCGACGATCGCCATGTGATTGAGCTGTTGCAAGGCGAAGGCCAGCGAGGCCGGGAACGCCTCGGCGTCGATCCGGGCGATGGCATCGAGGGTGCGGCGGTCGGACCAGGCCTTGTAGTTGAAGGACTCGACCAGCAGGTCGACTTGCAGGGTGGGTCGGGACATGTGGCGGGCTTCCGTGTCCATTCGCTGAGGGAGCCGGATCATAGCCCGGAGGCAGCGCTCAGCGCTCGCCCTGCAACCCTTCCAGGCGTGCATCGCAGAGGTCGCGCAGGCGGTCGCGGAGAGTGCGCCCGGCGCTGTCCAGCTCGGGCCGCGCGTAGAGCGCCAGCTCCAGGCCAGCGATGGGCGGGAAGCCGGCCTGCGCGCCAAGCAGGCGATGCTCGGGCCCGACGCAGCCCAGCGGCAGCAGGCTGACCCCCAGTCCGGCGCCGACCGCGGCCACCAGGCTGGCCAGGCTGGCGCTGGAATAGCCGATGCGCCAGCGACGCCCGATGCTCTCCAGGGCATGGATCATCTCCTGGCGATACAGCGCGCCGACCGGGAACACCACCAGCGGCACCGGCTCCTCCGGCGAACCCTCGCCGAACGGCCGCGCGGCGCTGCCGAACCAGCCCAGCGGCTCGGCCCAGCGCGCATGGCAGTCGCTGTCGGCCCCCCACTGCTTGACCAGCAGCAGGTCCAGCTCGCCGCTGCGGTAGAGGCGCAGCAGGTGATGGCTGAGACCGCTCTCGACCTCCAGGCGCAGTCGCGGACGCTCTTCGGTGAAGCGCGTCAGCACCGGCATCAGCACTTCGCCGGCGAGGTCTTCCGGCACGCCGAGGCGCAGCACGCCGTCGCCATGGGCCGGGCTGAGGGCCTCGCTGGCCTCGTCCGAGAGCCGCAGCAGGCGCCGCGCGTAGCCAAGCAGGCGCTCGCCTTCCTCGGTCGGCAAAACCTGCCGCTGGCTGCGGTCGAGCAGGCGGCAACCGAGGTTCTGTTCGAGGCGGATGACCTGCTGGCTGACGGTGGACTGGGTCAGGTGCAGGTGTTCGCCGGCGCGGGTGAAGTTGCCGGTATCGACAACGCTGACGAAGGTACGGAGCAGGACCAGATCGAGCATGCACACTCCCACTGAAAGGCATTCCATCATTTAATTTCAGCATACATGACATCGACGCCATACTTTTCGCCAACGCCTATCGGAGCCCATCGACATGTCCCTGGCCAATCTATGCAGGAGCGGAGCCATGCTGGTCTGCGCAGCATTCAGCGGAGGCGCCGGCGCGAGCGACGCCGGAGCATTGCTCGAAGCCGCGCGTCGCGGCGATACCGCGCAGGTCGCCAGCCTGCTCGAACGCAAGGTCGAGGTCGACGCGCCCAGCGCCGACGGCAGCACCCCGCTGCTGCTGGCCACCGCCAACGACCACCTGGCGGTGGCGCGCCAGTTGATCGAGGCCGGCGCCGACGTCAACCGGCAGAACAGCCGGCTCGACAGTCCGTATCTGCTGGCCGGCGCCGAGGGCCGCCTGGAAATCCTGCGCCTGACCCTGCTCCACGGCGCCGACCTGAAGAGTACCAACCGCTATGGCGGCACCGCGCTGATCCCGGCCTGCGAACGCGGCCATGTGGAAGTGGTGAAGACGCTGCTGCAAGCCGGGGTCGATCCCAACCATGTCAACAAGCTCGGCTGGACCGGGCTGCTCGAGGCGATCCTGCTCAGCGACGGCGGTCCGCGCCACCAGGAGATCGTGCGCCTGCTGATCGACGCCGGCGCCGACGTCAACCTGGCCGATGCCGACGGCGTCAGCCCGCTGGCCCACGCCCGCCAGCGCGGCCAGGGCGGGATCGAGCGGTTGCTGCTGGCCGCCGGCGCCCAATGAAAGCGAAGGAGAAAGACATGTCCGATGAAACCTTCATGCGCGAGGCCATCGCCCTCGCCCGCGCCAACGTCGAGGCCGGCGGCCGCCCGTTCGGCGCCGTGCTGGTGCGCGACGGGCGGGTCCTGGCCCGCGGCGTCAACCAGATCCACGAGACCCACGATCCCAGCGCCCACGCCGAGCTGCAGGCGATCCGCCAGGCCAGCCGGGTGCTCGGCAGCCCGCGCCTGGACGGTTGCGTGATCTACGCCAGCGGCCATCCCTGCCCGATGTGCCTGGCCGCCATGCATCTCTGCGGCATCCAGGCGGCCTGGTTCGCCTATTCCAACGAGGACGGCGAAGCGTTCGGCCTGTCCACGGCCACGCTCTACGCCGAGATGGCGCGCCCGCCACAGCGGCAGAGCCTGCCGCTACGCGCCCTGCGTCCTGCCGGCGAAGAGGGTCTGTACCGGCAATGGCGGCAACGCCAGGCATGAGCGCGCGAATCCCTTCCGGCGGCCAGGCCGCCACCGGCGTCGGCGCGGCGGAGGTCAGTTGGGTCGGCCTGCTGGTGATCTTCTGCCTCGGCATCAACCTGCGACCGATCCTCACCGGCATCGGCCCGCTGCTCGAGGAAATCACCGCCGGCACCGGTCTCGGCTTCCAGGGTGCGTCGCTGCTGACGGTGTTGCCGGTGCTCTGCATGGGCCTGGTGGCGCTGTTGCTGCCCTGGCTCGGGCGCTGGCTGGCCGAACACCGCGGCATCGTCTGCGGACTGCTGGCCATCGCCGCGGCCTGCCTCTGGCGCCTGGAACTGGATAGCGGGCTGGCGCTGATCGCCAGCGCCGCGCTGGCCGGCAGCGGCGTAGCGATCATCCAGGCGCTGGTACCGGGCGTGGTCAAGCGCTGGTTCCCGAGGCGGGTCCCGGCGGCGATGGGCCTCTACTCGGCCTCGCTGATGGCCGGCGGCGGAACCGCGGCGGTGCTCAGCCCGCGGATCGCCGAACACTTCTCCAACTGGCAGGCCGGCCTCGGCGCCTGGGCCGTACCGGCCCTGCTGGCGCTGCTGCTGTGGATGTTCGCGCGGCCAAGGGAGGTGCTGCCGAGCGCTGGCGAGGGGCCGGTCCGGCACTTCTTCGGCAATCGCCGTGGCTGGCTGCTGGCGGTGTATTTCGGGTTGATCAACGGCGGCTACACCAGCATGGTGGCCTGGTTGCCGGTGTACTACCGCCAGCTCGGCTGGAGCGCCCAGGACAGCGGCGGGCTGGTCGGGATCATGACCATCTTCCAGGTGCTCGCCGCGCTCAGCGTGCCGCTGCTGATTCGCCGCAGCCTCGACCGCCGGCCCTGGCTGCTGGCCGCGCTGCTGGTCCAGCTCGGCGGCTTCTGCGGCCTGCTGCTGATGCCGCTGCAGCACGCGGCACTGTGGGTGGCGCTGATCGGCTACGGCCTGGGCGCCTGCTTCGCCCTCAGCCTGACCCTGACCCTCGACCACCTCCACGAGCCGCGTGCGGCGGGAAGCCTGGCGGCCTTCGTGCAAGGCATCGGCTTCATCATCACAGGCATCGTGCCCTACCTGACCGGCTGGCTGCGCGACGCCACCGGCAGCTTCCAGGCCTCCTGGCTGCTGCTCGCGGCGAGCGTGGTGGCGATGTTGCTGGTGACCCTGCGCTTCGCCCCGTCCGGCTATGCCCGGGCCATGGGCGATACGCGCGACTGAGCGGCGGACCTCCGCGCCCGCCATTGCGGGCGCGGGTGGCGCTTCAGTAATGGGTGGCGATATAGATGCGGTAGCTGATGATGGCCAGCATGCAGATCACCCCGACCCACATGAGGAACAGGCCGAACGGCGTGTCGCGCTTGGTGAAACCCGTGCCGATGAAGAGCATGCCCAGCACGATGATTGCGAAAGTGACGCCGTAGGAATCCATGTTTACCCTCGTTGGCCGCGTTCCTGACATACTTGTCAGTCTAGCTCCAAGCCCGCTAGAACTGCGTTGATATTTATCAGCCTGCGGTCAATCTCGGGCAAATTCATCGAACTTGAGGAAACGCCTGGCTGCGAGCGGCAAGGTCGCGCAAGATCGCCTGGATCTCGCCGAAGTCCGGCCGCTCGCTCACCCGTGGCAGCGCGCAACGTCGCTGCAACTCGACCAGCGCCGCACGTAGCGAGGCCTGCCCCGGCAGCGCCTCGCTGCGCTCGAGCAACTCTTCCAGCAGGCAGGCGAAGGCACGCACTTCCAGGCGCCTCAGGGCGCCGGCGAGCACGGCGTCGTCCGGGAGGAAGGACGCGGCGCCGAAATCGCCGAGCAGGCAGGCACCCTCCTCGCGCCAGAGGATGTTATGCGCATAGAAGTCGCCATGGCTGATGCCGCGTCCATGCAGATGGGCCATCAACCCGGCGAGCGAGGCCGCCAGGCGCAGCGCCGTGGCCAGCTCGAAGCGCAGTCCCGGCGGATAGACGTCGCGGGTACAGGACTCCAGGCTCGGCGGCCCCGCCAGGTTGCGATAGGCGTCGTCGAGCAGCTCCAGCACCAGCCCGTCGCGCCCTTGCGGATGCCCGGCGAGCCGGCCGAGCACCTCGATCAATTGCGCATGGCGCCCCGCCGCCAGGCAGGCGGCCATCTCGCTGGCAGGGGTGCCATCGCTGGTCACTTCGCCCTTGAACAGCTTCAGCGCCACCGTGCGCGTCGAGCCGTCCGGCTGGCGCCAGCCGGCGCGATGGATGACCCCGGAGGCTCCTTCGCCGATCAGCCCTTCCAGGCTCAGCTCGCTCCAGTCCAGCGCGGCGATGCCGCTGTCGGCCAGCGCCGGCAGGCGGCACAACGGGTTGCCGGCGTAGGCCAGCCAGGCCAGGCGCGGCAGCGTCGCCAGCCAGGCCGGCAGGCGCTGGAAACGGTTGGCGGCGATCCGCAGCAGTTCCAGGCCTTCGCAAGCGGCCATGCTCTCGGGCAAGGCCTCCAGGCGGTTGCCGGCCAACATCAGCTTCTGCAACGGCCGGCGGCCCAGTTCCTCGGGCAGCGTGGCAATCCGGTTGTCGGTGAGGATCAGCCAGCGCAGCGCTGGCGGCAGGGCTGCGGCCGGCACCCGCTCGATGCGGTTGGACTTGAAGCCGACCATGCTCAGCGCCGGACAGTCGCCCACCGCCGCCGGCAATTCGGCGAAGTCGTTGGCGGAACAGAACAGCACCTTGAGACGATGCAGCCGGCCGAGGTCGTCCGGCAGGCTGTCCAGGGCGTTGCCGCTGAGGTTGAGCACCTCCAGGGAGTCGGCCAGTTCGAAGATTTCCCGGGGGAACTCGCGCAGGCCGCAGGACAGGTCCAGGCGCGTGGCGCCGGCCAGTTCGCCGCTGCGCAGTTGCTGCAAGGTGTGCATGGTTCGACGGACTCCGGCCAGGGCGGATGGAAAGCCGCGCATGATAGCCAAGGCGTTGCGGAACGCGCACCCTCGCCGTGCTAGAGTGGCCGCCCCGAATCGACAGGACCACAGAGAATGGAACTCTCCCCCGCCGAACGCCAACTCCTGCTGGCCCATCGCCTGGCCGTGTTCGACGGCTGCGTGGTATACGACGCCCAACCGCCGGTGTCCGCCGAACACGTCCAGCGTCTTGCCGAAGGCCTGGCCGGACCGATTCCAGAAGACCTGCTACGCCTCTGGCGCACCTGTTTCGGCGGGCGCCTCGGCTATGACCTGGAAGTCGACTACGACGGCCACCGCCACCCGTTCTCTTTCAGCGAACTGTTCTATCCGGACAGCGACGGCTACCACGACCTCTGGGGCTGGATCGAACACGAGCGCGAGCTGGCGGCGGAAGCCGCGGCAGAAGAAGGCTGCGACTGGAACGGCAAGCTGGCCTACCTGCCGTTCGGTGGCTTCGAGTATCTGGAGCGGCTCTACGTCTGCGTCGAACCCGGCCCCGAGTATGGCGCGGTAATCGCCTGGAGCCACGGCCTGCCGCCGGCCTGGGCCGGACGCCTGCACCAGGATTCGCTGACGCGCCTGGCCGACGACGTCGGCGGGCTGTTCCGCCTGCTGTCCTTCGAACAGGACCCGTTCGACGCCGAGAACGCCTGCGGCGTGGCCGACGAGCTGCTGGAAGCGCTGGACGCCCTGGAGGCCGCCGGGGAGCCCGGCAAGGCGCTGAAGGGCCGCCTGGAAGTCCTGCTGCGCCAGCGCATCCTCGACTGGCGGCCGGCCCTCGCCGACGGCAGCCTGGCCGCCGAGCCAAGGCTGCGTCAACTGGCCCTGGCCGAAGCTGCGCAAGACGGCGACATCGACCTGCTGCAACGCCTGCGCGATGCCGGCTGCGACTTCGCCGAAACCTTGCGCGGACGCGGCGGCGTGCTGGAGGCCTGCCTCGCCCGCGGGCGCCTGGAGGCCGCCGGATGGCTGCTCGACCAGGGCGTCGCGGTGCACCAGGACAGCCTGCAGATTGGCGCCGCGCACCTCGATGCGCTCCTGGCCGAACGCCTGTTGCGGCTCGGCGCGATCTCCGAGCCGAATACGGTGCTCCTCGCCCTGCAATACGGCGACGCCGACGCCGCGCGGATCATGGCGCGACCGCTGCTGGAGGAGTCGCCGGCGCGGGCCAGCGCCCTGCGCCTGGCCCTCGCCAGCCGCGCCGAGCGCGAGCGCAGCGACGCCAGGCGGGTCAGGTCGGGAAAGATGGGCAGCAACCGCAGTCCCGACGACTACCTGGCCCTGGCCGAGCGCCTGGAGCGCTTCCTCGCCGAGCTGCCTGGCTGAGGCTCAACCCTCCGGTCCCTGCACCTCGATGAAGGAACCGTCGGCCAGTCGCTCGAACGCCCGTCCCGGCGGCGCGTCGAGCAGCGGCAGGATGCTGTCGTCGGCGTTCAGCACCGAGCCCAGGCTGACGTAGGCGGTGGTCCCGGCGGTATTCATGTAGTCGTCCGACTCGTCGCCGGCCATCAGCCGCCAGCCGCTGTCGTTTTCCTCTTCCGGCGCCTCGCGGTAGAGGTAGCCGACCGCCTTCCCCTCGTCTATCACCCGGCGCGTCACGAAGCAGCGCCGGGCATAGCGCGAGATCGGCGTTTCCCGCGGGTCGTGCTCGGTGTTGATGATGTGCCGCGCCTCGAAGACGATGCGCTCGCCCAGCGACAGGTCGCGGATGTATTGCGGATAGTTGTCCAGGCGGCCGCTGAAGGCGCCATCCGCCTCGATGCCCTCGACCGTCACCCAGAGCCGCTCGGCGCGCGGCGCATCGGGGTTGTCGGTATCGAAGGCGAAGATCAGCTTGACGCTTTCCCCGGCGGCGACCCGGTCGATGGTCTCCGCGTCCGGTTTGTAGAAGGTGTAGGGATGGCGGACAGCGATCGCGCTGGCGTCCACCAAGGTCCACGAGGCCATGTCGACTCCCGCTTGGCTGGCTACGCGGCGCCCGTAGCCTGGGCTGCCACGGGCACGCCGGTGCCCGGGCGGCATGGGTGGAATGGCGTGGCCGAGGTTCGGGTCGCGGCGCCCACCGGCAGGCCGAAGCCATGCCCGGCCAGGAACCGCCCTTCGGCCCGCCTACCCAGAGGAAAGTAGCAGCGCCGCCGCGCAGCCGCCAGCAACGGGCTGTCGCAGAGCGCCGCCCCGGACGGGGCGGCGGCGCGCCTTCAGAGGACTTGCAGCGGGTATTCGACGATCAGGCGGACTTCGTCGAGGTCCGACTCGAAGCTGTCGGAGCGCACCGTGGCCTGGCGCACGCGGAACGCCAGGTCCTTGGCCGCGCCGCCCTGCACCACGTACTTGACCTCCACGTCGCGTTCCCAGCGGCCCTGGTTGGTCAGCGGGTTGCCGTTGGCGTCGGTGCGCATGTAGACGCTGTTGGCATTCGAATAATCGGCGTCCCAGCCCTTGCCATAGCGGGTCATGAAGCTCAGCCCCGGCACGCCGAAGGCGGCCATGTCGAGGTCGTAGCGGAGCATCAGCGAGCGTTCCTTGGGCGAGTTGAAGTCGCTGTACTGGATCGAGTTGTCCAGGTAGATGGAGTCGGTCTGGCGCAGGTAGTCGAAGTCGTCGTCGCCGTTGTTGCGCTGGTACGACAGCAGCACCTGGTGCGGGCCGTAGGCGAAGCCGCCGCGCACGCTCCAGATGTCGTTGTCGAGTTCGCCCATCACCTGCCTGCCCTGGTCCTTGACCTTGTAGTAGTTGGCGCCGCCGAGCAGGGACAGCTTGTCGTCCAGCGGATAGTTGAAGCTGGTGCCGGCGTAGTACTGGTCCCAGGCGTCCTTCTGGCGGCTGCCGTAGAGGCTGACGCTCCAGTGCTCGGTGGCCTGGTAGTCGCCGCCGGCGTAGGCGACCCACGGCGAGTCGATGCGCCGGCCGGTGTAGAAGCTGTAGAAGTCGTCGCTGCCGCTGGTGCTGTTCGGCTGGGTCATCGAGTTCAGCTTGCCGGCCTGCAGGGTCAGGCCCTTCGCCAGGCTGTCGTTGACCAGGGTGAAGCCGCGGAAGCTGGAGGGGAACAGCCGGCTGTTGCCGTACTGGATCACCGGGGTTTCCGGGAACACGTCGCCGACCCGCAGCACGGTGCCGTACCAGCGCAGCTTGACCGCGCCGCCGGCTCGCGAATAGTCGTCCTGCGGCCGCCCCTGGTCGTCATAGGGCAGCAGGTCGACGCTACCGCCGGCGCCGGAACGCCCGCCGCCGCTGTCCAGGCGCACGCCGAGCTGGGCGAAGGCGTCGATGCCGACGCCCAGCGTGCCCTGGGTGAAGCCCGAGGAGAAGTTGGCCATGAAGCCCTGCACCCATTCCTCGGTGTAGCCGCCGCCCGCCGGGCTCGATTGGCCCTTGCGGAAGTCGCGGTTGAAGTAGAAGTTGCGCAGCAGCAGGTTGACCTCGCTGCCCTCGATGAAACCTTCCTTGCTCCGCTCGGCGTTCTCCTCGGCGACGGCCGAGGCCATCACTCCAGCGCCCAGCAGCAGTGGAAGCGTCCACAGTCGTTTCTTTCCATCCCCTTGCATGGCGATTGCTCCAGATCGGTTCATGTCTGTTTTTCTTCTGCGGCCATGCCTTGCGACGCTGGCTGTGCGTGAACTTCTGGTCGATCGCGCCCCCGCGCAGTCCTGCCGCAACCGGCATTGACCGTGGGGCTGATTCTGGAACCGGGGAAATGACGCAGACATGAGGCGGGGATTACTTTTCCGCAATCTTAACTCGCACTTAATGCGCTTCGCGCAGACTCCTTCGCCATGCAACGGAGCATCGCCGAAGTTATCGGAAACGTAATTTTCCACTCACCCTCGGGTAATCCGTCCGCTCTTACTCTTTGCTCAAACGGGACGAATACCTCGCCCCGGCGACGAGCCAACCCGAGAGGTTTGCCATGAAGATCATCCCGATGCTGCTGGCCGCCCTGCTGGCGACCGGCGCCGCCACTGCCCAGGCCCAGGACGGCAGCGAACGCTCCTGGCAGTACAACGCCGAATTCCGCGCCGCGCAGAAAGAACTGCGCGAGAAGCGCCTGCAGAAGCAACAACTGGAAGCGCAAGCGCAGAAGACCGACCGCAGCAAATGCGCCGAGCGCAAGAACGGCAACGGCTGAGCAGCCTTTCACCGAGCAATACACTTGTCCTTTTTGGGTTGCTCCTTTGGACAAGTCCTGAGGCGCCAGTCATGGCGCCTTTTTTTATCCGCCGTCGCGCCTGGCGGAAGAAGGCGGCATGGTCGCCAGCGACCAGCCGCCCTCCCCGCTCCCCGCCTTACCCCTGCAATGCCCGCGGCCGCTGGCTGCGGCGCTCGGCGGCGGGTGCCGGGCTGGCCTGGAGCTGGAAGTCGAAATCCAGTTCGGCGAAGCGTCCGCCCTCCACGCCGCGGTCGCGGGCCGCGGCGGGGTCGTCGTTGAAGCGCAGGTCGCCGATCAGCCCATCGCGGGTGGCATAGGCGAAGTCGTCCCACAGGTAGCGGTCGCCCGCCAGGTTGATCTGGGTGGTCAGGTGGCGATGGCCGGGCGCCGAGACGAAGAAGTGGATGTGCGCCGGCCGCTGGCCGTGGCGGCCGAGGCGGTCGAGCAGCTCCTGGGTCGGGCCGTCGCTCGGGCAACCGTAGCCGGAGGGCACGATGCTGCGCGCACGGTAGCGGCCGTCGGCGTCGGTGCGGATGCGCCGGCGCAGGTTGTATTCGGACTGACTGCTGTCGAAGTAGGAATAGGTGCCTTGGGTATTGGCGTGCCAGACGTCGACGATGGCTCCGGCCAGCGGCTGGCCGTCGGGACCGCTGACGCGGCCCTGGAGGAACATCACGGTGCCGGGGTCGCGGCCGTCGTCCATCCGTGCCTCGCCGTCGCTCAGCGGCGCGCCGGCGACGTACAGCGGCCCTTCGATGGTGCGCGGCGTGCCGCCGGTGAGGCCGGCCTCGGCGTCCTGGGCGTCGAGCAGCAGGTCCAGGTAATGCTCCAGGCCCAGCCCGGCGGCCAGCAGGCCGGCCTCCTGGCGGCTGCCCAGGCGGTTCAGGTAGTCCACCGCTTTCCAGAATTCGTCGGGCGTGACCTGCATCTCTTCGATCAACTTCGCCGTGTCGTCGAGGATGCGCCGCACCAGGGTCTTGGTGCGCGGATCGCCGCGTTCGTTGAGCTGGCCGCTGGCCTCTTCGAAGAAGCGCTGGACGTCGGCAGTCTGGGAAATCTTCACGGTCATGGCGTTTGCCTCTGCTTGTTGTTGTCGGGCGTGGGAAGGGAATCTCAGCGGTCGTCGGCATGGATCGACGAGGGATGCCGGCAAAGCCCGTCGATCTCGATGTCCATGTAGGGAAACAGCGGCAGCCGGGTCAGGGTGTCGTGCAGCGCCTCGACGCTGGGCAGGTCGAACAGGCTGTAGTTGGCGTAGTGCCCGGCGATTCGCCAGAGGTGCCGCCAGCTGCCCTCGCGCTGGAGGCGCTGGGCCATTTCCTTCTCCTCGGCCTTGAGCCGCTCGGCCTGTTGCGGGTCCATGTCGACGGGCAACTTCACGGTCATCTTCACGTGGAACAGCATCGGTCGTTTCTCCTCTGTCTGCGGAATGGCTTCAGCGCCGGCGGAAGCGCGCCAGGCGCTCCTCGTCGAGCGCCAGGCCGAGACCCGGCGCACGCGGCACGTGCAAGTGGAAATCCTGGTAGCGCGGCGACTCGAGGAGGATGTCCTCGGTCAGCAACAACGGGCCGAACAGTTCGCTGTGCCAGGCCAGGCGGTCGAGGGTGACGAAGGCGTGGGCGGCGGCCAGGGTGCCGATGCCGCCCTCGAGCATGGTCCCGCCGTACAGGCCGATCCCGGCCGCCTCGGCGATCGCCGCGCTACGCAGCACCGCGCGCGGTCCGCCGTTCTTGGCGATCTTCAGGGCGAACACCGGGGCGGCGCCCTCGCGAGCCAGGTGGAAGGCATCCTCGACGCTCTCGATGGCCTCGTCGGCCATGATCGGCGCGCCGCCGCGGCTGCTCAGGCGCGCCAGGCCGATGCGGTTGTGGCGGGCGATGGGCTGTTCGATCAGGGCGATGCCGTTGTCGCCGAGCGTCGCGCAGGCACGCTGGGCAACGCCTTCGTCCCAGGCCTGGTTGACGTCCACCCGCACGCTGGCGCGCTCGCCAAGGGCGCGCTTGATGGCGATCGCGTGGGCCACGTCGGCATCCACCTCACCGGCGCCGATCTTCAGCTTGAAGTGCCGGTGGCGGCGCAGGTCGAGCATCCGCTCGGCTTCCTCGATGTCGCGGCCGGTGTCGCCGCTGGCCAGGGTCCAGGCCACCTCCAGGCTGTCGTGCAGGCGGCCGCCGAGCAGTTCGCTGACGGCCAGGCCGAGGCGCTTGCCATGGGCGTCGAGCAAGGCGGTCTCGACCGCCGAGCGGGCGAAGGTGTTGCCCCTGATATGCCGGTCCAGGCGCTGCATCGCGGCATTCACGTTGTCCGCCGGCTGGCCCAGCAGCAACGGGGCGAAATGCGCGTCGAGATTGCTCTTGATGCTCTCCGGGCTCTCGCTGCCGTAGGCCAGGCCACCGATGGTGGTGGCTTCGCCGAGGCCCTCGATGCCGTCGCTGCAACGCAGGCGGAGGATCACCAGGGTCTGCCGGTTCATGGTGTGCATGGCCAGCTTGTGCGGGCGGATGGTCGGCAGGTCGACGATGATCGACTCGAGGCTTTGGATCACGGCTTGGCTCATTCTCGGGGGTCCACCAGGGTTGCGGTCGGGTTTTCGACGGTTCGCCGCTCAAGGCTCGCTCGATACCGAGCAGGTTTCGCCGTCGTTTCGGCCAAGCATCCATCGCCTTCTTCACTGGGGTCCAATATCATCTTCCTCTCGAACCATACCCTGGAGGTATCATGGAGCTTCGTCACCTGCGCTACTTCCAGGCGCTGGCCCGGACCCTCAACTTCACCCGCGCCGCCGAGCAACTGCACATCGCCCAGCCACCGCTGAGCCGGCAGATCCAGCAACTCGAGGAAATGCTCGGGGTGGCCCTGCTGGAGCGCGGCCGGCCGCTGCGCCTGACCGAAGCCGGGCGCTTCTTCCACGAACAGAGCGCGACGCTCCTGGACCAACTGGAGAGCATCTGCGACAGCACCCGGCGGATCGGCCAGGGCCAGCGCCAGTGGTTCGGCATCGGCTTCGTGCCCTCGGCGCTGTATGGCGTGCTGCCGGAGCTGATCCGCCACCTGCGCGGCGACCCGGAGCTGGAGCTGGGCCTGCTGGAGATGACCACCCTGCAACAGGTCGAGGCGCTGAAGAGCGGGCGCATCGACATCGGTTTCGGACGCATCCGCATCGACGACCCGGCGATCCGCCAGAGCGTGCTCAGCGAAGAGCCGCTGGTCGCCGCCCTGCCCGCCGGCCACCCGTTGCTCGGCCAGCCGCTGAGCCTGGAGCGCCTGTCGCGCGAGCCGTTCGTGCTCTACCCCGGCCAGCCGCGGCCGAGCTACGCCGACCACGTGCTGGCGTTGTTCGCCACCCACGGCCTGAGCCTGCGCGTGACGCAATGGGCCAACGAGATGCAGACCGCCATCGGCCTGGTCGCCGCCGGACTCGGTGCGACCCTGGTGCCGGCCTCGGTGCAGTTGCAGCACCGCGACGACGTCGCCTACCAGGCCCTGGCCGACGCCTCCCTGACCTCGCCGATCATCGTCAGCCGGCGCCAGGGCGACGGCTCCCCGCACCTGCGGCGCTGCCTGGCGCTGATCGGCCGCGAGGACGCCTGAGTGCCCTCTCAGGAGCGCCGCGCGGCGCGGCGCTGGGTCATGCTCGGGGTTTCCTCGAAGCGCTTGCGGTAGTCCACGGAGAAGCGTCCGAGGTGGCTGAAGCCCCAGCCCAGGGCGATCGTCGAGATGCTGCGGGCGCCGCCGCTGGCGAGGATCTCCTCGCGCACCGCGGCGAGTCGGTAGTGCTTCAGGTAGCTCATCGGCGATACCCCGAAGTAGCGACGGAAGCCCTCGAACAGCTTGAACCGCGAGACCCCGGCGGCGCGTTCCACGTCCTCCAGGCTCAGGGTCTCGCGGGCGTTGGCCTGGAGAAACTCGCGAGCGCGCAGCAGGTAGTGCGGCGGGCGCCCGCCAAGGCCCTGCTGCAGGGCCTCGCTGTAGTTGTTCGGCTGGGCCAGGATCAGTCCCTTGATCAGCGCGCGTTCCAGGTCGCTGCTGAAAAACGCCTGGGCGTAGAGTTCGCTGCGCGCCATCTCCTCGCTGATGTGCCGCACGGTGCGCCACCAGGACGCCGAGGCGCCGTCCAGGGCATCCATCTCCGGATCGAAGCGCAAGGGCGTATCGATCGGCCGCTGCAACATCTCCTCCAGGACCTTGCGCATCGCCGTGCGGCCGATCACCACCTGCAACTTGCGGCAGTCCCCGGCGATGCTCAGCTCCTGGCGCTCGTTGGGCGCGATGATCACCCCGCGGCGGACGTCGGAGAGCAGGCGCAGCCCGCCCCGGCACAGCTCCTGCTCGCCGCTGAGCGGCAGGCTCAGGCTGTAGGCGTTGAACGCCGCGGCATCCTCGACGGTGATGGTGACGTCGGTGCCGTAGCCGATGTAGCCGAGGGTGGTGCACATCGACTTCAGCACGTTGCCGTGGTGCTGGAACTGCACCAGTCCCGGGCTCGCCGCTTCGAGCCGGTGCGGCCCGCAGACCTTCGACATCCAGGAACGGGCGGCGGCCAGGTCCAGGTGGTCGGCATGGAGATCGCCACGATCGGCGACGGGATGGCTCCTCATCATGGTTCGGCACTCGACACGGCAAGGCTGGGGGTGCGCTCTGCTGGCGCTCTGTTTTCAGCAAAATGCAAGGCATGTGCCGGCGCAAGGCCGACTCCCCGCATCCTCCACTATCCGGATAGCGTTCGCCGACTTTCCGGACAAAGCGTCCGCCGCAAGCGCCGCTCGAACCCGGAACGAGCCCTCCGCGAGGCCCTCGGCCGCTCCTCGGCGGCCGCACATTTTCGGGATGCGCATCGTCGACTAAGCGGATAGCCCGCCCCCGCTCGCGGCCGTTGAATGGGTCACCCATAACGACAACGCACAAGGGTGAGAACGCATGAACGCTAACCGCAGAAGCCTGGAACAGTGGCGCGACTATGTCGGCGGCTGCCTCGACTTCCGTCCCGAGGAAGGCATCTTCCGCATCGCCCGGGACATGTTCACCGAACCGGAGCTGTTCGACCTGGAGATGGAGCTAATCTTCGAAAAGAACTGGATCTACGCCTGCCACGAAAGCGAACTGGCCAGGCCCCACGACTTCGTCACCCTGCGCGCCGGACGCCAGCCGCTGATCGTCACCCGCGACGGCAACGGCCAGTTGCACGCGCTGGTCAACGCCTGCCAGCATCGCGGCGCGACCCTGGTGCGGGTCGGCAAGGGCAACCAGTCGACCTTCACCTGTCCGTTCCATGCCTGGTGCTACAAGAACGACGGCCGGCTGGTGAAGGTCAAGGCGCCGGGCGAATACCCGGAAGGCTTCGACAAGGCCACCCGCGGCCTGAAGAAAGCGCGCATCCAGAGCTACAGGGGCTTCGTCTTCGTCAGCCTGGACGTCGCCGGCGAGGACGACCTGGTGGACTTCCTCGGCGACGCCCGGGTGTTCCTCGACATGCTGGTGGCGCAGTCTCCCAGCGGCGAGCTGGAAGTGCTGCCCGGCACCTCCACCTACACCTACGAAGGCAACTGGAAGCTGCAGAACGAGAATGGCCTGGACGGCTATCACGTCAGTACCGTGCACTACAACTACGTAGCCACCGTGCAGCACCGCCAGCAGGTCGAGGCCGAGCGCGGCGGCGCGGCCGCCACCCTCGACTACAGCAAGCTCGGCGCCGGCGACGCGGCCACCGACGACGGCTGGTTCTCCTTTGCCAACGGCCACAGCGTGCTCTTCAGCGAGATGCCCAACCCCGCCGTACGCCCCGGCTACGCCAGCGTGATGCCGCGGCTGGTGGCGGAATACGGCCAGGCCCGCGCCGAGTGGATGATGCATCGCCTGCGCAATCTCAATCTCTACCCCAGCCTGTTCGTCATCGACCAGATCAGCTCGCAGCTGCGCATCGTCCGCCCGCTGGCCTGGAACCGTACCGAGATCGTCAGCCAGTGCATCGGCGTCAAGGGCGAGTCGGACGCCGACCGGGAGAACCGGATCCGCCAGTTCGAGGACTTTTTCAACGTCTCCGGGATGGGCACGCCCGACGACCTGGTGGAGTTCCGCGAAGCCCAGCGTGGCTTCCAGGCCCGCCTGGAGCGCTGGAGCGACATCTCCCGCGGCCACGGCAAGTGGCTCGAAGGCGCGACGCCGAACAGCCAGGCGCTGGGTATCGCGCCGCTGCTGACCGGCACCGAGATCACCCACGAAGGCCTCTACGTCAACCAGCACGCGCATTGGCGGCGCTTCCTCCTCGACGGCCTGGAGCGCCTGGCCCTGCGCGCGAAGGAGGTGACCCCATGAACGCCGGACTGCAGTACCGCGTCGAACAGTTCCTCTACCGCCACGCCGAACTCTGCGATGCCCAGGACTGGGACGGCTACCTCGCGCAGTTCGACGAACAGTGCGAGTTCCACCTGCCGCAGTGGGAGTCCGAGCACCGCTACACCCGCGATCCGAAGCGCGAGATGTCGCTGATCTACTACCCCAGCCGTGCCGGCCTGGAAGACCGGGTGTTCCGTATCCGCACCGGCAAGGCCGCGTCCACCGTGCCGATGCCGCGCACCCTGCACCAGATCGGCAACGTGCGCATCGCCGAGGAAGGCGAAGGCCTGCTGCGAGTGCGGGTCAACTGGCAGACCCTGTTCCAGCGCCTGGACCAGACCGGCAGCTTCTTCGGCCATGCCACCTACCGCCTGAAACCCCATGGCGAGACCTGGCTGATCGCGCGCAAGCACATCGTCCTGCTCAACGACCGGATCGACTCGGTCCTCGACTTCTACCACCTCTGAACGGCGGGCCCCGTCACGATGAATCACAAAGTCGCCCTCAGCTTCGCCGACGGCAAGACCCTGTTCCTGCCCGTCGGCCACGACGACCTGCTCCTCGACGCCGCCCTGCGCCACGGCATCAACCTGCCGCTGGACTGCCGCGAAGGGGTCTGCGGCACCTGCATGGGCCGCTGCGAGGCGGGCAGCTACAGCCTGGACTACGCCGACGAGGACACCCTCTCCGCCGCCGACCTGGAGCAGCGCAAGGTGCTCGCCTGCCAGACCCGGGTGCGCTCCGACGCGGCCTTCTACTTCGACTTCGCCTCGACCCTCTGCCACGCCGCCGCGGCCCAGGCGCACAGCGGCGTGGTGCGCGAACTGCGCCTGCTCTCCGAGGACACCGCGCTGCTCCGCCTCGACGCCGGCGCCGCGGGCCGCCAGTTGGACTTCCTGCCCGGCCAGTACGCGCGGCTGCAAGTACCCGGCAGCGACTGCCGGCGCGCCTACTCCTTCGCCAACCGGCCGAATCCGCAGAACCACCTGCAGTTCCTCATCCGCCTGCTCCCGGGCGGCGCCATGAGCGACTACCTGCGCCAAGGGTGCCGGGTCGGCGACGAGATCCGCTTCGAGGCGCCGCTGGGCACCTTCTACCTGCGTCAGGTGGAGCGCCCGTTGCTGCTGGTGGCCGGCGGCACCGGCCTGTCGGCGTTCCTCGGCATGCTCGACGAACTGGCCGAGCGCGGCTGCGAGCGGCCGGTGCATCTCTACTACGGGGTACGCCGCGCCGCCGATCTCTGCGAATTGCAGCGGATCGCCGGCTACGCCGAGCGGCTTCCCGGCTTCCGCTTCGTCCCGGTGCTCAGCGAGGCGGACGCCGACTGGGACGGCCGGCGCGGCTACCTGCACGAGCATTTCGACGCCGCCCGCCTGCGCGACGAAGCTTTCGACCTCTACCTGTGCGGGCCGCCGCCGATGGTCGAGGCGGTCCGCCAGTGGCTGCGCGAGCGCTCCCTGGAGCATCTGCGGCTGTACCTGGAGAAGTTCACCGAAAGCGGCGACTGATGCGCTCAGCCGAGGTCGCCGCCAGCTACCGGCAGGGTCACGCCGGTGATGTAGGACGCCTCGTCGGAGGCGAGGAAAAGGATCGCCGCGACCTGCTCGTCGATGCTGCCGTAGCGCTTCATCAGGCTGCTGTCGAGGGTCTGCTCGACGATCTGTCGATACCAGCGCCGCTCCTCCTCGCTCTGCGCCGCGGCGTTGCGCGGAATCCTTCGCGGCGGCGCGTCGGTGCCGCCCGGCGCCACCGCGTTGACGCGGATGCCCTGGTCGGCGGTCTCGAACGCCAGGCAGGCGGTCAGCGCGTTCACCCCGCCCTTGGCGGCGCCATAGGGCACCCGGTTGACCCCGCGGGTGGCAACCGACGAGACGTTGACGATCGCCCCGCTACCCTGCCCCAGCATCGCCGGCAGCGCCGCGCGGCAACACCACAAGGTGGGCAGCAGCGAACGCCGCAGCTCGGCCTCGATCTCGTCCTCGGCGTAGTGCTGGTAGGGCTTCGCCCAGAGGGTGCCGCCGACGTTGTTGACCAGGATGTCCAGCCGGCCGAAACGCTCCAGGGTCCGCTCCAGTGCCCGCTGGCATTCGGCGTAGCGCTCCAGGTCGGCGGTCAGGCACAGGCAGGCGTCGCCGGCCAATTCGTGGACCAGCTCGGAGCGGTCCACCGCCACCACCCGCGCGCCTTCCTCCAGCAGGCGCCGGGCCACGCCCAGGCCGATGCCCTGGGCGGCGCCGCTGACCAGGGCGACCTTGTCGCGGAATCTGTCGTTCATGGGAATCTCCTTGGCTCGCTCGGGTTCAGGCCGCGCTGGCGGCGAACTTTTCGTAGTAGAAATTCGCCGGGCGCACGCCCTGCTCGCGCAGGTAGCGCTCGACCGCCTCGACCATCGGCGGCGGCCCGCACAGGTAGATGTCGACGTCGCCCTCGTGCAGGTGCTGCGCGGCGATGTGCTCGGTCACGTAGCCCTTGCGCGGATAGTCGCTGTCGGCGCTGGCCACGCAGGCGCTCCAGGTGAAGCCGGGAATCCGTTCGGCGAACGCCTCCAGGCGCTCGAGCCCGACCAGGTCGACGTCGTGGGTCACCCCGTAGACCAGGTGCAGCGGGTGCGCGCTGCCCTGCTCGGCGATCCGTTCGAGCATCGCGGTGAACGGCGCCAGGCCGGTGCCGCCGGCCAGCATCAGCAGTGGCCGGTGAATCTCGCGCAGGTAGAAACTGCCCAGCGGGCCGTCCATCGCCAGGCTGTCGCCGGCCCTGGCCGTGCCACTGAGGAAGCCGCTCATCAGCCCGCCGGGGACGTTGCGGATCAGGAAGCTGACCTCGCCATCCTTCGCCAGCGAGCTGAAGGAGTAGGCGCGGCGCTGCTCGCTGCCAGGCACCTGGAGGTTGACGTACTGCCCGGGCAGGAACGCCAGGCTGGCCAGCGCCTCGCCGCGCAGCGACAGGCCGATGGTGCTCGGCGACAGTTGCCGGACTTCGCTGATGCGCGCCTCGTAGCGCGCCTGGCCGGTCCTGCACAGGGTCGAGGACGCCGGCACGCGCAGCACGCAGTCGCTTTCGGCGCGCATCTGGCAGGTCAGCACGTAGCCGCGGGCGGCTTCCTCGGCGCTGAGGGCATCGTCGATGTAGTCCTGGCCCAGCGCATAGCGCCCGGCCTCGGCCAGGCACTTGCAGGTGCCGCAGGCGCCGTCGCGGCAGTCCAGGGGGATGTTGATGCCCTGGCGGTAGGCCGCGTCGGCCACGGTCTCGCCGGGCGCGGCATGGATGAAGCGGGTCACCCCGTCTTCGAAGTTGAGTGCGATCCGATGGTTCATGGCATGTCCCTCGACAGCCCGCCGGCGCGGGCGTCAGACGTGGTAGACGTCGATCAGCTGGCGAACGTAGTCGTTCTTCAGGATCACTTTCTTGGCCTTGATCAGCGGACTCTCGCCGCGTACGTCGAGGTCGTAGAAGGTGGTGCCGAAGTAGCTATCCACGGTCTTGTAGCGATAGCTCAGGGTGTGCCAGTTGCAGCGCGCGCGGCAGATGCCGTCGTCCTCACCGAGCAGTTCGATGTTGCTCAGGTTGTGCGAGGTGCGGGTGTCCGGCAGGGTCGCGCTGGAGCGCTCGGTGCGGATGCGGAATACCCGGTCCTCCAGACCGCCGCGGTTGCCGTACCAGATCAGCGAGATTTCCCGCTGCGGGTCCTCGGTGAGGTGGTCGCGGTCGTCCCAGGACGGCATCCAGAAACTGGCGTCCGCGGCGTACAACGCCAGCCAGGCGTCCCAATCCTTGTCGTCGAGATAGCGCGCCTCGCGGTAGAGGAAATCGCGCAGGGCGTCGTAGCCCAGGCTCATGACGCCACCTCCCGCAGCGCCACGCGCTGCGTCCGTTCGCGCTCCAGGGCGGCGAGCAGCGCCTCCTGCCAGTAGCGATGCTGCAATACGAACAGCCCTTCGTCCTCGGTGCGCACGCCGCTCAGGCGCGGCCGCAGGTCGATGGCCGCGGCCGCCGCGTCGGCGCCCTCTATCCAGTGTTCGGCGCCGCGCGACAGGTCGTTCCAGCCGACCACGCTGCCCTGGTAGCCCTGCTGGCAGGAACGGAACTCCTCCAGGTCGTCCGGGGTGGCCATGCCGCTGACGTTGAAGAAGTCCTCGTACTGGCGGATGCGCCGGGCGCGCGCCTCGGCGCTCTCGCCTTTCGGCGCGATGCAGTAGATGGTGATTTCCGTGCGGTCCACCGACAGCGGCCGGGCGATGCGGATCTGCGAGCTGAACTGGTCCATCAGGTAGACGTTGGGGTACAGGCAGAGGTTGCGCGAGTTCTCGATCATCCAGTCGGCGCGGGCCTCGCCGAAGTCGCGGGCAAGCTCGGCGCGGCGCTCGAAGGCCGGCCGGTCCTCGGGGTTGGCCCAGCGACTCCAGAGCAGCATGTGGCCATGCTCGAACGAGTAGAAGCCGCCGCCCTGCCGGGCCCAGCCGGCGGCGCTCATGGTCCGCAGCTGGTCCGCGGCGTCGCGCTGCTGGCGCTGGCTCTGGGTCGCCGCGTAGTTCCAGTGCACCGAACTGACGTGGTAGCCGTCGGCGCCGTTCTCGGCGGTAAGCTTCCAGTTGCCTTCGTAGACATAGCTGGAAGAGCCGCGCAGCACTTCGAGGCCTTCCGGCGACTGGTCGACGATCATGTCGATGATCTTCGCCGACTCGCCCAGGTGCTCGGCCAGCGGCCTGACATCGGGGTTGAGGCTGCCGAACAGGAAGCCACGGTAGGACTCGAAGCGCGCCACCCGGGTCAGGTCGTGCGAGCCCTCGCAGTTGAAGCCCTGCGGGTAGCCGGCCTCGGCCGGGTCCTTGACCTTGAGCAGCTTACCGGAGTTGTTGAAGGTCCAGCCGTGGAACGGACAGGTATAGCTGCTGCGATTGCCGCTCTTGTGCCGGCAGAGCATCGCGCCACGGTGGCTGCAGGCGTTGATGAAGGCGTTGAGCTGGCCGTCGCGGTTGCGCGCGATGACGATCGACTGGCGGCCGATCTGGGTGGTCAGGTAGTCGTTGATTCCGGCAACCTGGCTTTCGTGGGCGAGATAGACCCAATTGCCCTCGAAGATGTGCTTCATCTCCAGTTCGAACAGGCGTGGGTCGGTGAACATCTCCCGCTTGCAGCGGTAGACGCCGCGCTCGGGGTCTTCCTCGAGCAGAGAACGCAAGTAATCGCTACCCAGGGACATGGCCGGGGCCTCCGTTGTTATTGTTCAGGCCCGGTCAGGTTAGGTAGCGCGTACTGCTGGGGATATCCGTTGCCTGCGGATCGCTGGCCGATTCCTGCACGCCGTGGCGGTCGGCGCTAGGCGCGCCGGCGCAGGGTTTCCGAAGGCAGCTCGCCGAACTGCCGGCGATATTGCTCGGCGAAGCGGCCGAGGTGGGCGAAACCGAAGTCCAGGGCCAGTTCGGTGAGGTTGCGTACCCGGCAGCCGGGGTCTTCCAGGCAGGCGCGGATGCGCTCCAGGCGCAGCCGGCGAATGTATTGCCGAGGGCTCTCGCCAAGCTGGCGCTCGAACAGCGCGTACAGCGAGCGAGTGCTCATGTGCGCCTGCTCGGCCAGCGCCGCGACCTCGATCTCGCTCTGCAGATGGCGGCGGATGTAGGCATCGAGGCGGGCGAAGACGACCTGCGCATCGCCGGGGTCCTCGCGGCTGACGTTGGTCTTCAGCAGGGTCAGCAGCTTGCTGCCGAGGATCTGCTCGAAGTGGCTGTCGACCCGCGCCAGCCGCTCGCCGGACTCGGCCTCGCGGCAGACCAGGGCGAGCAGGCCGACGAAGCCTTCCAACTGGTCCAGGCGATAGCGATGTTCGAGGAAACGCACGCCGCGTGCCGGATGGCTCCAGCGCTGCTCGGCGCAGATCGCTTCGAGCAGCGCGCAGGGCAGCTTGACGATGAATTTCTCGCAGTCCGCCGAATAGGTCAGGTCGACCGGATCGTCCGGGTTGATCAGCAACAGCTCGCCCGGCGCCAGGGCGTGTTCCTGCCCGCCGCCGCGCCACAGGCAGTGGCCGCGCAGGAGGATCTGCAGGTGGAAGATGCTCTCCAGCGCCGGCGAGGTGACCCGTACCGCCGCGCCGTAGCTGATCCGGCACAGGTCGAGGCTGGCGAAGGTGCGGTGGTCGAGGCTGGCTTGCGGCCTGCCGGCGGCCGGCAGGCGTATGCAGTGCGTACCAACGTGCCGGTTGACGTAGCCGGACACCGCATAGGGGTCGGCACGTTCGAACACCCGGCTGCGCTCGCTGAGCAAGGAGGCATTCATGGGCAGGACACTCAGGCTGCTATCGTTGTTGTTATCGCCGCGCGGCGCCAAGCGCCGGGCGCGGAACGTCCACCCACACTACGCAAGCCCCCCGCCGGCGACAATCTGGGCCGGCAATCGCGTGCGGTAATCGAACGGAATCCGTCCAACGGCCAACGAAAAAGGGCCGTCAGGGTTTCCCCTGCCGGCCCGCTTGCGCGCCCGCTTCAGCCGGCCGCCGGCGTCTCCTCGCGCGGACCGGCGTCACGCCCGTGGGTCCAGCGATAGAGCACCGGCAGCACCAGCAGGGTCAGCATGGTCGAGGACAGGATGCCGCCGATCACCACCGTCGCCAGCGGCCGCTGCACCTCGGCGCCGGTGCCGGTGGCCAGGGCCATCGGCACGAAACCGAGGGAGGCCACCAGGGCGGTCATCAGCACCGGACGCAGGCGGGTGATGGCGCCCTCCCACACCGCCTGGTCGAGGCTGCGTCCTTCCTGCAACAGGTTGCGGATGAAGGAGATCATCACCAGGCCGTTGAGCACCGCCACCCCGGACAGGGCGATGAAACCCACCGCCGCCGAGATCGACAGCGGTATCCCGCGCAGCCACAGGGCCAGCACCCCGCCGGTGAGGGCGAAGGGGATGCCGGTGAACACCAGCAGGCCGTCCTTGACGTTGTTGAACATGGCGAAGAGCAAGGTGAACACCAGCAGCAGCGCCACCGGCACCACTACCTGCAAGCGCTTGGCGGCGGACTGCAACTGTTCGAACTGGCCGCCCCAGGTGGTCCAGTAGCCGGCCGGGATCTTCACCCCGTCCTGCAGCTTCTGTTGCGCTTCCAGCACGAACGAGCCGATGTCGCGGCCGCGCACGTTGGCGCTGACCACGATGCGCCGCTTGCCGTTCTCCCGGCTGATCTGGTTCGGTCCCGGCGAGAGGTCGAGGCGCGCCACGTCCGACAGCGGGATGAAGTCGATCCGCGCCAGGTTGTTCGGCGGCAGCGGGATCAGCAGGTTGGACAGTGCCGGCAGGTCGGCGCGCAGGGTTTCCGGCAGGCGGATGACGATGTCGAAGCGGCGGTCGCCCTCGAACAGGGTACCGGCATTGCGTCCACCGAGGGCGGTGGCCACGGTGTCCTGGATGTCGCCGACATTGAGGCCGAAGCGTGCCGCCTTGTCGCGGTCGATGTCCACCGTCAGCACCGGCAGGCCGGTGGTCTGCTCGACCTTCACCTCGGAGGCGCCGTCGATGCCTTGCAGCACCTTGGAGATCTTCTCCGCGGTGTCGTTGAGCACCTGCATGTCGTCGCCGAAGACCTTCACCGCGACGTCGCTGCGCACCCCGGAGATCAGTTCGTTGAAGCGCAACTGGATCGGCTGGGAGAACTCGTAGACGCTGCCCGGCACCTCAAGGGCCGCGGCCTGCAATTCTTCCAGCAGCGCCTCCCGCGACTTCTTCGGGTCCGGCCACTGGCTCTGCGGCTTGAGCATCACGTAGCTGTCGGAGGCGTTCGGCGGCATCAGGTCGGAGGCGATCTCGGCGGTCCCGGTGCGGGCGAAGACCCGCTCGATCTCCGGGAACTTGCCCATCAGCTTCTTCTCCAGGGTCTGCTGCATCTCGACCGACTGGGTCAGGCTGGTGCCCGGCACCCGCAGGCCCTGCATGGCGAAGTCGCCCTCGCTGAGGCTGGGAATGAACTCGCTGCCCATCCGCGAGGCCACCAGCGCGGTGAGCAGGATCGCGCCGAGGGCGCCGCCGACCACCAGCGCGCGGTGTCCGAGCACCCAGCGCAGCGCCGGTTCGTAGGCCAGACGCGCGCGGCGCATGACGAAGTTCTCCTCCTCCTTGACCTTGCCGGTGATGAACAGCGCGATCGCCGCCGGGACGAAGGTCACCGAGAGGATCATCGCGCCAAGCAGCGCGGTGACCACGGTGAACGCCATCGGGTGGAACATCTTCCCCTCGACCCCGGTGAGGGCGAAGATCGGCAGGTACACCACCATGATGATGATCTGGCCGAAGATCAGCGCCCGGCGCGCCTCCCTGGACGCGGCGAAGACCTCGTGGAAACGTTCCGCGCGGGTCAGCTGGCGGCCGTGGTGGGCCTGGGCGTGGGCCAGGCGGCGGATGGCGTTCTCGACGATCACCACGGCGCCGTCGACGATGATGCCGAAGTCCAGCGCGCCGAGGCTCATCAGGTTGGCGCTGACCCTGTTGCCGACCATCCCGGTGAAGGTGAACAACATCGACAGCGGGATGATGGTGGCGGTGATCAGCGCCGCGCGGATGTTGCCGAGGAACAGGAAGAGCACCGCGATCACCAGCGCCGCGCCTTCCACCAGGTTCTTCTTCACCGTGGCCACGGCCTTGTCCACCAGGGTGGTGCGGTCGTAGACGGTGATCGCCTTGACTCCCTTGGGCAGGGTCCGGTTGATCTCCTCCAGGCGCTGGCCGACCGCCTGGGCCACTTCCCGGCTGTTCTCGCCGATCAGCATGAACACCGTGCCGAGCACCACTTCGCGGCCGTTCTCGGTGGCCGCGCCGGTGCGCAGCTCCTTGCCCAGGCCGACCTCGGCGACGTCGCGGATACGGATCGGCACGCCGTCGACGTTGGAAACGATGATCCCGCGGATATCGTCCATGTCCTTGACCTGGCCCGGCGCGCGGATCAGCAACTGCTCGCCGCGCCGCTCGATGTAGCCGGCGCCGACGTTCTCGTTGTTGCGCAGCACGGCGTTCTGCAGGTCGCCGAGGGTCAGCTTGTAGGCCGCGAGCTTCTTCGGATCCGGGGCGATGAGGAATTGCTTGGCGTAGCCGCCGATGGTGTTGATCTCGGCCACGCCCTTCACGTTGCGCAACTGCGGACGGATGATCCAGTCCTGGATGGTGCGCAGGTCGGTGGGCGTGTAGGCGCTGCCGTCCTCCTTGGTCGCGCCCTCCTCGGCCTCTACCGTCCACAGGTAGATCTCGCCGAGACCGGTGGAGATCGGCCCGAGGGTCGGCGAGATGTCTTCCGGCAGTTGCTCGCGCGCCGTGCTCAGGCGTTCGTTGACCTGCTGGCGGGCGAAGTAGATGTCGGTGCCTTCCTCGAAGATCACCGTCACCTGGGAAATCCCCGGCCGCGACAGCGAACGGGTTTCCTGCAAACCCGGCAGGCCGGCCATGACGGTCTCCACCGGGTAGGTGATCCGCTGCTCCACTTCCAGCGGCGAGTAGCCGGGGGCGGCGGTATTGATCTGCACCTGGACGTTGGTGATGTCCGGGACCGCGTCGATGGACAGCTTCTGGTAGCTGCCAATGCCGACCCCGGCCATCCCCAGGACCGCCAGCAGGACCAGCCAGCGTTGCTCGATGGCGAATTGGATGATGCGTTCGAACATGCGAAGACTCCTGGAGCGGGACTCAGTGACCGTGTTCCGCCGAGCCCTTGCCCAGTTCGGATTTGAGGATGAAGCTGCCGCTGGCGGCGACCTGGCTGCCAGCGCGCAGGCCCTCGAGGACCTCGACGCGCTGGCCGTCGCTGATGCCCAGCTTGACCGGCTGGACCACGAAGCCGTCGGCCACGCGGACGAACACCACGTCCTCGCCGTCGACGTTCTGCACCGCGCCGTCGGCGACCGTCAGGACTTCCTTGCGGGTCGCCTCGGCCACCTGCACGGAAACGAACAGGCCCGGGCGCCAGGTGCTCTCGGGGTTGCTCAGGGTGACCCGGGCGGTGGCCGCGCGGGTCTGCTCGCCGAGCAGGTCGCCGATGTAGGACACGGTGCCCTCCACCTCGCTATCCAGCGCCTGGGCGAGCACCTTGACCTTACTGCCGACGCGGACCTGGCCGAGCAGTTGCGCGGGCACGTTGAAGGTGGCCCAGACCGAGGACAGGTCGGACAGGGTGAAGACGTTGGCGGTGCCGTCCACCGGCTCGCCCTGGGTCAGGTGCTTTTCCACCAGCACCCCGGCGAACGGCGCGCGCAGCTCGTAGCGGTTGCCGCCCTGCAGGCTGGGATTGCCGCCGAGCGCGGCGATCTTCGCCCGCGCGTTGTTCAGCGCGATCTCGGCTTCCTGCAAACCCTGGCGGGCGAGCAGGAATTCCTGCTCGGCGGAGATGCCCTCCTTCCACAGCTGCTGCTCGCGCTTGTAGGTGCTCTGCGCCAGGCTCAGGCGGCGCTGGGCGGCGGCGAATTCGCTGCGCTGGTCGGACAACTGCGGGCTGCTGATCACCGCCAGCAGCTCGCCCTGCTTCACCGCCTGGCCAAGATTGGCCGGCACGCTGTCGACGATCCCCGGCAGACGCGGGACGATATGCGCGGTGCGGTCCTCGTTGAAGCGGATCTCGCCGGGCAGCGAGACCACCTGGGCCAGGCTGATCGTCCGCGCCGTATCGAGGGTGATGCCGGCGGCCTCGATCTGCTCGGCATCCAGCTCCAGCTTGCCCTCCTCGCGGGTGAAGGCGAAGTCGTAGCCCTGCTTGCCGGCCATCAGCTTGAGGCGCGCGGTGAAGGCATGCGGCTCGGCGATCCCGGCATTGGCCACCAGGCCATCGCCGCTGGCCTTGAACAGCAGGTCCTCGACCTCGCCGGTGGCGCGCTCGACGTCCGCGCCGAGGACCACCTCCTGCGGCGCCAGCGCCTTGCCGCCGCGCTCGACCCAGGCCTTGAGCGGGCTGCCGTCCTCCGGCACCAGCAGTTCCAGGGTCAGGTCGCCCTGGCGCAACAACATGCCGCCACGCGGTCCGCTGCCCTCGCCCTCGGCGGCCGCTTCGCCGGCGCCGGCCGGCGCCTTGCCGCCCAGCTCCAGGTAGGCGCCGCCGCCCAGGCCGAGCAGTGCCAGTGCGGTCACCGCGATAATCGTCTTCTTGCCCATTCTGTTCTCCCGAACCGTTCGGGGGGCGCGCCGGCGGCCCGCCCCGGAAATCTCACTGGCCGAGGTGGCCGATGTCTTCGCCGAGCAGGCGCTCCATGCTCACCCGCGCCTGCGCCGCGGCGTCCAGCGCGCGCACGTACTGGGCACGGACGCCGACCAGGGTGCGCTGGGCGTCGAGCACGTCGAGGAAGTTGAACTTGCCCATCTCGAAGCCGCGGGTCATCGAGTCCAGCGCGCTCTGTGCGCCGGGCAGCAGGTCGCGGCGGACCAGCGCCAGCTCCTGTTCCGAGGTGCGCAACTGGTCGTAGGCCTGCACCGCTTCGCTGCGCAGGCGCAGCAGGGTCGCGCGCTGCAGGTCGCGGGCCTGGTCGGCGCGGCTCTGGGCGGCGTAGATGTTGCCCTGGTTGCGGTCGAACAGCGGCAGCGGCATCGACAGGCCGATCAGGTTGACCCGTTCGCCACGTCCGTCGCGGGCGGTCTGGTCGTACTTGCTGCCGATGCTGACCGTCAGGTTGGGGATGCGCTGGCGCTTCTCCAGGTCGACCTGGGCCTCGCCGCGCGCTACCTCCTGGGCCGCCAGGCGCAGGGTCGGCGACTCGTCGAGATGGCGCAGCAAGGCGCCACGAGTGATGCTCGCCGGCACCGCGTCGAGCGCGCCGCCGACCCTGGCGAAGCCTGGCTGCGGCTCGTCCCAGGTGCTCGACAGCTGCACATAGGTGCGCTGCTGCTCCAGCTCCGCCTGGCTCAGGTCGAGCTGGGCGTTGTCCGCCAGGACCTGGGCGCGAACCCGTTCCACCGAGGAGATGCTGCCGGCCTTGACCCGTCGGTCGGCGGCCTGCAGCGCGCGCCTGGCCAGGTCCAGGGAGGTCTTCGCCAGGCGCACCCGCTCCTGCGCGGTCAGCGCCGCGTAGTAGGCGCCGCGGACCTGGGCGCGCAGTTCGGCGCGACGGACTTCCAGTTGGGTCCAGGCGATCTCGCTGCCGCGTTTCGCCACCTCCACCCGCGCGCCGCGCTTGCCGCCCAGCTCCAGCGGCTGGGCGATGCTGACGCTGGTCTGGCGATTGCCCTGGCGGGTGTCCTCGACGCTCCAGGACAGATCCGGGTTGGGGATCAGCCCGGCCTGCTGCCGCGCGCCGCTGGCGATCTCGGTCTCGCGCCCCACCGCCGCCAGCTCGGGGTTGCTCCGCAGGGCCCGCTCCAACGCCTGCTCGAGGCTGATCGAAGTGCCGTTGAAACTCACCGGCGCCTCGTTCGCCAGGGCCGGCAGGCCCAGGCAGAGTCCCATCAGTAGCCAGCAGGCGCGTTTCCCCGCGCTGGCCAGTGGCCGAAGTATCGGCATGTTCCGCTCCTCGTCTGCTGATCGTCGTCGGCGACGGCGATCCATTACCGGCCCGGAACCACGCAACCGTTCATCGGCGATATCTCGCCGGCGATATTCGAAGTTGCACTTCCGGGATGCGGCAGATGTTAGGTAGCGGGGCTTATCGGCAAGGTGACGGAAGAATTACAAGTCGGTAATGAATATTCTCCACGGACAATTAGCGGTTACACTTCGGCAACCTTCGAAGAGACTGGCAATAGTTGGATGAAACATAGGGACAAAAGCAACATGCGCTTACAAAAGGCATTGCCCCTCACGCCCATCGGTGCTTGCGCCGCGGACATTTCCAAAGTTCTCAGGCGGACTCCCGGGAGAACTACCCGGTCATTCGATAATTATCATCGAAGCAGCGCAACGATATGAAATTACATTTCCAGGATTCTATCCAGGCAACGCCCGCAATGTAACTTTATAGCAATGCACTTAAACATTTACTTGCAAATGAATCCATACTTTATATAGGGGCGAACATGCGCATCCTTATTATCGAAGATGAAGTCAAGACTGCCGACTACCTGCACCAGGGCCTGACCGAAAGCGGCTACATCGTCGACCGCGCCAACGATGGCATCGACGGCCTGCACATGGCCTTGCAACACCCTTACGAACTGGTGATCCTCGACGTCAACCTGCCCGGCATCGACGGCTGGGACCTGCTCCGCCGCCTGCGCGAACGCAGCAGCGCGCGGGTGATGATGCTCACCGGGCATGGCAGGCTGACCGACAAGGTGCGCGGCCTCGATCTCGGCGCCGACGACTTCATGGTCAAGCCGTTCCAGTTCCCCGAACTGCTGGCGCGGGTCCGCTCGCTGCTGCGCCGCCACGACCAGGCACCGATGCAGGACGTCCTGCGGGTCGCCGACCTGGAGCTGGACGCCAGCCGCCACCGGGCCTTCCGCGGCCGGGTGCGGATCAACCTGACGACCAAGGAGTTCGCCCTGCTGCACCTGCTGATGCGGCGCAACGGCGACGTCATCACCCGGACGCAGATCATCTCGCTGATCTGGGACATGAACTTCGACAACGACTCCAACGTGGTGGAAGTCGCCATCTGCCGCCTGCGGGCGAAGATCGACGACGGCTTCGACCTCAAGCTGATCCACACCATTCGCGGCGTCGGCTACGTCCTGGAAGCGCGCCGATGACGCCACCAGGCCGACTGTCGCTGCGCCTGGCCCTGCTGGTCGGCGCCCTCGGCGCGCTGCTGGCCCTGGCGCTCGGCGCGATGGCGCACTGGAACCTCGGCCGCGAGCTGGAAGCCCGCGAGCGGGAAAACCTGCAATTGAAGCTGGAGCAGATCCGCCACAGCCTGGAAGACGATCTCGACCTGCGCAGCGACCCGGCCGTACAGGCGCATGCCCTGCAGGACCAACTGGTGGCCCACAGCGGCCTGCACCTGAGCATTCTCGACAGCCGCAGCGGCCAGCCGCTGATGAGCTTCGGCGACCAGGCCGCGGCCAGCGTCGCGGCCAACCGCGCGCTTCTCGCCCGCTTGCAGGCGGATGCCCGCCAGCCGGTGTTCCAGAGCTGGAGCACCGGCAACGACCAGCGCCTGCTGAGCATCGGCGCTTCCATGCGCATGAAGAACGGCACCCCGGTACAGGTGTTGCTGAGCAGCGAGCGCAACGCCGACGAGCGCCTGCTCGACGGTTTCCTCCGCGCCACCCTGCTGGCCCTGCCCTTCCTCCTGCCATTGATCGCCCTGGCCGCCTGGTGGGTGGTGCGTGCCGGCCTCGAACCGTTGAACCGCTTCCGCCGGGTGGCCGCCCAGGTCAGCCCGCAGGATCTCTCCTACCGCATCCCCGAGCAGAACCTGCCGCGCGAGCTGGACAGCCTGGCCCGCAGCTTCAACCACATGCTCGCCCGCCTCGAGGATGGCGTACGCCAGCTCTCGCAGTTTTCCGACGACCTGGCCCACGAACTGCGCGCGCCGATCTGCAACCTGCTGGTGCGCAACCAGGTGCTGCTCAGCCAGCATCGCGACAGCGCGGCATACCGCGAAGCCCTGGAGTCCAATGCCGAGGAACTGGAGCGGCTGTCGCGGATCGTCACCGACATGCTGTTCCTGGTGCAGGTGGACAACCCGGCGATCCAGGCCCAGTTCGGCTGCGTCGCCCTGCACGAGCAGGCGGCCAAGGTCATCGACCTGTACGAGATGGTCGCCGAGGACAAGGGCGTCGAACTGCGCCTGTCCGGCAGCGGCTTCGCCCACGGCGACAACCTGATGATCCAGCGCGCCATTTCCAACCTGGTGTCCAACGCCGTGCGCCACACCCCGCAAGGCGGGCGCATCGACGTGCGGATCGGGGAGCGCGCGGGGCACACCGAGGTGAGGGTCAGCAACGACGGCCCGGGCATCCCACCGGAGTACCTGCCGCACCTGTTCGAGCGCTTCTACCGCCGCGCCGGACGCCAGAGTGGAGCCCAGGCCGGCACCGGCCTGGGACTGGCCATCGTGCAATCGATCATGGCCTACCACGGCGGCCGCGCCGAAGCGGAAAGCGTACCGCAGCAGAAGACCCACCTGCGCCTGCTGTTCCCTTCGACGGGCGCTTCCTGACGCCGGTTTCAGCAACCGGCGCGGCGCCGCCACAGCCGGTACTCGCCGCAGAAACCGGCGAGGAACAGCGCCAGGCCGAGCGCCAGCAGGGTCCAGGGCATCCGCAGCGGGGCGCGCTGGAGCGGCGGATCGCCGTGCAGCAGGACGAAGCATTGCAGCAGCGCCCAGAACATCGCGGCGACGCCGCCAAGCATGGCCAGGCGGCACAACCAGCCGAGCCAGTAGCCTCGGCGCGAGGGCTTTTCCGGAAACTTCCCCGACACGTATTCACCTCCACATCCGCCGCCGCACTCTAGCCGAGACGCGGACGGCGGTGTGTCATGCAAGCGCAATAGCGGGGAAAGGCATTCGTCAGGAACAGGCAGCGAGAAGAACTCAGGGCGAAGGCGGCAGGCCCTCCTCGACCCGGCCGAGCCGCTCGTCGGTCCGCTCGATGTCGGCGCTGTCCCAGCCGCCGCCCATTGCCGCGATCAACTGGACGCTGGCGGTCAGGCGGCTGCCGAGCAGGGTCAGCACGGTGCGTTCGTTGCTCAGCGCGGTGGCCTGGTTGGTGACCACGTCGGTGTAGTCGACGGTGCCGGCCTTGTACTGGTTCTCGGCCAGGCGCAGTGCCTCGCGGGCCGACTCCAGGGCTTCGCGCTGCACCCCGCTCTCCTCGTCGAGGACGCTCAATTGCACCAGGTAGTCCTCCACCTCGCGGAAACCGTCGAGCACGGTCTGCCGGTAGGTCGCCACGGTCTGGTCGTAGGTCGCCTCGGCCTGGTCCACCTGGGAGCCGATCAGGCCGCCGTCGAACAGGGTCATGGCGAACTGCGGGCCGATCGACCAGAAGCGGTTCGGCGTGCTGATCCAGTTGCTCAGGCTGCCGCTGCGGTAGCCGCCGGCGGCGCTCAGGGTGAGGTCGGGGAAATAGGCGGCCTTGGCCACGCCGATCTGGGCATTGGCGGAAATCACCTTGCGTTCCGCCGAGGCGATGTCCGGCCGTCGTTCGAGCAATTGCGACGGCACCACTGCCGGCAGGTCCGGCAGCTTCGGCACGCTCGCCACCGGCGGCAGGTTGAATTGCGCCGGCGGCAGGCCGACCAGCACGGCGATGGCGTGCTCCAGCTGGGCGCGCTGGTACTTCAGGTCGATGGCCTGGGCCTGGGTGCTTTTCAGCTGGGTGCGGGCCTGGGCCACGTCGGCCCTGGTGACGATGCCGGCGCGGTATTTGTTCTCGGCCACCTTCAGCGAACGCTCGTAGGCCGTCACCGTGTCGTTGAGCAGGCGGATCTGTTCGTCCATCACCCGCAGTTGCAGGTAGTTCTGCGCCAGTTGCGACTGCTGGCTGAGGCGCACCGCGGCGAGGTCGGCGGCGCTGGCATGCAGGCTCGCCTGGTTGGCCTCCAGTTGCCGGCGCAGCTTGCCCCAGAGGTCGACCTCCCAGCTGACGCCGAGGCTGGTCGAGTAACTGTTGCTGATCGCACCGGAGCCACCGCCGCTGCTCACAGTGGAGCCGTCGGGAAGGCGCACGGTGCTGTCGCCGCCGCCCTGGCCGCTGCGGGTCTTGCCCACGTTGCCGGTGATCGACGGGAAGAACGCGGCTCGCGCGCCGCGCACCAGCGCCTCGGCCTGGCGGAACTGCGCCACCGACTGGGCCAGGGTCTGGTTGGAACGTTCCAGGTGCATCTGCAGGTCGTTCAGGGTCTGGTCGCCGTACAGCTCCCACCAGGCGCCGCGCTGGAACACGTCGCGCGGCTCGGCGCGGCGCCAGCCTTCGGCTTCCTTGAATTCGGCGGGCACCGCCAGGTCCGGTCGCTGGTAGTCGGGGCCGATGGCGCAGCCGCCGAGGGCGGCGACCAGGGCCAGGGCGAGCAACGAGGGGGTGTGTTTCATAGGGGTGTCTCCAGCGCACCGTCCGTGCGTACGCCGCGTTTCTGGTTGACCCAGTGGCGCAGGCGGTCGAGATAGAGGTAGACCACCGGGGTGGTGTACAGGGTCAGCAACTGGCTGCCGATCAGCCCGCCGACAATGGTGATGCCCAGCGGCCGGCGCAGCGCGGCGTCGCCGCCGATGCCGAAGATCAGCGGCAAGGCGCCGAGCAAGGCGGCCAGGGTGGTCATCATGATCGGCCGGAAGCGCATCATGCAGGCCTCGAGGATCGCCTCGCGCGGGCTCAGGCCGTGGTTGCGCTCGGCCTCCAGGGCGAAGTCGATCATCATGATCGCGTTCTTCTTGACGATGCCGATCAGCAGGATGATGCCGATCAGCGCGATCAGGCTCAGCTCGCTGCGGCAGAGGATCAGCGCGAGCAGCGCGCCGACCCCGGCCGAAGGCAGGGTCGAGAGGATGGTCAGCGGGTGCACGTAGCTCTCGTAGAGGATGCCGAGGACGATGTACACCGCCAGCAGCGCCAGGAGGATCAGCCAGGGCATCTGGTTCTGCGTGTCCTGCACCGCGCCGGCGTTGCCCTCGAAGCTGGTCTGCACGTCCACCGGGATGTGCAGCGGCTCCAGGGCCTGCATGATGGCCTCGCGGGTCGGGCCGATCTGCGCGCCCGGCGCCAGGTTGAAGGACAGCGTGGTGGCGGCGAACTGGCCCTGGTGGTTGACCTCCAGCGGTGCCCGGCTCGGTTCGTAGTGGCTGAACGCGGACAGCGGCACGCGCTGGCCGTCGTTACCGATCACCTGGACCTGGCGGAGGATCTCCGGGCTCTGCTGGTACTGCTGGTCGACCTCCATCACCACCCGGTACTGGTTCAGCGGGTTGAAGATGGTCGACACCTGGCGCTGGCCGAAGGAGTCGTTGAGCACCGCGTCGACCATTTCCACGTTGATCCCCAGGGTCGCCGCACGGTCGCGGTCGATCACCAGGCGGGTCTGCACGCCCTTGTCCTGGGAGTCGCTGTTGACGTCCACCAGCTGCGGCAGCTTGCGCATCGCCGCCTCGACCTTCGGCGCCCATTCGCGGAGCAGGGTCAGGTCGTCGCTGCGCAGGGTGAATTCGTACTGCGCGTTGCTGTCGCGGCCGCCCAGGCGCACGTCCTGGCCGGCATTGAGATAGAGCGCCGCGCCGGGCACCTTGGCGATCCGCTCGCGCAGCCGGGTGAGGACCTTCTCCACCGGGTCGCGTTCGCCGATCGGCTTGAGGGTGACGAAGAACGAACCGGTGTTGCTCGACTGCCAGCGGCCGCCGCCGATGAAGCCGACCACGTTTTCCACCGCCGGATCGGAAGAGAGGATCTTGCGGTACTCGCCCATCTTCGCGCTCAGGGACTGGAACGAGATGCTCTGGTCGGCCACCGCGTAGCCGCGCAGGCGCCCGGAGTCCTGCTGCGGGAGGAAGCCCTTGGGCACCACCACGAACAACCAGAGGTTCATGGCGATGCAGGCCAGCATGATCACCACCATCAGCCGCGAGTGCTCCAGCGCCCAGCCCAGGCTGGCGCGGTAGCGCAGCATGAAGGCGGCGAAGAAGCGATCGCTGCGCCGCGCCAGGGAAGCGCCTTCGGGCCGTTTCAGCGGACGCAGCAGACGCGCGCAGAGCATCGGCGTGAGGGTCAGGGATACCACCAGGGACACCAGGATCGCCGCCGAGAGAGTCACCGCGAACTCGCGGAACAGCCGCCCGGTGAGCCCGCCCATGAGCAGCAGCGGGATGAACACCGCGACCAGCGAGAGCGTCATCGACAGCACGGTGAAACCGACCTGGCGGGCGCCGGTGATCGCCGCCTGGATCGGCGGATCGCCCTCCTCGATGCGTCGGGCGATGTTTTCCACCACCACAATGGCGTCGTCCACCACGAAGCCGGTGGCGATGATCAGCGCCATCAGCGACAGGTTGTTCAGGCTGAAGTCGCACAGGTACATGACCGCGAAGGTGCCGATCAGCGAGACCGGCACCGCCAGGCTGGGGATCAGCGTGGCGCGACCGTTGCGCAGGAACAGGAAGACCACCAGGATCACCAGCGCCACCGAGATCAGCAGGGTCAGCTCGGCCTCTTCCAGCGACGCGCGGATCGACGGGCTGCGATCATCCATCACGTTCAGCTTGACCTGCGGCCCGAGCAGTTCCTGCAACACCGGCAGTTGCGCGTGGATGGCGTCGGTGGCCTCGATGATGTTGGCGCCGGGCTGGCGGGTGACGATCAGCAGCACCGCCGGCAGGTCGTCGGAGAAGCCGGCGTTGCGCACGTCCTCCACCGAGTCGCTGACCTTGGCCACGTCGCCGAGGCGCACCGCGGCGCCGTTGTCGGCGTTGTAGTGGATCACCAGCGGCTCGTACTCGCGGGCCTTGCGCAACTGGTCGTTGGCGTCCACCTGCCAGTGCTTGTCGTCCTTCTCGACGGCGCCCTTGGGGCCGTTGCTGTTGGCCGCGGCGATGGCCGTGCGCACGCTGTCCAGGGACAGCCCGTACTGGCTCATGGCATCCGGGTTGAGGTCGACCCGCACCGCCGGCAGCGAGCTGCCGCCGATGCTCACCTGCCCTACCCCCTGCACCTGCGACAGCTTCGGCGCCAGCACGGTCGAGGCGAGGTCGTACATCTCGCCGCGACTCTGGGTCTCCGAGGTCAGGGTGAGAACCATGATCGGCATGTCCGAGGGGTTGGCCTTGCGGTAGCTGGGATTGTTCGGCATGCCGCTGGGCAGCAGGCTCATCGCGCCGTTGATCGCCGCCTGCACCTCGCGGGCGGCGCCGTCGATGTCCTTCTCCAGGTCGAACACGAGCACCACGGTGGTCGAGCCCAGCGAACTGCTGGAGGTCATCTCGCTGATCCCGGCGATCCGTCCCAGCGAGCGCTCCAGCGGCGTGGCCACCGACGAGGCCATGGTTTCCGGGCTGGCGCCCGGCAGGCTGGCGCTGACCACGATGGCCGGGAAGTCGACGTTGGGCAGCGGCGCCACCGGCAGCAGACCGAACGACAGGGTGCCGGCGAGCAGCAACGCCAGGGTCAGCAGCGTGGTGGCGACCGGGCGGCGGATGAAGGGCGTGGACAGGCTCATCGCCCGGCATCCCCGTCGAACCCGGCCTCGGTGTTCAGGTCCAGCCCGCGCTGCTTGCGCCAGGCCGCCCAGCGACGGGCCAGGCGGTCGAAGTAGAGATAGATCACCGGGGTGGTGAACAGGGTCAGGACCTGGCTCAGCAGCAGGCCACCGACCATGGTGATGCCCAGCGGCTGGCGCAGCTCGGCGCCGGCGCCGCCGGCGAGCATCAGCGGCAGCGCGCCGAGCAGCGCGGCCATGGTGGTCATCAGGATCGGCCGGAAGCGCAGCAGGCAGGCCTGGTAGATCGCCTCATGGGGCGGCTTGCCTTCGTTGCGCTCGGCGTCGAGGGCGAAGTCGATCATCATGATCGCGTTCTTCTTGACGATGCCGATCAGCAGGATGATGCCGATGATCGCCACGATGCCGATCTCCTGCCCCGCCAGCATCAGCGCCAGCAGCGCGCCGACCCCGGCCGAGGGCAGGGTCGAGAGGATGGTCACCGGATGGATGAAGCTCTCGTAGAGGATGCCCAGGACGATGTACATGGTCACCACCGAGGCGAGGATCAGCAGCAGCGTGTTCGACAGCGAGGCCTCGAAGGCCAGCGCCGCGCCGCGGAAGCTGCCCTGCATGCTCAGCGGCAGCTCCAGGCTGGCCTCGACGCCACGGATCGCCTCGACCGCCTCGCCCAGGGAGTAACCCTTGGCCAGGTTGAACGACAGGGTCGCCGAGGGGAACTGGGCGATATGGTTGATCGCCAGCAGGGTATGCCGCTCCTCCACCTTCGCCAGGCTCGACAGGCGCACCTGGGTGCCGTCGCTGGACGGCACGTAGAGCTGCTCCAGGGCCTGCGGGCCGAGCTGGAACTGCGGCGCCACCTCCAGCACCACGCGGTACTGGGTGGCCTGGGTGAAGATGGTCGAGATCAGCCGCTGGCCGAAGGCGTTGTAGAGCACGCTGTCGATGTCGGAGAGCTTCACGCCGAGGCGCGAGGCGGTGTCGCGGTCGATGTTCAGGTAGGCCTGCAAGCCCTTGTCCTGCCAGTCGCTGGCGACGTCGGCGAGCTGCGGCAACTCCTGCAGCCGCGCCACCAGCTTCGGTACCCACTCGGCGAGCACGTCCGGGTCGGCGTCCTGCAAGGTGAACTGGTACTGGGTGCGGGCGACCCGGTCCTCGATGGTCAGGTCCTGCACCGGCTGCATGTACAGCTTGATCCCGGGCAGATGGTCGAGTTCGGGCTGCAGGCGCTGGATCACTTCGCTGGCGGTGACGTCGCGCTCGCTGTGCGGCTTGAGGTTGATCAGCAGGCGGCCGGTGTTGAGGGTCGGGTTGCTGCCGTCGACGCCGATGTAGGAGGACAGGCTGGCCACCGCCGGGTCCTTCAGCACCACCTCGGCAAGGGCGCGCTGGCGCTCGGACATGGCCTGGAAGGAGATCGACTGCGGCGCTTCGGCGACGCCCTGGATCACCCCGGTGTCCTGCACCGGGAAGAAGCCCTTGGGCATGGCCAGGTAGAGCAGCGCGGTCAGCGCCAGGGTGGCGATGGCTACCAGCAGGGTCAGCGGCTGGTGCCGCAGGACCACCCGCAGGGCCTTGGCGTATTGTGCGATCAGGCCATCGATGACCCGCCCCGCGGCGCGCGCGAAGCGGCCCTGCTGGTCCTCGTCGACGTGGCGCAGCAGCTTGGCGCTGAGCATCGGCGTAAGGGTCAGGGAGACGAAGCCGGAAATCAGGATCGCCACCGCCAGGGTGATGGCGAACTCGCGGAACAGCCGCCCGGCGACGTCGCCCATGAACAGCAGCGGGATCAGCACGGCGATCAGCGAGAAGGTCAGCGAGATGATGGTGAAGCCGATCTGCTTCGAGCCCTTGAGTGCCGCTTCCAGCGGCGAGTCGCCCTGCTCCAGGTAGCGGGCGATGTTCTCCACCATGACGATGGCGTCGTCGACCACGAAGCCGGTGGCGATGGTCAGCGCCATCAGGGTCAGGTTGTTGATCGAGAAGCCGGACAGGTACATCACGCCGAAGGTGCCGATCAGCGACAGCGGCACGGCGAAGCTGGGAATCAGGGTGGCGTAGACGTTGCGCAGGAACAGGAAGGTGACCATCACCACCAGCGCCACCGCCAGCGCCAGCTCGAACTGCACGTCCTTGACCGAGGCGCGGATGGTGGTGGTGCGGTCGGTCAGCACCTGCACGTCGAGATTGCCCGGCAGGGTCGATTGCAGCTGCGGCAGCAGCGCCTTGATCCGGTCGACCACCTCGATCACGTTGGCTCCCGGCTGGCGCTGGATGTTCAGCACCACCGCCGGCAGGTTGTTGGCCCAGGCGGCCAGGCGCACGTTCTCGGCGTCGTCCTCGACGCTGGCGACGTCGCGGATGCGCAGCGGCGAGCCGTTCTTGTAGGCGATGATCAGGTCGCGGTAGGCGTCGGCCGAGCGCAACTGGTCGTTGGCGTCCAGGGTCGAGGCGCGGGTCGGGCCGTCGAAGCTGCCCTTGGGGCCATTGAGGTTGTTGCTGGTCACCGTGCTGCGCAGGTCCTCCAGGCTCAGCCCGGCCGCCGCCAGCGCCGTCGGGTTGGCGCGCACCCGCACCGCCGGGCGCTGGCCGCCGCTGATGCTGACCAGGCCGACCCCGGAGATCTGCGAGATCTTCTGTGCCAGGCGGGTATCCACCAGGTCCTGGATCTGCGGCAGCGGCATGCTGTCGGACATCACCGCCAGGGTCAGGATCGGCGCGTCCGCCG
Organism: Pseudomonas sp. YA1; assembly: GCF_058680555.1. Classification (NCBI taxonomy): domain Bacteria; kingdom Pseudomonadati; phylum Pseudomonadota; class Gammaproteobacteria; order Pseudomonadales; family Pseudomonadaceae; genus Pseudomonas; species Pseudomonas sp. YA1. The sequence goes on from NZ_JBZWBG010000013.1 coordinate 47,540, forward strand.
GGTTCACCTTGCTGAACACCGGCTGGTTCGGCAGGTCGTTGGGCAGCAGGCTCTGCGCGGCGTTGATCGCCGCCTGGACCTCCTGCTCGGCGACATCGAGGTTGCTCTGCAGGCTGAATTGCAGGGTGATCACCGAGGCGCCGCCGGAACTGCTGGAAGACATCTCGTTGAGCCCCGGAATCTGCCCGAGCTGGTTCTCCAGCGGCGCGGTGATCGACGAGGTCATGATCTCCGGGCTGGCACCGGGGTACAGGGTGACCACCTGGATGGTCGGGTAGTCCACTTCCGGCAACGCCGAGATCGGCAGGAAGCGGTAGGCGATCAGGCCCGAGAGCAGGATCGCCACCATCAGCAGGGTGGTCGCGACCGGCCGCAGGATGAACGGGCGGGACGGGTTCATTCAGCGCTCCCGCTACCCACCGAGTCGCCCTGGAGGCCGCTGGGGCGGCCAGTCTGCGGTTTCTGCGGCTCGCCCTCGAGGACCTGCGGGGAGGCCTCGGCGACACGCACTTCCATACCGTCGCGCAGGCGGTCGGTGCCTTCCACCACCACCTGCTCGCCGGCCTTCAGGCCGCTTTCCACCACCACCCGCTCGTTCTCGCTGGTGCCGATGGCGACACTGCGCTGGCTGACCTTGTTGTCGGCGCCGACCACGTACACATAGATACCGTTGGTGCCGCGCTGCACGGCGTTGGCCGGAATGGTCAGCACGCCCTTGAGGGTCTGCGCCAACAGGCGCACGTTGACGAACTGGTTGGGGAACAGCTTGCCGTCGGCGTTCTCGAAGCGTGCCTTGAGCTTGACCGTGCCGGTGGTGGTGTCGATCTGGTTGTCCAGGGTGGTCAGGGTGCCTTCGGCGAGAACCTTGTCCTGGTTGCGGTCCAGCGCGGTGACCGCCAGCTTGCCGGGGCCGTTCATCTGCTCGACGACGGTGCCGATCTGCTGCTGCGGCAGGCTGAACACCACCGAGATCGGCTTGACCTGGGTGATCACCACCAGCGGCGTGGTATCGCCGCTGGTGACCAGGTTGCCGATGTCCACCTGGCGTAGGCCGAGGCGCCCGGAAATCGGTGCGCGGACCTCGGTGAAGGTCAGGTTGAGGCGGGCGTCGTCGACCTGGCCCTGGTTGGTACGGATGGTGCCCTGCAACTGGCGGACCTGGGCTTCCTGGGTATCCAGGGTCTGCTTGGCGATCGAGTCCTCGGCGTACAACCCCTTGTAGCGCTGCAGGTCGATCTCGGCGTTCTTCAGTTGCGCCTGGTTCTGCATCAGCGTGCCCTCGGCCTGGGCCAGCGCCGCCTTGTAGGTACGCGGGTCGACCACCGCCAGCAGGTCGCCGGCCTTGACCTCCTGCCCCTCCTGGAACAGCACCTTGACCAGCTCGCCGTTGACCCGCGGCTTGACGTTCACCGTGTTGAAGGCGGTGACGGTGCCAAGCGCGTTGAAATGCAGCGCCAGGTCGCCCTGCTCCACCCTGGCTACGCCGACGGTGAGCGCGTTGGCCTTGGGCAGCGCGGCGCCCGGCTTGCCGCCGCGACCGGGTCGCCCGTCGGAGGACGGCGCCGAGGCGGGCGCCGCCAGCCACATCACCAGGCCGATCACGGCGGCGAAGGCCAGGGCGGTGATCAGCCACGGGCGCAGGGTACGGAACTTGGATTTACCGGTCGTTGGAGTCATGGTTCTTCTTCAGGCTTAGAACGGAGGCGCTTTTTCCAGGCTGCACGATAAGCATTGCGGGGGCCCAGGCAAAGCCTCTTTACCCGCTATTTACCCTTGCTTTACCGATAGTTAGGCATTCCGCCCGCATGCTTCGGCGAGCCACCCGCAGCCTGGCACCAGGCTATGACAACAAACGGCTTGCTCCGTTACGGGCGAAGGCTTGAAATAGAGCGTCCTGCACTCGCCCACTCCGCAATCGGCCAGGGACGCACAGATGATCGACCCGTTGAAACACCGCTTCGCGGCGCTCCGCAGTCGCGCCGAATTCCACTCCTTGCGCTACGTCCAGCGTAGCGGCGAGTACCTCTCGGTGCGCCGCAACGTCAGCGAACCGCCGCACTTCAGCCAGGACCGCGGCGCCATGCTCTGCGTACGGCTGAACGGCGTGGAAGCCTACGCCGCCACCAACGATCTCTCCGCGGCCGGCCTGCAGGCCGCCCTGGAGCAGGCCGAGCGGCAAGCCGAGCGGATCGCCCGACACGCCCTGTTCGACGTCCGCGGATTGCCGCCGGCAAGCGGCCGCTCGCAGTATCGCTCGCCGAACCAGGACGCCCCTTTCCCCTCCCTCGCCGAGTGCTACGAACTGCTCGCCGAGGAGTCCGCCAAGGTGCCGCGCGACGAGCGCCTGGTGAACTGGAGCGTATTCCTCGAAGTCAGCCGCCAGGAACAGCTCTACCTGAACAGCGCCGGCGCCGAGCAATACCACGAGCAGCGCTTCGTCTATCCCGGCGCCAGCGTCACCGCCTACGACGGCCATGACAGCCAGACCCGCAGTTTCGGCGGCCACCATGCCGGCCAGCAGGGCGGCGCCGAAGTGATCGAGCGCCTCGGCCTGGTCGGCGCCGCGCCGCGCATCGCCGACCAGGCCCTGCAACTGCTGGCGGCGCCGAACACCCCGAGCGGCCGCTGCGACCTGCTGCTGATGCCGGACCAGATGATCCTGCAGATCCACGAGTCGATCGGCCACCCGCTGGAGCTGGATCGCATCCTCGGCGACGAGCGCAACTACGCCGGGACCAGCTTCATCAAGACCGAGGACTTCGGTCGCTACCAGTACGGCTCCAGCCTGCTCAACGTCAGCTTCGACCCGGAAATCCCCGAGGAGCTGGCCAGCTACCGCCAGGACGACGACGGCAGCCCCGCGCGCAAGGAATACCTGATCCGCGAAGGCCGCCTGCTGCGCCCGCTCGGCGGCGCCCTGTCGCAACACCGCAGCGGCCTGGAGGGCGTCGCCAACAGCCGCGCCAGCAGTTGGAACCGCGCGCCCATCGACCGCATGGCCAATCTCAACCTGGAGCCCGGTGACAAGAGTTTTGCGCAGTTGGTGGCCGGTATCGAGCGCGGGGTGCTGATGTCCTACAACCGCTCCTGGTCGATCGACGACGCACGCAACAAGTTCCAGTTCGGCTGCGAATGGGGCCAGTTGATCGAGGACGGCGAACTCAAGGGCGTGGTGAAGAACCCCAACTACCGGGGCATCTCCGCGCAGTTCTGGCGCAACCTCAGCGCGGTGGGCGACGCCGGCACCTTCGAGGTGCTCGGCACCCCCTACTGCGGCAAGGGCGAGCCGAACCAGGTGATCCGTGTCGGCCACGCCTCGCCGGCCTGCGTATTCAGCGATGTGGACGTATTCGGGGGAGACGCCTGATGCACCAGAGACAGCATTTCGAAGCCCTCGCCGAGGACCTGCGCCGACACCTGGCCGAGGGCGAGGACTTCACCCTCTGGTACAGCGCCGAGGACTCCGAGTTCATCCGCTTCAACCGGGCGCGGGTGCGCCAGGCCGGTCGGGTGCGCCAGGCCAGCGCGCTGCTCCGGCTGATCCGCGACGAACGCCAGGCGAGCCTCGACCTGACGCTCTCCGGCGCGCCGGAAGAAGACCGCCAGCGTCTGGCCGAAGGCCTTCGGCAACTGCGCCAGAGCCTGGCCTGGATTCCCGCCGATCCCTATCTGCTGCTCGACACCACGGCCTGGCAGCGAGAGAACCAGGACCTCGGCGCAGCGCCCGACAGCGGCGCGCTGCTGGCCAGCCTCGAACGCCAGGCGCGCGACCTCGACCTGGTCGGCATCTATGCCGCCGGACCGCTGTTCCGTGGCTTCGCCAACTCCTGGGGCGCCTTCGGCTGGCATGCCGGCAGCAGCTTCAACTTCGACTGGAGCCTGTTCCACGGCAACGGCCAGGCGGTGAAGGCCGACTACGCCGGCCAGCGCTGGGACGACGAAGCCTTCGCCCGGCGCTTCGAACAGGCCCGGGAGCAGCTCGGCCACCTGGGCAAGCCGCTGCGCCAGTTGCGCCCCGGCGACTACCGCGCCTACCTGGCGCCGGCGGCGCTCGAAGAAGTCATGCAGATGCTCTGCTGGGGCGGTTTCTCCGCGCGCGCCCTGGCTACCGGCGAAAGCCCCCTGCAACGCCTGCAGAACGGCGACGCCCTGCTCAGCCCGCTGCTGAACCTCGCCGAGCGCCCTGCCACCTCGCCCTCCCCGGCATTCAGCGCGGAAGGCTCGCCGCGCGCCGAGGTCGAACTGGTCGGCAACGGCCGCCTGAGCGGACGCCTGGTGAGTTCGCGCAGCGCCCGCGAATATGGCCTGGTAGCCAATGGCGCCGGGGCCAACGAGGCGCCCACGGCGCTGGACATGGCCGGCGGCAGCCTGGAGCAGGCGCGCATCCTCGAGGCCCTGGATACCGGCCTGTACATCGGCAACCTGTGGTACCTGAACTACTCGGACATGCCCGCCGCACGCCTGACCGGAATGACCCGCTTCGCCACCTTCTGGGTGGAGAACGGCCAGATCCGGGCGCCGGTCAGCACCATGCGCTTCGACGACAGCCTGTACAGCTTCCTCGGCGCCCACCTGGAAGACCTCAGCCACGAGCGCGAACTGCGCCTGTCCAGCAATACCTACGGCGAACGCCAGACCGACTCGATGCACCTGCCGGGCGCGTTGACCGGGCGCTTCACCCTCACGCTCTGAGCCCGCGCGGCGCTCCCCGGCGGTTCGCCGCCCGGGAGCGCCGCGTGCGCAATCCGAAGAACACCCGCCGATATTCTGGCGCCATTATCACGCCACCATAAACGGACCGGCTCCCTCCTCGTTCTCCACTCTGGTGACACACGCCCGAGAGGAACCCACCGCACGCATATCCCATTCGGTACACGGAGGTGAAGCTATGCCCGCTTTGAGTCGTCGTTCGTTCGTGACCCTGACCGCCCTGGCCTCCAGCAGCATCCTGCTGAGCCCGCGAGCCTTCGCCGGGAGCGGCGCGACAAGCGCCGCCGGGAAGCCGCAAGAGACCTTCCTGGATTTCAACGAAAGCCCCTACGGCCCCTCCGCCAAGGCCAGGGCCGCCATGCAGCAGGCGGCCGCGCTCTGCGGCCGCTACGACTACGACGCGCAGGACGCCCTGGTCGGCCTGTTCGCCAAACAGAACGGCATCCCCGCCGAATGCGTGCATGCCTACTGCGGCTCGCGCCAGCCGCTGCAATACGCCGTCGCGGCGTTCACCGGCAAGGAGCGCAGCCTGGTCATGGCCGACCCCTCCTACGACTCCGTGCTCGGCGCCGCCCAGGCCCAGGGGGCGAAGGTCGCTGCCGTGCCGCTGGACGCCGAGGCGGCCCACGACATCGAGCGCATGCTCGCCGCCGCGCAACGGGACGCCGGGCTGATCTATATCTGCAACCCGAACAACCCGACCGGCACCCTCACCCCGCACGAGCGGATCGTCAGGGCGATCGAACGCAAGCCCGAGCGCAGCGTGGTGCTGGTCGACGAGGCGTATATCCATTTTTCCGACGCACCCAGCGTCGTCGGCCTGGCCGTCCAGCGCCAGGATGTGCTGGTCCTGCGTACCTTCTCGAAACTCTACGGGATGGCCGGCGCCCGGCTCGGCCTGGCCATCGGGCATCCGCAGTTGCTGGCGCGGCTGGAGCGCTTCGGCGGCTACAACGTGGTGCCCTCGCCGACCGCCCACGCCGGGCTGGAAAGCCTGCGTGACGACGACCTGGTGCCACGGCGCAAGCAGCAGAACGCAGAGGTCCGCGAGCGCACCATCGCCTGGCTGCGCCAGCAGGGCTTCCGCTGCACCGCCTCGCAGTCCAACTGTTTCATGGTGGATATGCGCCGTCCCGCCGAGCTGGTCATCGCCGAACTGGAGAAACAGCGGGTGCACGTCGGCCGCCCGTGGGCCTCCTGGCCCAACTGGGTCCGTGTGACGGTAGGCAGCGAGGAAGAGATGCAGGCGTTCCAGAGCGCCTTCGCCAGCGTCAGCCGACGCCACCAGGTCGCCATGCGCTAGCGCTGCGTCTCTGCGACGCAGGGCGGATGACCGCGCTGCGATTATCCGCCCTGCTCATGGCCCGAGGCGAGCAGCCAAGGGAATCGGGTTCGCCCGTTACCAGCCAGCCTGGCCGACGGTCATGGGACGAAGCGGGTTGGCCGTGGGGCTCAGAGAACCGCCAGGGCCGCCGCGTAGTTCGGCTCGTCGGCGATTTCGCCGACCAGTTCGCTGTGCAGCACCTTGTTCTGCTCGTCGAGCACCACCACGGCGCGCGCGGCCAGGCCGGCCAGCGGGCCGTTGGCGATGGCCACGCCATAGTTCTCGAGGAACTCGCGACCGCGCAGGGTCGACAGGTTGACTACGTTCTCCAGGCCTTCGGCGCCGCAGAAGCGCTTCTGCGCGAACGGCAGGTCGGCGGAAATGCACAGCACCACGGTATTGGCCAGCTTGCCGGCCTCGACGTTGAACTTGCGCACCGAGGTGGCGCAGGTCGGGGTGTCGACGCTGGGGAAGATGTTCAGCACCTTGCGCTTGCCGGCGAAGTTTTCCAGGGTCACGTCGGCGAGGTCGCCGCCGACCAGGCTGAAGGCCGGAGCCTGGGCGCCTTTCTGCGGGAGCTGGCCATCGACGTTGACCGGGTTGCCCTTGAGAGTCACTTGAGCCATTGCGTTGATCCTTCTAGTCAGTGAGAAGCCGCCGGCCCTGTGGCCGGCGGCGGAAGCATTCGGGGCCGGCGACGATGCTAGCACGCTTTACCCGAGCGAAAACCTCGGGTTTGAGCGTCGCCGTCCCCCGAGGCTCAACTCCTGGCCTTGGCGAAATACTCCCGGGTCAGGCGGAACACCACCGGACTCAGCAGCAGCAAGGCGATCAGGTTGGGAATCGCCATCAGCGCGTTGAGGGTATCCGCCACCAGCCAGGCGAAGTCCAGCTGGGTCATGGCGCCGAACGGAATCGCCAGGGTCCAGACGATCCGGAACGGCAGGATCGCCCGGGTGCCCACCAGGTACTCCCAGCAGCGCTCGCCGTAATAGCTCCAGCCGAGGATGGTGGTATAGGCGAACACCACCAGGGCCAGCGACAGGATGTAGTGGCCGACGCCCGGCATCGCCGCCTCGAACGCCGCCGAGGACAGCGCCGCGCCGCTGGCGCCGCTGGTCCAGACGCCCGAGGTGATGATCGCCAGGCCGGTCAGGCTGCAGATGATCAGGGTATCGATGAAGGTGCCGAGCATACCGATCAGGCCCGAACGCACCGCGCTATGGGTCGTGCCGGCGGCCTGGGCGATGCCGGCGGTGCCGAGGCCGGCCTCGTTGGAGAAGATCCCGCGTGCGACGCCGAAACGGATTGCCGCCATCACCGCTGCGCCGGCGAAGCCGCCGGTGGCGGCGATCGGCGTGAAGGCGTGGGTGAAGATCAGTTGGAACGCGCCGGGAATCGCCTCGGCATGGACCACCAGGACGATCACCGAGGCGACGATGTAGCCGACGCACATGAACGGCACCAGGGCTTCGGCGACCTTGCCGATACGGCGGATGCCGCCAAGGATCACCAGCCCGGTGACGAGCATGGTGGCGACCCCGGTGACCCAGTCGGGCACGCCGAAGGAAACCTCCAGGGCATCGGCCATGCTGTTGACCTGGACCATGTTGCCGATACCGAAGCCGGCGAGCCCGCCGAACAGCGCGAAGGCCGCGCCGAGCCAGGCCCAGCGCTTGCCCAGACCGTTCTTGATGGCATACATCGGACCGCCGACGTGTTCGTTGCGCTCATCCTTCTCGCGGTAGTGCACCGCCAGCACCACTTCGGAGAACTTGGTGGCCATTCCCACCAGCGCGGTGCACCACATCCAGAACAGCGCGCCCGGGCCGCCGAGGAAGATCGCCGTGGCCACCCCGGCGATGTTGCCGGTACCGACGGTGGCCGCCAGGCAGGTCATCAGCGCCTGGAACGGGCTGATCTCGCCGCTGCTCTCGTCATCCTTGCTACGCCCCTGCCAGAGCAGGCGAAAGCCGACTCCCAGGCGCACCAGGGGCATGAATTTCAACCCCAGCATCAGGTACAGGCCGGTGCCGAGAATCAGCACCAGCATCAACGGCCCCCAGACCACGCCGTTCAGGTCGACCACCCACTTCTGCAAGCTTTCCATCAGCGATCCTTATTCTTGTTCGAATGAATGCGGCCTGGCGGCAGTGGGCATCCGGAACTCGGACGAACATCCCTGCTCGACAGGCCAAGGCTGCCGATCCTAACGAGGTTATCCCGGCGAAATCGAGAAAAATCTTCACCAGGAAGCCTGCGTCTCATTGCGTCTCGCCGGCCGCCTGGCGACCGAACAGTTCCACCAGCCAGTCGACGAACACCCTCACCCGCGGCGACAACTGGCGCTGCGAGGGATACACGGCATGCAGCGGCAGCGATGGCGGCAACCATTCGCCGAGCACTTGTCGGAGGCTGCCGTCGGCCAGGCCGGCGGCGACGTGATAGTGCGGCGCCTGGATCAGCCCAAGCCCGGCCCGGCAGGCGGCGACGTAGGCATCGGCGTTGTTGACGCTGACCCGGCTGCGCATCGGCAACGTGCGCAGGCGCCCGTCGACGCTGAACTCGAAGTCGAAGGTACGCCCACTGGAAGGCGACTGGTAGTTCACCGCGAGGTGCCCGCCGAGTTCGGCGAGCTGCCGCGGATGGCCATGACGCTCCAGGTAGGCGGCGCTGGCGCAGGTCACCTGCGGCAGGTCGGCCAGGTGCCGGCCGACCAGGCTGGAATCGTGCAGCTCGCCGACCCGCAGCACGCAGTCCGCCCCCTCGCGCAGCAGGTCGACCAGGCGATCGTTGCTGCTCAACTGCAGCTCCAGTTCCGGGTAGCGCTCGCAGAACTCCGGCAGGAACGGAATCACCCGCATCCGCCCCAGTGCGCCCGGCAGGTCGACCCGCAAGCGCCCGCGCGGGTTGTTCAGGACGCGTGGAAAGCAGCTTTCCGCCTCCTCCAGGTCCGCCAGCAGGCGCACGCAACGCTCGTAGTAGGCCTGCCCGTCGAGGGTCAGGCTGACCTGGCGGGTGGTGCGCTGCAGCAACTGCACGCCAAGGTGCGCCTCCAGTTGCTGGATCGCCTGGGTCACGCTGGCGCGCGGCAGCTCCAGGCTGTCCGCGGCCTTGCCGAAGGCGCCCAGCTCGACAATGCGGGTGAAGGCCTGCATGGCCTGGAAACGATCCATCGGACGTCCTCGATTATTTGGAAAATACGAATGGTAAAACCGTAATTATGGGCTTTATCCAGGCCAATGCGGAGCGAAGAATGACGGCGTTTTCCTTCCCTCCCGCGAGGCTCGTCCCATGAAAACCCGTCAACTCGGCCACAACGGCCCTTCCGTCTCCGCCATCGGCCTCGGCTGCATGGGCATGACCGACTTCTACACCACCGGCGGCGACCGCCAGGAGGCCATCGCCACCCTGCATCGCGCCGTGGAACTCGGGCTGAACTTCTTCGATACCGCCGACATGTACGGCCCGCACAGCAACGAGGAACTGCTCGGCGAGGCCCTGCGCGGCAAACGCGAGCAGGTGTTCCTGGCCAGCAAGTTCGGCATCGTCCGCGACCCTGCCAATCCCCAGGCGCGCGGCGTCGACGGCAGCCCGGCGTATATCCGCCGCGCCATCGAAGGCAGCCTGAAGCGCCTCGGTACCGACCGCCTGGACCTTTACTATCAGCACCGCATGGACCCGCAGGTGCCCATCGAGGACAGCGTCGGCGCCCTCGCCGACCTGGTGAAGGCCGGCAAGATCCGCCACATCGGCCTCAGCGAAGCCTCGGCGGAAACCCTCGAACGTGCCCACCGGGTGCACCCGATCAGCGCGTTGCAGAGCGAGTACTCGCTGTGGACCCGCGATCCGGAGGACACCGGGGTGCTCGCCGCCTGCCGTCGCCTGGGCATCGCCTTCGTCCCCTACAGCCCGCTGGGCCGAGGTTTCCTTACCGGCACCCTGAAGCGCCCGGAAGACTTCGCCGCCGACGATTACCGTCGTTTCAGCCCACGCTTCCAGGGCGAGAACTTCGCGAAGAACCTGAAGCTGGTGGACAAGGTCGGCGAACTGGCCGCGGCCAAGGGCGTGAAACCCTCGCAACTGGCGCTGGCCTGGGTGCTGGCGCAGAGCAATGACCTGATCCCGATTCCCGGCACCAAGCAGCGGCGCTACCTGGAGGAGAACGTCGCCGCGACGGAACTGCGCCTGAGCGCGGCGGAACTGGCCGAGCTGGATGCGATCTTCCCCGCCGAGGCGGTCGCCGGCAGTCGCTATAGCGAGGAAGGCATGCGCCTGGTCAATCTCTGAGACAGTGAAGCTGCGGTCACGTCTCCATATGCCGGAGCCTGGTTGTAGGGCGAATCACCGCTTGCGGTTATCCGCCACTTATCCGGGGTATCGGCGGATACCGCCTGTGGCGGTATTCGCCCTACGGGTCTCTATCGCTCGCAATTTCCTGGCTGCCTACACGGCGGGGAAACGGCGACGGGCGAACCTCAGGGCGTCCACCAGTAGCGCACCACGTGGAAGAAGATCGGCGCGGCGAAGCACACCGAGTCCAGGCGGTCGAGCATGCCACCGTGGCCTTCGATCATGTGCCCCCAGTCCTTGACCCCACGGTCGCGCTTGATCGCCGACATCACCAGGCCGCCGAAGAAGCCCAGCAGGTTGATCAGCAGCGCGATCAGCGCCGCCTGCCAGAGGTTGAACGGGGTGATCCACCACAGCGAGGCGCCGATGGCGGTGGCCAGGGCGATGCCGCCGACGAAGCCTTCGACGGTCTTCGACGGCGACAGGTTGGGAGCGATCTTGCGCTTGCCGAACAGCTTGCCGCAGATGTACTGCATCACGTCGGAGAGCTGCACGACGATCACCAGGTAGGCGATCAGCAGCAGGTTGCGCCCCTCGAAGCCGGGGATGTCGAGGGTCAGCAGCGCCGGCACGAAGGAGATACAGAACACCGCCAGCATCAGGCCCCACTGCACTTTCGAGGCGCGCTCGAGGAAGTGCTTGGTGTCGCCGCCCAGCGAGGCGAGGATCGGCAACAGCAGGAACACGTACACCGGGATGAAGATCGAGAACATGCTGTACCAGTCGATGTAGATCAGCAGGTACTGCATCGGCAGCACGAAGTAGAACGCCGCCACCAGCGCCGGGTAGTCGCTGCGCCGGGTCGGGGTGAGGGTGATGAACTCGCGCAGGGCGTAGAACGACACGCCATAGAACAGCAGGATCACCGCCGCCTGGCCGAGCCAGAAGGCGAAACCGATCACCAGGACCATCGCCCACCAGGCGTTGATCCGCGCGTTCAGGTTGTCGATCACCGCGTTCGGGCCGGGACCGGCGCGCCACTTGAGGACGAAGCCGACCAGCGAGGCGAGCAGCAGCAGCGCGCCGATACCGCCGAAGAGCATCCAGGTCTGTTCGTTCATCTCAGGCCTCCTCTTCCGGCGCCAGGTCCAGCAGGGCCATGCGCGCTCGTTCGAGGAACGCCTCCTTGCCTTCTTCCGCCGTGGCGACCAGCGGCTTGCCGAAGCTCAGGGTGCAGAGCAGCGGCAACGGCAGCATGCGGCCCTTGGGCATGACCCGGTTGAGGTTGGCCAGCCAGACCGGCACCAGCTCGACCTCCGGGTGGGCCAGGGACAGGTGGTAGATACCGCTCTTGAATGGCAACAGCTTGACCTCGTCGTCCAGGTTGCGGGTGCCCTCGGGGAAGATGATCAGCGAATCGCCGCCGTCCAGGGCGCGGTCGAGGGGCTCGAGCGGATTGGCATTGGCCTCGCTGCGCTGGCGGTCGACCAGCACGCCGTTGAACACCTTGTTGATCACGTAGCTGCGCAGGCCGGCCTTGTTCCAGTAGTCGGCGCCCGCCACCGGCCGGGTACGCCGCCGCACCTCCGGCGGCAACGAGGCCCAGAGCAGGACGAAGTCGCCATGGCTACTGTGGTTGGCGTAATAGATGCGTTGCTTGGGGATCGGCGTGGTGCCCAGCCAGAGGCTGCGCAAGCCGGTGATGGCGCGGGCGCCGGCGATGATGCCATAGGCGACGACTGATTCGAGCATGGGAAGACTCTTCAGGTTTGAGCGTTGAATAGAGGGATCGACAACAGGCACGACAAGGCCAGCAGGAACTGGGCGCCACAGGCCAGCGCCTGCCAGCGTAGCAGGCGCAGGGCGCCGCGGCTGCGCTGGTTCCAGGTGCGCCCCGCGGCGTCCGCGCGGGCCAGGCCGAGGTCGGCCAGGGCCCGGTCCAGGTCTTGGGTCTGCGCCTCCAGCCTGTCGCCGGCGCGGCTGAAACGTTCGAACAGTTCGGCGTCCAGGGCCACTCGCAGCGCCCAGTACTTCTGCCACAGGCCGAGCATGGCGATCGCCAGCATCGCCGCAGCGAAATAGCGCCAGCCGATGCCCTGCACGGCCTGGTACAGGCCCAGCCCGATGGCCAGCAGGGTCAGTGCGGCGGACAGCCGGTCGATCTCGCGGCCACGGCGCAGCAGCGCCGCCACCAGGGCCAGGGATTGCTCAGGCATGGCGCACCTCGCCCAGTTCCGCCGACGGCTCCGGCACGCTCCCGCTCAGCGCCGCGAGGGTCCGCCGCTGGGCCTCGCCCAGCAGCACTTGCGGTCGCGCCCGGCGTAACACCGCCACGGCCGACTCGACGTCCGCCGCGCGGCCGCTGAGCAGCAGCCAGGCGGCGACCAGCGTGGCGCTGCGCGAATAGCCCAGGGCACAGGCCACCAGCAGCGGCCCTTGCGCCAGCAGTTCGTCGATCAGCGCGGCGGCGCGCCGGCAGTCCTCGACGTCCGGCGCGACCAGGTCGAGCAACGGCAGGCTGCGATAGGCCAGCCCCTGCGGCTCGCAGGAAAGTTCGGCGGTAGCGTCGAGCAATGCGCGGAAGCGGCCGTCGGCCAGTTCCGCGGACGACGGCAGGCGCCCCAGCCAGAGGCCCGGCAGCACCTCGTCCGGCTGCGGCCGGCGACGGGTCCAGAGCCAGGCGTTGATCCGCGCGCCAAGCAGATATGGCGCCAGCAGCCAACGCGCGGCGGCGCTCAGGCGGCCAGTGCTGCCCTTCTGGAAGCCGGCGGCGCCGAACAGCAGGTAGTTCAGCGCCACCAGCGCCAGCGCCAGCGCCGGCCAGCACAGCCACAACGCCGCACCGCCGACGGCAAAGGCGACGGCGGCGCAGGCCAGCGCGCCGAGGCCGTAGCGAGCAGCCAGCCGCCGCCGTTGCCGGTCGCGGCTCAGGCTGGCGCGGGCGAACGGCGCGGGCTGCGCCTGCGGCCACAGCCAGACGCACAGCCAACCGGCCAGCGCGCCGGTGGGCACGTCGATGAAATGGTGCTGCCAGGTGGTCAGCACCGACAGCCCGATCAGCGCGAACCAGCCATGCAGCAGCCAGCGCCAGGCGCCGCTGGCGTAGCGCGCGTAGCAGACCCAGAGCACTACCAGCAGGGCGATGTGCAGCGACGGTGCCTGGTTGTACGGTTTGTCGAACCCCATCAGCACGTCGAACAGCCAGCCGAACACGCCGCCCAGTTCCGGCCGTTCGAAGGTGAAGCGCAGGGGGAACAGCAGGAAGCAGGTCACCGACAGCACCTGGGCGCTGAGCAGGCGCAGGCAGTGGGTGTCCAGCTCGCGCTTGTCCCGCGGCAACAACAGCGACAGGCCGTAGAGCAGGTCGATCGACCAGTACGGCAGGATTGTCCAGGGCCACAGCGGCATCCCGCGTTCCCAGTCGAAGACCAGGCTGCCGACGTCGCCGCGCTGGCTGGTCAACCAGTTGGCCAGGCCATAGCTGGCGAAGAAGAACGGGCCGAGGAACAGCAGCCAGAGCACCGCCCGCTTCAGTACCCCCGGCTCGCGCGGCGCCATCAGCGGGCGACCTTCTGCGCCAGCGATACGCTGAAGATGCCCCACTGGTCGACCCGCTGGGTGATCTTGCGGAAGCCGGCGGCGGCCACCAGTTGGTCCATTTCCGCCTGGGTCCGGCGCCGCATCACCCAGGCCTGGCCCTGGCGGTGGCTGGTCAGCGCGCGGGCGATCAGTTCCAGCTGCGGGTGCCAGGGCTGTCCGGTGTAGACCAGGTAGCCGCCCTCCTCCAACGCCTCGCCGAGGCCGGCGAGGGAGTCGCCGACCATGCGGTTGTCGGCGAACAGCTCGTAGAGCCCGGAAACCACCCCGAGGCTCGGCTTCGGTTGCAGCGCCGCCAGGTCGGCGCGATCGAAGGCATCGCCCTTGACGAAGCGGGCGATGCCGGCGAGGCCCTTGCTTTCGATCAGGGCGCTGCCGTCACGCACGTTGATCTCGCTGTAGTCGCGCAGGAGGATGCTTTCCGGCAGCGGCTCGACGCCTTGCAGGGCTTCGAGGATGTAGCGGCCGTGGCCGGCGGCGATGTCGACGATGCGCACCTCGCGCTGCTCCTCGCGCAACCGCTGCATGGCCAGGCGCAGCAGCTCCTCGGCGTGCAGCTTGCGCTGGCGGATGCCGCGCCAGCCGATGGAGTCCAGGTAGTTGCGGTCGATCAGGCGACCCAGCGGGCCGCTGCCGCTGGGCTGGTTGCGGTAGACATAGTCGAGGGTGCTGCCGGAATCGAAACCGGTGTCGAAGCCCAGCTTGACCCCGTCCGACCACAGGCTGCCCAGGCGCAGGCCGGCACGGGTGGCGCGCCAGTAGAGATCGCGCGGCGAGTTCTTCGGCAACGGCGCGGCCAGCGCCTCGGCCTCGGCGCAGGTATGACCCAGGCGGTCGGCATCGAGCAGGCTCGGTCGTTCGGGGACCGTGGCGAATGCCTCGAGGAGGAAGCGCCGGGCACGGCCGACGGCCAGGTGACGATCGCGCTCGCCAAGGGTGTCGTGGAAGAAGCCGGGCAGGATGTGCTTTTCCTTGCGCAGGCTGCCGAGACGCTCGAAGAAGCGCTCCTGCGGCGCACGATGGACGACGAAGTCGGCCCCGGAAATCAGCAGTTGGGTGGGAATCTGGATCGCCTGTGCGTCCGCTACCACCCGCTCGGCAGCTTCGTAGAGGCCGAGCAGGACGTTCACCGAGATCGCCTTGGCGATCAGCGGGTCGCTGTCGTAGGAGGCGATCCGCTGCGGGTCGTGACTGAGGAAGCGTGCCTTGACATAGCTGTTGACGAAGAAATTGCCGCGCCACAGGCGCATCAGTTTCAGCCCGCTGCGGGCGAACGGCACGTAGAGCTTGACCTGGAACGCCGGCGAAGCCAGCACCAGTGCGCGCACCTTCGGCGCGTAGTCGTGGGCCCAGGTGGCAACCAGCACCGCGCCGACGCTCTGCGCCACCACCGCCATCCGCTCTTCGGCGATACCGTGGACGGCCTGGATATGGTCGACGAAGGTCTGTACGTCGCGCACGCTGGTGGCGAAGCTCGGGCTGTCGCCGCGGGCGCCTGGCGAGAGGCCGTGGCCACGGGCGTCCCAGGCGAAGAAGTCGTGTTCCGGCAGGTCGAGTTCGTCGACCAGGTGGGCGATCCGCCCGGAGTGCTCATGGCCGCGGTGGAACAGCAACACCGCCTGGCGCGTGCCGTCCGGCGCCGGGCGGCTGGCCGGCCAGTGGCGGTAGAAGAGCTCTACCCCGTCGTGGGTGGTGAAACGCAATTCCTGTACGTCGCGCATGTGATGTCCCTATGTCGTTGCCCCGGCCGGGAACCCGGCGGGGTTGCTTCCTGCGGGCGCCCACCTCCATGGTGCTCGCCCATTCCCGCTCAGGCCTGGTCGTCGCGGCCCCGCCGACTCGCGGCCAGCTCGGCCAGGCCCTGGCGCACACGGTTGCCGATGGTCAGCAGCAGCAGGGCCGCGATCAGCAACATCAGCCAGTCGATCCAGGCCAGCGGCAACAGGCCGCTGGCCACCCCGGCGCCGATCACGCCGAAACACAGCGCCCGGTCGCTCTTGCCCATCGGGCCGTCGTAGCGGCGCGAAGCGCCGACCATGGTGCCCAGCGCACCGGCATATTCGCTGATCACCGCCAGCAGCACCACCAGCACCACCCACAGCGGATTGACTCCCGGCAACAGGGCGAACGGCAGGTACAGGCCGCTGTCGGCGATCACGTCGGTGAGTTCGTTGAGGTAGGCGCCCAGGTCGGATTTCTGGCCGAACTCGCGGGCGAGCATGCCGTCCACCGCGTTCAGCGCCATGCGCAGGAACATCCACAGCGGAACGAGGGCGAACAGCCAGAGATGGCTGGCGAAACCGGCGACCAGCGCGCCGACCAGCAGCGACAGCAGGCAGGCCGCCAGGGTCACCTGGTTGGCAGTGATGCCGCGCTGGTAGAGGCGCTGCACGCCGGGACGAAGAAGATTCTGAAAGCGCGGTTTGAGTTGATAGACGGAAATCATGTCAGCCAGTCCTTGTGCCGAGTTGCTTCGGGCACCGACCTGGCGGTCGGCGCCCGCTCCATTCTACGACGTCGATGCGCCGCTAAAAGTGACACACTTTTATGCGTTACGCATGGTCCGTATCAGCGCATCCGTCAGAAATCGCGCTTGAAGAACAGGTCCAGCGAACTGGCCAGGCCGCTCGCCGCTTCGAGATAGAGGCGTTTGGTCAACTGGTAGCGCAAGGCGATGGTATTTGCCGGTTCGAACACTCCAACACCATAGCGCAGGCTGAGCTTGTCGGTGATATTCCCGCTGGCGACCACGCTGGTGCTGTTGCCGGTGCCCTCGGTGTCCAGCTGGAAGTCCTGGATGCCGAGCTGCTTGGCGATTTCCCCGGTGAGCGGTGCGCTACCGGCCAGGCCCAGGGCCAGGGCCGCCTCGCCGAGCATGTTGCTGTCTTCGCCGGTGCTCATCGGCCGCCCCAGCACCAGGTAGGACAGCGCCTGTTCCTGGCTCATCGCCGGTTCGGAGAATACCGCGCTGGTCGGCTGCTCGGCGCTGCCGGTCAGGCGCAGGCCGGCGACCACATCGTCGACCCGGCGGATCGCCTCGATATCCAGGTACGGCTGGTCGATCGGTCCGGCGAAGAACAGCCGCGCCCTACGGATCGTCAGGCGCTGGCCGTAGGCACGATAGCGGCCCTTGTTCAGGTTCAGCTCGCCGCGGGTATCCAGGTTGTCGCCGATGTGCAGGTGGCCGGCCAGTTCGGCGCTGAGGCCGAAGCCGGAGAACGCCAGCTTGTCCTGGCCGACCTCGACATCGATGTCCATCTTCATCTTCAGCGGCTGCTGCTCGGGCTGCTCGGAGCCGACGATCACCGCGTCGTCGGAGACCTTGACCGTCGATGGCGGCAACTGGCGGATGGTGATGTCGCCACGCGGCACCAGGACCTTGCCGGAGATCGCCAGCTCCTGGCCAGCCATGCCGATCTTCAGGTCCGGTTCAACCTCCAGTTGCGCATAGGGATCGACCACCACCGGCAGGCGGTTGCCACGAATGTTCAGGGCGACGTTCAGCGCCTCGCCCCAGCTCAGGTTGCCGGACAGGCTGCCCTGGCCGTACCTGCCGCTGCGCCAGCCGCCGCCGAGTTCCAGGCTTTCGCCAGCGATGCGAGCATCGAGGGAAAGGTTCTCGAAGCTGGTCGGCAGCTCGCCGCCGCCGATGTTGCCGTCGCTCAGCGTCACCCGTCCGTCGACCCGCGGCGCCAGCAGGCCGCCGGACAGCCGGCCGCTGCCGTTCAGCCTGCCTTGCAGTTTCTCCACCATCGGCACGAACGGGCGCGCCACCGACAGGTCGAGGCCGGCCAGGCTGAACTCGCCGCTCAGCGGCTTGCTCGCCGGGCGCGGGTCGATCTGCGCCTGCACCCGCAGCTCGCCGAGCTTCGGTCCGCGGAAGTCGAGGGAGGTATCGACGCGGTTGGGCGCCAACCGGCTCTCCAGGCGCAGGCTGTCGTAGCCGACGTCGACCCACTGGCCCTGGTCGCGCAGGCGCAGCGTACCGCTGCCGGCGTCCAGGCTGACCACGCCGCTCGGGCCGCGGGCCGGAACGTCCAGTTGCAGGTCGCCGTTCAGCTTGCCCTGCCAGGCGAAATCCTCGGGGAACCATTGCTTCAGGCTGTCCAGCGGGAAGTCGCGCAAGGTGTAGCGCAGCCGCGGCTCGGGCAGCAGGCGCTGCTCGCCGCCGCAGAGGCTGGCAGCGCCGGATACCCAGCAATGTGCGCCGAAATTGACCTTGCCGTCGGCCAACCGCTCCAGGCGCGCCGGCTGCTGTAGCTTCCAGTCCTGGCCGCCGCTGCTCAACTCGCCGCGCGCCAGGCGACCGCGCCAGTTGCCGCGCTCCAGTTGCCCGTCGAAGGCCAGGCCGAGCTTGAGCAAGGCACCTTGCAGGTCCAGTTCCAGTTGCTGGCGGCGTTGGTCGCCGCGGGCATTGGCCTTGAACAGGCCGAGATCGGTTTCGCCGCTGCGCAGGCCGGAAGCGACCAGCGCCAGGGTGCCGTTCTGCCGGGCATCGAGGTTCGCCTGCAGGTCGAGGCCGGCGATGCGCTGCTCGGCGTAGGCGATCTGCTGTCCCTTGAGGTTCAGCCTGCCTTGCGGCGCCGCGAGGCTGCCAGCCAGGTCGAGGCGTCCGTCGAGGCGACCGAAGAGTTGCGGCCAAAGCTGGCCGAGACGGTTCAGGGCGATGTCCAGGCGGCCTTGCAGGCGCTGGTCGAGCGCCCCGCTGCCCTGCACCTTGTTATCCCCCAGGCGCAGGTCGAGGTTGCCCAGCGTCCAGCGCTGCCCCTCGCCTTCGGCGCGCGCCTGGAATAGCGCCGGCTGGCCGCGCAGGCGGCCCTTGACGTCGAGATCCACGCCCAACGCCAGTCGCTCGTCGCGAACACTTCCCTGGCTGCGCAAGGGACCGGCCAGTGAACCCGGCAGCTCGGCGACCCAGTACGCCGGGTTCAGTTCGCTGAGCTGCAGGGCGGTATCCCAAGCCACGCCATTGTCGAAACGCAACGTCACCCGGCCCTCGGCCTGGCCTTGCCCGGCACGGAGCTGCAGCGACGGCAGGTTGAGCTGGACGAGGTCGCCGGACACCGGGCTGGCCAGCGTGAAGTCGCCCGCCGGACCGCTCGCCGCCGCGCTGAAATTGCCCAGGTAGCGCTGGTCCTGGTAATGCACTTCCGCCTTGAAGGTCTTCAGCGTCACCGGCGGCGGCTCCGCCAGCGGATACAGGCGCAGCCAGGGGAAATCCTTCCAGTCCAGGGTCGCGTCGGCGGCCAGGCTTTCGCGCCAGTCCAGGCGTCCGACCAGCTCCAGGCGCTGCTCGCCGCCAGCGTCCAGGCGCAGTTGGCGGATATCCGCGCCCTGGGCGTCGACCCGCCCGTCCAGGCTCAACGCCACCGCCCCGCCCTCGCCCGGCAGGCTGGCGCCGCCGCGGATCAGGTAACCGCTCTTGAGATCGCCGCCGGCATCGAGCTGGATGGCATTCAGGGTCAAGGTGTCCGGTAGTCCGGCCGCACCCTTGAAACCGTCGGCGCGGATCAGCAATCGTGCCGGCAGGTTTTCCGCCAGCGCCTGCAACTGTCCCTCCAGGCTGCCGTCCAGGTAACCGCTGCTGCGGCCTTTCAGGGTCAGCGCCTGCTGCAGCTCACCGCCGACCTGGACGGCCAGCTTCCACGGCTTGCCTTCGGGAGCGGGCAGGCCGAGCGTGGCTTCGGCCTGCAAGGGCCAGTCGCCGCTCGGCTGCAAGCGCCCCTGGAGCGCCAGGTCCAGGCCGAAGCCCCGCGCCGTCAGCGAGTCGATGTGCAGGCCGTCGGCCAGCCAATGGGCCGCCAGCTTGAGTTCGGCGATCTGCTGGTTGCCGTCGAGCAGGAAGCTGCCGACCGCCACTTCGCCGAGTTCGATGCTCAGCGGCAGTTTCAGCGTCGGCAGGCTGATCGGCCCGCTGTCGGCGCTGTCGCCGCTCGGCGGCAGGTCCAGCGCGATCCGTTCGGCGGCCACCCGCTGCAGGCACAGGCGCAGCCCCGCCAGGCAGGCCGGCGACCAGCGCAGTTCAGGCCGCTCGACGACCAGTTGCGTACCGTCCTGCGCCCAGGACAGCCGCTGTGCCTGCCAGGCGCCACCGAGGCGACCCTCGAAGCCGCTGACCTGCAGGCCCGGCACGCGGCCGAGCAGCCAGGCGCTGCCGGCCTGGGTGCCGAGCAGCGCAGCGAGTCCCAGGAGCAGCGCGAGGAGCAGCCCGACTATGGCCAGCAAGGTGATCTTCAGCGCCTTCACAGTTCTGGCCCCATGGAGAAGTGCAGGCGGAAACCGCCGTCGTCGTCGAGCGCATGGGCCAGGTCGAGGCGCAACGGGCCGACCGGCGAGACCCAGCGCACGCCGAAGCCGACCCCGGTCTTGATCGACGGGAAGTCCAGCGAGTTGAAGGCGTTGCCCTGGTCGACGAAGGTCGCCAGGCGCCAGCGCTCGGCCAGCGGATATTGATACTCGACGCTACCGGCGATCATGTAGCGGCCGCCGATCTTGTCGCCATCGGAATTCTCCGGCGACAGCGTCCGGTAGTCGTAACCGCGCACGCTCTGGTCGCCGCCGGCGAAGAAGCGCAGCGAGGGCGGGATCGACTTGTAGTCGTTGGTGGCGATTCCGCCTACCTGCAGGCGGCCGAGCAGGCGATGGCCGCCGGCGAAGCTGGTCAGGCCCTTGGCCATGGCGTCGACATGGAGTACGTCGGCGTCGGCCAGCAGGCCTTCCTTCGCCCCCTTGACGTTGAACTGCAGGCGGTAGCCATGGCTGGGGTCGACCTTGTTGTCGGTCTCCAGCAGCGAGTAGCCGATCCCCGGCATCAGGAAGCTGCTCAGCCCGGAGTCGTCGCCCAGCTTGTACTCCTCGCGCATCCAGTTCAGCGAAACCACCCGCTGCCAGCCATCGGGCTGCTTGCTGTGCCATTCGCCGCCAAGGGTCAGCAGCTTGCTCTCGGTGTCGACCAGGTCTTCGAACTGGTAGCCGCTGGTGAAGCGCAGCTTGTCGGTGAGCGGCGGATCGAGGGGAATCTCGTACCAGGCGCCGACGTTCTGCCGCGGTGCGGAGATTTCCGACTCGAATCCCAGGCTATGTCCTTCGGCATTCACCCAATGGCGGGTCCAGTTGAACCTCGCGCGCGCCCCGACGTCGGTCGAGAAACCGAGGCCGACGCCCATGGTCCGGGGCTTGCGCGCCTCCAGCCGGACCGCTACCGGGATTGCCTGGCGCGCGCCGTCGGCCTGCGCCTGGGTCGGCGCGGCGTCGACCCGCACGCCCTCGAAGTAGCCGCTGGATTGCAGGTTCTGGTTGAGTTCGGCGATCAGTTCGGAGTCATAGGGTTGGCCGGCCTTGAACGGCACCATGCGGCGCAACAGTTCTTCCTCGATGATCGAATCGCCGTCGAAACTCACCTTGCCGAAGGTGTAGCGCTGGCCGCTGTCGTAGACCAGGTCGATGTCGGCGATGCCGGCGCGCGGATCGATGCTCAGGCGCTGGGTGCTGAAGCGGCCCTGGAAGAAGCCGTAGCGCGAGGCCTGGTTCTGGATCAGCCGCTTGGCGTCCTCGTAGACACCCTGGTTCAGCTTCGCGCCCGGTTTCAGTTGCTTGCCCGACGGCAAGCGGAAGCTCTCCAGGCTGGCGGCCTCGCCGAGCACCTGGATGTTCACCTGGCGCAGGCGCACGGGCTCGCCGGGCACTACCTTGAGCGTGAGCTTCGGCGGCTTGCCGTCCTTCACCTCGCTGTCGATCTGCGCCTGGAAGTAGCCGAGCGCCTGGGCCGCCTTTTCCGCCTGCGCCTCGGCATTGCGGCGGAAACGCTGCAACGCCGCCTCGTCCCGCTCGCCGAGGCTACCCACGTAGGCCTCGATATTGGCCTTCAGGGCGGCATTGGCGGGGGTGACGCGCACGCTAAGCTGGCTCTCCGCGAAGGCGGCCGTACTCAGGCACAGCAGCCCGGCCAGTGGGAACCGGAACAATCCTTGAGTCAGTCTCATGGCGCGGATGCTACGCAGGCGGGTGGCGCGCGTCCAGATTTGCGCGGACGCCGCCGACCACCTCCTGACATTCGGGTTTTATGACGCCAAGCGCCTGACAGGCATGGCTTTTCTCGCGCGTCCGGGGGAACGCTCAGGTCGCCGCCGGCGTCTCGCCAGGATGCAGGAGGACGTGCTCGCGCACCGCTCCCAGCGTCACCTCGCCGATCTCGCGGTAGCCGTGCCGCTGGTAGAAGTCCAGGTAGCGCGCATTGCCGGTATCCAGGACCAGCCCCTGCGAAGCGGAGTCCTCGGCGCACCAGCGCTGCACGGCCGCCAGCAACTGCTCGCCGATCTGCCTGCCCTGGTATTCGGGATGCACGCCGAGCATCGGCAACTGGTGATGGGGGCCGACCGGCAGGCAGGCCTGCACCGCCCGGTGGTAATCCAGGTAGCGCCGGGTCGCGGCCAGGCCGACGCTGAACAGCATGCGCAGGCGCCAGCTCCAGCTCTCGGTGATATCCAGGCGCCGCTGCGGCGGCGTGATCAGGGCCGCCGCGACCAGCCGATCGTCGATGAACAGGCCGATGGCCGGCAACTCTTCGCCCAGATGGCGCTCGACCATCTCCCGGACGCAGGCACGCACGCGCTGGTCATAGCCGGCGCGCTGCGCATCCATCAGGTAGGCGAAGGTCGGTTCGTGGCGGTAGGCGTGGTAGAAAAGCGAGCGGACTTCGCGGCTATAGCCGTCGTCGAGCAGACGGACATCGGTGACCTGATCAGGCATGGAACGCATTCCTTGTCGGCCGCCGGCGCAGCGACACGCACGCTTCGCCACGGCGATTGGTCGAGCGGATGGCCTGGCCATCCCCGTCCGCGGCAGACCACAGGGCCGGCAAAGCGCCAAGCCACACAGCCATCGGGTACCCGGCGGACACTAGCACAGCGCCTCCAGGGTCGCCAGGCATCCCCCGGCTGGGCTAGCATTCCTGTTTTTGCCAGGACGCCCACCATGAAAATCGTCTCTTTCAATATCAACGGTCTGCGCGCCCGGCCGCACCAGCTGGCGGCGCTGATCGAGCGGCACCAGCCCGACGTGATCGGGCTGCAGGAAACCAAGGTCGCCGACGACCAGTTTCCCCAGGCCGAGATCGAGGCGCTCGGCTACCACGTCCACTACCACGGGCAGAAAGGCCACTACGGCGTCGCCCTGCTCTCCCGCCAGGCGCCCCTGGAACTGCACCGCGGCTTCCCGAGCGACGGCGAGGAGTCCCAGCGGCGCTTCATCTGGGGCACCTTCAGCGACGCCCAGGGCAACCCGATCACCGTGATGAACGGTTACTTCCCGCAAGGCGAGAACCGCGAGCATCCGACCAAGTTCCCGGCCAAGCAGCGCTTCTACGCCGATCTCCAGTCGCTGCTGGAGAACAGCTTCAAGCCCGAGCAGGCCCTGGTGGTGATGGGCGACATCAATATCTCGCCGGAGGACTGCGACATCGGCATCGGTGAGGAAAACCGCAAGCGCTGGCTGAAGACCGGCAAGTGCAGCTTCCTGCCGGAAGAGCGCGAATGGCTGGCTACCTTGAAGAACTGGGGCCTGGTCGACAGCTTCCGGGCCCTGAATCCGGAGGTGAACGACCGCTTCAGCTGGTTCGACTACCGCAGCCGTGGCTTCGAGGACACCCCCAAGCGCGGCCTGCGCATCGATGTGATCCTGGCCAGCCGGGTGCTGCAGTCGCGCTTCAAGGACGCCGGCATCGACTACGACCTGCGCGGCATGGAGAAACCCTCCGATCACGCCCCGATCTGGCTGGAACTGGCCTGAGGCGCAGCCCAAAGTGAAGGCTCATCCCCGGATGAGCCTTCAGGCGGTCACTGCCTGGCCCGGGCGATCTCGCCGACGCCACCCGCCTATCCGGTGCGCGACCTTTCCCTCAGGCAGGATTGTCCACCCGCGGCCCCTTCAGCTCCACTCGATTGCCGTCCGGATCGAAGAAGTACAGCGACCAGCCGTCGCCCTCGGCGCCGAAGCGGATTTCCGCGGGAACCTGCGGGACCAGGCCGAACCCCTCGAGATGGGCGATCAGCGCGGCCTCGTCGAACGGCTCGATGCGCACGCAGAAATGGTCGACGTTGCGCCCTTCCCCACCCGGCGCCGCACCGCCCTCCCGGCCGAGCGACCCGGACACCGCGACCAGATCGAGCATCGACGTGCCCAGGCGCAGATGGGCCAGCTCCAGGTCGTCGCGCCACTTCACCACCACGCAACCGAGGACATCGCGATAGAACGCGATGCTGCGTTCCAGGTCGCGGACCCGCAGGACGATGTGATCGAGACGTTCGACGACGAAGGGTTGCATGGTCATTCACCTCTAGGACCGTGGACTATGGCGAGACTTTAGCCAGCACACCCCGGGTTGATAATGCTTTAATCCCTGATTCATTGATTACTGACAGTGAATTATCCCCGTGGATCACCTCACCGCCCTCAAGGTCTTCCGCGCCGTGGCCGCGAATGGCGGCTTCGCCGCCGCGGCCCGGCAGATGAATCTCTCGCCGGCCGCCGTGAGCAAGAACGTCGCCGAGCTGGAAGCGCACCTCAAGGTGCGCCTGATCAATCGCACCACCCGCAGCATGAGCCTGACCGAGGCCGGCGAAGTCTACCGGCAGCGCCTGGAGCGCATCCTCGACGACCTCGAGGCCGCCGACGCCGCGCTCACTTCGATGCAACAGGGACCCAGCGGCCTGCTGCGGGTCAGCGCCCCGCTGACCCTCGCCCTCACCTGCCTGACCCCAGCCATTCCGGCTTTTCTCCAGCGTTATCCGGACCTGCGCCTGGAACTGCTCCTGCAGGACGGCCGCCAGGACCTGATCGCCGAAGGCATCGACCTGGCCCTGCGCGGTAGCGACCGGGTTGCGGACTCCGGCCTGGTCGCCCGCCCGCTGCTAGTCTTGGAGCACGTGCTCTGCGCGGCGCCGGCCTACCTCAGTCAGCATGGCCAGCCGCTGCGGCCGGAGGCCCTGCGCGAACACGAGTGCATCCGCTTCAGCCTCTCTGGCCATGCCGACCGCTGGACCTTCCGCAAGGAGCGCGAGTGCATAGCGGTGCCTATCGCCGGGCGTTACCGGGTGTCCTCCAGCCTGGCGGTGCGCGATGCCCTGCTCGCCGGCTTCGGCTTGAGCCTGATCCCACGGCTGTACGTACAGGCGGAACTGGCCGAAGGCCGCCTGGTTGAATTGCTGGCCGGCTGGAAGGCCGACGAGACGGCGATCCACGCGGTCTATCCATCGCGCCAACTGGCCGGCAAGACCCGGGTGTTTCTCGACTTCCTGACCGAGACAATGGCGCAGGGCCATGATTCCCCAACGCTGTAACCTTAGCGTCACCCGTCTGACTTAATCTCGCCGGCAAATTCCCTTCCCCCATAGAAGACGATGCCCGCGATGCCACACCGCCAGCGCGCCAGTGACAAAGACCTCTGGAGCCGTACCCTGAGCCTGGTTTTCCTCGGATTCCTCTGTTACGCCTTCCCCTGGACGGTATTCGCCGCCCCCTTGCCGATCCCCTCGGACGACACGCCGGCGCTGCGCATCCAGGGTTCCAACACCATCGGCGCGAAGCTCCTGCCGGCCCTGGTCGAGGGCCTGATGGAAGAGGAAGGCCTGGAGGATATCCGCCGTACCCCCGGAGAACGGGAAAACGAACTCCATCTGCTCGGCAAGAGCCGCGACGGCCGCCTGGTGAGGGTGGAGCTATCCGCCCACGGTTCGAGCACCGGCTTCGCCGCCCTCCTCGAACGCCACGCCGAACTCGCCGCGGCCTCGCGCCCCGTCAAGGACAGCGAAGTTCGCGCCCTGGCCGGCTTCGGCGACCTGCGCAGCCCATATGCCGAGCAGGTGATCGCCATCGACGGACTGGCGATCATCCTGCATCCGGACAACCCGCTGGCCTCGCTGGACACCGCGCAACTGGCGGCGGTGTTCGCCGGCGAGATGCGTACCTGGGAAGAACTGGGGGGCAAGGGCGGCGCCATCCGCCTGTACGCTCGCGACGAACAGTCCGGCACCTACGACACCTTCAAGGAACTGGTGCTGGCCAGTCACGGCAAGAGCCTGGCCAGCGACGCCCGCCGCTTCGAATCCAACGATCGGCTGGCGGCCGCGGTGAGCGCCGATCCGCACGCCATCGGCTTCGTCGGCATCGCATCGGTGGGCCGGGCACGCGCCTTGGCCATCGCCGACGGCGAATCGCTGCCGATGGCGCCCCAGGAAAGCCTGATCGCCACCGAGGACTACCCGCTGTCGCGCCGCCTGTTCCTCTACCTGAAGCCCGGCGAGAAGAACCCCTGGGCCCAGGCCCTGGTACGTTTCGCCCAGGGCCCGCGCGGCCAGACGATCGTCACCCGCAGCGGCTTCGTCGCGCAGAAGATCCAGGCGGTGCAGATCGCACCGCGCCCGCAGATGCCCGCCGAATACCGCAAGCTCGCGGAACAGGCGCGGCGCCTGACGGTGAACTTCCGCTTCCAGGAAGGCAGCGCGCTGCTCGACAACAAGGCACTGCTCGACGTACAGCGTTTGCTGGACTACCTGCGGCAAAATCGGAAGTTGCAGGAGCGCACCGTGCTGGTGGGCTTCGGCGATCCCAAGTCCGACGCCGAGCGTTCGGTCCTGCTTTCGCGCCTGCGCGCCATGGCCGTGCGCCGCGAACTGGCCCGCGGCGGCGTGAGTTTCCGCGAGATCGCCGGCTTCGGCGACGAGTTGCCGGTCGCCAGCAACGACCAGGAACTGGGCCGACAGAAGAACCGACGGGTGGAAGTCTGGGTCTACTGAACGCTGTAGCACTTTGTAACTTCGCCGCTTTGCCGGCGCCCGGAGCCTGGTTTATTTTTTCCGAGTGACTGCGGGCCCCTCTGACGGTAAGCAATTGCCGCCATGTCGGAGTCACATGACCATCCGACAATTCGAAGCGAGGGGGCCCAATGGCAGCTCTGCATGCATTTCTCACCGAACCGTTCCTCGGTACGGCTACCTGGTTCTGGCTGGCCTTCCTGGCCATCGTCATCGTTCTCCTGGTCCTCGACCTCGGCGTGCTGCAACGCGACCACCACGAAATCGGCGTGCGCGAAAGCCTGCTGCTGTCCGCCGGCTACTTCGCCTGCGGCCTGGCCTTCGGCGGCTGGGTCTGGTACGCCTTCGGCCCCACCAGCGCGGTGGAGTACTACACCGGCTTCCTGGTCGAACAGTCGCTATCGATGGACAACGTGTTCGTCATGGCGATGATCTTCAGCTTCTTCGGCATCCCCCGCCGCTACCAGCACCAGGTGCTGTTCTGGGGCATCCTCGGCGCCATCGTCCTGCGGGCCATCATGATCGGCCTGGGCGCCGCGCTGGTGAAGGAATTCGACTGGATCATGTACGTGTTCGGCGCCTTCCTGCTGTTCAGCGGCGTGAAGATGCTGTTCAACAAGCACGAGGAAGAACCCGACCTGGAGCACAACCCGGTGCTGCGCTTCCTGCGCAAGCACATGCGGGTGACCAAGGAACTGCACGAGCATCACTTCTTCGTCCGCCTGCCGGACGCCAGCGGCAAGCTGGTGCGCTACGCCACCCCGCTGTTCTTCGCCCTGGTGCTGATCGAGCTGGCCGACCTGGTGTTCGCGGTGGACAGCGTGCCGGCGATCTTCGCCATCACCCAGGACCCGTTCATCGTCTACACCTCGAACATCTTCGCCATCCTCGGCCTGCGCGCCCTGTACTTCTCGCTGGCGGCGATGATCCACCGCTTCGTCTACCTGAAATACGCCCTGGCCCTGGTGCTGGTGTTCATCGGTGCGAAGATCATGCTCCACGGTGTGATCGGCAAGATTCCCGCCGGCCTCTCGCTTGGCGTAACCTTCGGCCTGCTGGCGGGCGGTATCCTGCTCTCCCTGCTGAAGACCCGCACGCCGAAAGCCACCGTCGAGGACAAGGCCGAACCGAATGCCGAACACGCTCTGGATCGAACGTCTGGACACCCACGCTGAACCTTTCTGGCGGGTCCGCCTCGGCACGCGTGGGATCTGCTTCCGCAACGAGCGGGCGGCCCGCGAGTTCGCCGCCCTGCTGCACAGCCGTCGCGCGTGGCAGCTGGAACGCAACGCCGAGGAAAAAGGGGCGGACTCCCCGGAATGAAAAAGGCCCGCATCCGCGGGCCTTTCCCCTATACCACAGCCGTCAGCGGCTGCTGCGCAGCATCTCCCTGGGCACGTACTTGCCCAGCTCGAACTTGCCGATCGCCGCGCGGTGCACCTCGTCCGGACCGTCGGCCAGGCGCAGGGTGCGCTGCATGGCGTACCAGTAGGCCAGCGGGAAGTCGTTGGAAACCCCGGCGCCACCATGCATCTGGATCGCCCGGTCGATCACCTTCAACGCCACGTTGGGCGCCACCACCTTGATCTGGGCGATTTCGCTCTGGGCAATCTTGTTGCCCACGGTATCCATCATGTAGGCGGCCTGCAGGGTCAGCAGGCGCGCCATGTTGATCTCCATCCGCGAGTCGGCGATGTGGTCGATGTTGCCGCCCAGGCGCGCCAGCGGCTTGCCGAACGCGGTACGGCTGACCGCGCGCTTGCACATCAGTTCGAGGGCGCGCTCGGCCATGCCGATGGAGCGCATGCAGTGGTGGATGCGGCCCGGGCCGAGGCGCCCCTGGGCGATCTCGAAACCGCGGCCCTCGCCGAGGATGACGTTCTCGTAGGGCACCCGCACGTTCTCGAACAGCACTTCGGCATGGCCATGCGGCGCGTCGTCGTAGCCGAACACCGGCAGCGGACGGAGGATCTTCACCCCGGGGGTGTCGACCGGTACCAGGATCATCGAGTGCTGCTGGTGGCGCGGCGCGTCCGGGTTGGTCAGGCCCATGAAGATCAGGATCTTGCAGCGCGGATCGCAGGCGCCGGAGGTCCACCACTTGCGTCCGTTGATCACCCAGTCGTCGCCCTGGCGCTCGGCGCGCGCCTCCATGTTGGTGGCGTCGGACGAGGCCACGCCCGGTTCGGTCATGGCGAAGGCCGAGCGGATCTCGCCGCTCAGCAGCGGTTCCAGCCAGGTACGCTTCTGCTCCTCGCTGCCGTAGCGCACCAGCACCTCCATGTTGCCGGTATCCGGCGCGGCACAGTTGAAGGGTTCCGGCCCGATCAGCGAACGGCCCATGATTTCCGCCAGCGGCGCGTATTCGTGGTTGGCCAGCCCGGCACCGTACTCGGACTCGGGCAGGAACAGGTTCCACAGCCCTTCGGCCTTGGCCTTGGCCTTCAGCTCTTCCATGATCGCCGTCGGCTGCCAGCGGTCGCCCTCGGCGACCTGGCGCTCGAACACGGCTTCGGCGGGATAGACATGCGCTTCCATGAACGCGCTGATGCGTTCACGCAGCTCCTGGACCTTGGGGGAATAGGCGAAATCCATGGGGGATACCTTCTGACGGGTTGGCAGGCGAGGCATCGGACAAAGGCGCTGGTAACGATGCCGGAACAGGGCTTAAGATTTGCCCAGTCTATTTTTTCCGTCCATGAACATTCATGATCCATATGGGGGTCATCCAAGCCCCCAATAACAAGAAAAGTCGCGGAGCCAGTGCCATGAACCTGAACAAAGTCGACCTGAACCTGTTCATCGTGTTCGATGCGATCTATACCGAAGCCAACCTGACCCGCGCCGGGCAGATCGTCGGCATCACCCAGCCAGCCGTATCCAACGCCCTTTCCCGCCTGCGCGAGACCTTCAACGACCCGCTGTTCGTGCGCACCGCCCAGGGCATGGTGCCGACCCCGATGGCGCAGAACATCATCGGCCCGGTGCGCAACGCGCTGCAGTTGCTGCGGGTTTCGGTGCAGGAGAGCCGCAGCTTCGATCCGCAGCAGGCGAACAAGACCTACCGCATCAGCATGACCGACCTCACCGAAGCGGTCATCCTCCCCCCGCTGTTCCAGCGCTTACGCCGCCTGGCGCCGAACGTGCATATCGAGAGCTTCCTCGCCAAGCGCCGCGAAACCACCAAGGAACTCGCCGCCGGCCGCCTCGACTTCGCCGTCGACGCGCCGCTGAACACCGATCCCCAGGTGCGCCACGTCAAGCTGATGGAGGACCGCTACGTCTGCGCCATGCGCCGCGGCCACCCACTGGCGGGCAAGCCGAAGCTGGCCCTGGACGATTACCTGGGCCTGACCCACATCCATATTTCCAGCCGCCGCAGCGGCCTCGGCTACATCGACCTGGCGCTGGGCAAGATGGGCATCCAGCGCAAGATCGCGCTGCGCTCGCAGCACTACCTGATGGCCTCCACGGTGGTCCAGCAGACCGACATGGCGATGACCGTGCCGGAACGCTTCGCCCGTCACCACGACCTGCACTACGCGGTGCTGCCGGTGAGCGACGTGCCGAAACTGGAAACCCACCTGTACTGGCACGAGAGCACTGACCAGGACCCGGCCAACCGCTGGATGCGCGAACAGATCATCGAGCTGTGCCAGCAGGTCACCGCGCGCGAGAACAAGGCGGCACAGCCGGCGTGAGCGCCTGCCAAGGGGCGTAGGGCGAACGAGGCCACAGTCGTTTGCTTCCGAGGTGCCTCAGCGCGCCCTCTCCCTGAAGGGAGAAGGCGCCGTTGCGGAAACGACGGATAGTCGCCGCTACAGGCTGCGCGCGATCACCAGGCGCTGCACGTCGCTGGTGCCCTCGTAGATCTGGCAGACCCGCACGTCCCGATAGATGCGTTCCACCGGGAAGTCCTTGAGGTAGCCATAGCCACCGAGGGTCTGGATCGCCGCAGAGCAGACTTCCTCGGCCATTTCCGAGGCGAACAGCTTGGCCATCGAGGCTTCGGTCAGACACGGCAGGCCGGCTTCGCGCAGGCTGGCGGCGTGGTGGACCATCTGCCGCGCCACGGCGATGCGGGTAGCCATGTCGGCCAGGCGGAAGGCCACTGCCTGGTGCTCGATGATCGGCTTGCCGAAGGTTTCCCGCTCGTGGGCGTAGTCGCGCGCCGCCTCGAACGCCGCGCGCGCCATGCCGACCGCCTGGGCGGCGATGCCGATACGGCCGCCTTCGAGGTTGGCCAGGGCGATGCGGTAGCCCTCGCCCTCCTCGCCCAGGCGCAGCGTGGCCGGGATACGCAGGTCGTTGAAGGCCAGCTGGCAGGTGTCCGAGGCGTGCTGGCCGAGCTTGTCCTCGATCCGCACCACCTCGTAGCCGGGCGTGTCGGTGGGCACGATGAACGCGCTGATGCCGCGCTTTCCGGCATCCGGATCGGTGACCGCGAAGACGATCACCATCCCCGCGTGGCTGCCCGAAGTGATGAACTGCTTGGCACCGTTCAGCACGTAGTGGTCACCGTCGCGGCGGGCGCGGGTCTTCAGGAAGCTCGCGTCGGAACCGGCCTGCGGCTCGGTCAGGGCGAAGGCGCCGAGCATCGAACCCTGGGCCAGCGGACGGAGGAAGCGCTCCTTCTGCTCGGCGCTGCCGAACTTGTGGATCGGCATGCAGCCGACCGAGTTGTGCACGCTCATGATGGTCGAGCAGGCGCCGTCGCCAGCGGCGATCTCCTCGAGGGCCATGGCGTAGGCCAGGTGCCCGGTCTGCGCGCCGCCCCACTCCTCGGGCACCAGCATGCCGAGGAAGCCGAGGTCGGCCATCTCGCGAATCGCCTCGGCCGGAAAACGGTGCTCGCGGTCCCAGTCGGCGGCGAACGGTTTCAGCCGTTCCTGGGCGAACTGCCGCGCCATGTCACGGATCTGGATCTCTTCTTCGCAGGGAATCATCGCGGGTTCCTCTTCTTCACTGCCTGCATCAGCGCAAGCGCTCGACGGCGATCGCGGTCGCCTCGCCGCCGCCGATGCAGACCGCCGCCACGCCGCGTTCCAGGTCGTACTGCTGCAGGGCGTTGAGCAGGGTCACGACGATCCGCGCGCCGGACGCGCCGATCGGATGGCCCAGCGCACAGGCGCCGCCGTGGACGTTGAGGCGCTCGTGGGACAGGTCGAGGTCGCGCATTGCCGCCATGCCGACCACGGCGAAGGCTTCGTTGACCTCGAACAGGTCGACCTCGCCCAGCGACCAGCCGGTACGCTGCATCAGGCGCTTCACCGCACCGACCGGCGCGGTGGGGAACAGGTTCGGCGCGTCGGCGAACGAAGCATGCCCACGAATCGCCGCCAACGGCGCGAGCCCGCGTCGCTCGGCCTCGGAAAGGCGCATCAGGACCAGCGCGGCGGCACCGTCGGAAATCGAACTGGAGTTGGCCGCGGTCACCGTGCCGCCTTCGCGGAACGCCGGCTTCAGGGTCGGGATCTTGTCCAGCCGGGCCTTCGGCGGCTGCTCGTCGCTATCCACCAGGCGCTCGGTCTTGCCGGCGGTGACCGTCAGCGGCACGATCTCGGCCTGGAAGCGCCCGTCGCGCATGGCTTGCTGCGCGCGGGTCAGCGAGGCCACGGCGAACTCGTCCTGTGCTTCGCGGGTGAAGCCGTAGGCCTCGGCGCAGTCCTCGGCGAAGGTGCCCATCAGGCGGCCTTTGTCGTAGGCGTCTTCGAGGCCGTCGAGGAACATGTGGTCGAGCACCTTGCCGTGGCCCATGCGGTAGCCGCTACGGGCGCGCTCCAGCAGGTAGGGCGCGTTGGACATGCTTTCCATGCCCCCGGCCAGCGCGACCCCGGCGCTGCCGGCGAGCAACGTGTCGTGGGCGAGCATCAGCGCCTTCATGCCCGAGCCACACATCTTGTTCAGCGTCGAGCACGGCGTGCCGCGCGCCAGTCCGGCGCCAAGCACCGCCTGGCGCGCCGGCGCCTGGCCCTGGCCGGCGGCGAGCACGCAGCCGAGCACGGCCTCGTCCACTTCGTCGGCTTGCAGGCGCGCCCGCTCCACCGCGGCGCGCACCGCCGCGGCGCCGAGGGTAGCGGCGCTGACGTCCTTGAAGTCGCCGAGGAAGCCGCCCATCGGGGTGCGGACGGCACTGACGATGACGATCGGATCTTCGCGGGTCATGGGATCTTCCTCCTGTATTAGCGGGCGGCCATGCGGATGGCGCCGTCGAGGCGAATCACTTCGCCGTTGAGCATGCTGTTCTCGATGATCTGCCGGACCAGCGCGGCGTATTCGTCCGGACGCCCCAGGCGCGGCGGGAACGGCACGCTGGCGCCGAGGGAGTCGCGCACCTCCTGGGGCATGCCGGCCATCATCGGTGTCTCGAAGATGCCCGGGGCGATGGTCATCACTCGGATGCCGAAGCGCGCCAGCTCGCGGGCGATGGGCAGGGTCATGCCGACCACCCCGCTCTTCGAGGCGGAATAGGCGGCCTGGCCGATCTGCCCGTCGAACGCCGCCACCGAGGCGGTATTGACGATCACCCCGCGCTCGCCGCCCTCGTCCGGCTGGCCCTGGGACATGGCCTCGGCGGCCAGGCGCAGCATGTTGAAGCTGCCCACCAGGTTGATGTCGATGACCCGGCGGAAACTCTCCAGGGCATGGATGCCATTGCGCCCTAGGACCTTCTCGGCCGGCGCCACGCCCGCGCAATTGGCCAGGCCATGGAGGCCGCCGAAGGCCTCCAGTGCAGTGGCCACGGCCTGGCGGCCGTCGGCCTCGCTGGCGATGTCGGCCCTGACGAAGCGCGCCTGGGCGCCAAGCTCGGCGGCCTTGGCCGCGCCGGCCTCGGCGTTGATGTCGGCCAGCACCACCTTGCCGCCCTGCTCCACCAGCATCTTCGCGGTGGCGGCGCCGAGCCCGGAGCTGCCGCCGGTGACCAGGAACACTCGATTTTCGATACGCACGTCGTTTTCTCCTGCTGAATCAGTTCGCGGCGGCCGCCTGTGGGGCCGCCTCGCGTTGCCGGGCGATCTCCTGGTTGCGCAGGAGAAAGCGCTGGATCTTGCCGCTGGGGGTCTTCGGCAGTTCCTCGAGGAACTCGATCTCCCGCGGGTAGGCGTGCGCCGACAGGCGCTGGCGCACGTATCGCTGCAGTTCGTCCGCCAGTTCCGGCGTCGGCCGGTGGCCGGCGCAGAGCACGACGAAGGCCTTGACCAGTTCGGTGCGCTCCGGGTCGGGCTTGCCGATCACCGCCGCCTCCATCACTGCCGGGTGTTCGATCAGCGCGCTCTCCACATCGAACGGGCCGACCCGGTAGCCAGAGGTGGTAATGACGTCGTCGGCGCGGCCGACGAAGCTGATGCTGCCGTCTTCGTTGAGTTCGACGGTATCGCCGCTCAGGTAGTAGTCGCCGACGAAGGCTGCGGTTTCCAGGCCCTGGTAGCCGGGGAACCACATCAGCGGCGAACGCCGCCGGTCGAGGGCGAGGATGCCCGGCTGGCCGGGCGGCAGTTCGTTGAGATCGTCGTCCAGCACTACCACCCGGTGCCCGGGACAGGCGAATCCGGCGGCGCCGACCCGCACCGGATGCGCCAGGGCATGGTGGTTGCACAGCACCATGCCCAGCTCGGTCTGCCCATAATGGTCGTGGATGGTGGTGCCGAGCCTGTCGGCGAACCAGCGGATCACCTCCGGCGTCAACGGCTCGCCGGCGCTGCTGACCGCGCGCAGGCGCCCTTTCAGCGCAGTTTCCGCGGCCGCGCCGGCGGCCATCAGCAGGCGATAGGCGGTGGGCGATCCGGCGAGGTTGGTGATGCCGTAGTCACGGATGATCCGGCAGGTGCTTTCCACGCTGAACGGCCCTTCGTAGAAGGTGGTCGGATGGCCCATGGCGAGGGGACCGGCAACCGCGTAGTAGAGGCCGTAGGCCCAGCCCGGATCGGCGAGGTTCCAGAAGGCGTCCTCGGGGCGCAGGTCCACCGCCTCGCGCAGGTAGCCGACGAAGGCGAGGATCGCCTTGAGCGGCACCGGCACCGGTTTGGCCAGGCCGGTGGTGCCGGAGGTGAACATCATCAGGAACGGATCCTCGCCGCTGCGCGGAACCGGCTCGAATTCGACCGGATAGCGCTCCAGCTCGGCCCAGAAGCTGAAATCGCCGCGACGGATGCCCTGCCCCTTCGGTCCGCCGACGGTGACGGCCAGAGGCGGATCGGCGAGTTCGTCGAGCTTGTCGCGATTGGCCGCATCGGTGACCAGCACCTTGCTGCCGGCGGTCGCCACGCGGTGTTCGATGGCCTTCGGGCCGAAGGCGGTGAACAGCGGCTGGTACACCGCGCCCAGGCGCCAGGCGCCGAGGATGGTGACCAGCAGCTCGGGCGTGCGCGGCAACAGGCCGGCGACGCAATCGCCCGGGCGTACGCCCTGGGCCTGGAGGAAATTGGCGAAACGTCCGGAGAGCGCTTTCAGCTCGCTGAAGGTATAGCTGGCGCGACTGCCATCCTTGCCCTCCCAGAACAACGCGATCCGACCCGGCAGGGCATGCCGGTCGCAGCATTCGACGCAGGCGTTGAGCGCCTGGAGCGTGCCGGAAAGCGTGGCGGCGGCGGTCCGCTGCAAGTCGAACCCGGCGGCAGTGGTGGCGTAGTCGCGCATTGCAGAACTCCTCGGCTTGTTTTTGTATGGAGTAGCCGGAATCTTCACGCCGTGGCTGGCGCGGGGCAATGTCGAAAGGCTTCAATCTGCCTGAGCGGTTTGGACAATCCGTGCTGGCCGCCTGCCCCGCCGAACCGTTCGCGACATACGGCGGATGACGCTGCGCGGGCATTCACCCTATCGATGGCCGAGCGTTTCGGACAAGACGCCTGACGACTCGGCCGACGCGGTTTCCGCCGCGACCTGCGTCCGGTACTGCCCGGGGGTCGAGCCGGTCCACTTCTTGAACGCCTTGTGGAACGCGCTGCCATCGGCGAAGCCCAGCTCCAGCGCCAGTTCGGCGAAATTCGCCGCGCCGGCGTCCAGCCGCGCGATGGCCAGGTCGCGGCGGACCTGGTCCTTCAGCGCCTGGTAGCTCTGCCCTTCCAGGGACAGCTTGCGGCGCAGGGTCGAGGGCGCCATGAAGAAATGCCCGGCGAGCGCGTCCGCGTCCGGCCAGCGTCCCGGCCGCAGGCTGCGCAGGTAGGCCTTGATCCGCGCCGCCAGGCTCTGCGGATCGCGATAGCGGACCAGGATGTTGGCCGGCGCGCCGAGCAGGAAGCGCCGCAGCTCCCGCTTGTCGCGGCGGACCGGCAAGGCCAGGCAGTCGGCATTGAACAGCAGACGGCTGAGGGGACGGGAGAAACGCAGGTTGTCGCTGAACATCACCCGGTAGTCCTCGATGTAGTCCGGCTGCGGACAGCGCAGGTCGATGGCCAGGATCGGGATGCGCCGGCCGACCAGCCAGCAGGCCAGGCCATGGGTGATCATCCACAGGGTGAAGTAGGACAGCGCTCGCCCGTACCGGCCCGGCGCCTCGTCGAGGACGATTTCCGCCAGGCCGCCGCGGCGCTGCAGGCGCGGCTGGAAGTCGTCGAACTGCAGGCAGAGGAATCGCAGGATGCCGGTCAGCGCCGGCTCCAGGGTCTGCTCGTGAATCGCACAGCGGCTCATGAAAGCGAAGCTGCCACTCTTCAGGCGCCGCGCGTCCATGCCGAAGAACTCGTCGTCCATGCGCCGAGCGAGATCCAGCCAGAGCCGCGAATAGGCGTGCGAGGTGACCCGCGCGTAGGGTTTGCCGAGCAGCTGCGGATCGATACCGGCGGCCTGGAGGACCTCCCCCTCCTCGCCGCCCTGCCGGCGCCACTCCACCAGCGCCTCGCCGACCAGGCGCACCGAGATGGTGCCCTTGGTGCTCGCCTGAGTCTCGCCGTCGTTCTTCACCCGCCCCTCTCGCCTCGCTGCGCGCCGCCCGCCACCTTAGCGCAGGAGCGGGGCGCGGCTCCATCCTCTCAATCGCGCCCCTGGCGCAGCGCGAGTAGGCGAATCTCTTCGATGCTGATCTCGCGCATGCGGAACTTCTGGATCTTGCCGGTAACGGTCATCGGGAACTCGTCGACGAACTTGAAGTGGCGCGGGATCTTGAAGTGAGCGATACGCGCCTTGCAGAACGCCCGCAACTGTTCGTCATCGGCGTGGTGGCCCGGATGCAGCTTGATCCAGGCGACGATTTCCTCGCCATAGCGCTCGTCGGGGATGCCGATCACCTGCACGTCGGCCACCGCCGGGTGAGTGAAGAAGAACTCCTCCAGTTCGCGCGGATAGATGTTCTCGCCGCCGCGGATGATCATGTCCTTGCTGCGCCCGACGATCCGCACGTAGCCGTCGTCGTCCATCACCGCCAGGTCGCCGGTGTGCATCCAGCGCGCCGGGTCGATGGCCTCGGCGGTGGCCTGGGGGTCGTTCCAGTAGCCGAGCATCACGCTGTAGCCGCGGGTGCACAGCTCGCCGATCTCGCCGCGCGGCACCACCCTGCCCGTCTGGTCGACGATCTTGCTCTCCAGCCTCGGCTGGGTGCGTCCGACAGTGGTCACGCGCAGCTCCAGGCCATCGTCCGGACCGGTCTGCAGCGACACCGGGCTGGTCTCGGTCATGCCGTAGGCGATCTGCACCTCGGCCATGTGCATGTCGCCAATGACCCGCCGCATCACCTCGATCGGGCAGGTGGCGCCGGCCATGATTCCGGTGCGCAGGCTGGAAAGGTCGAATTCGCGGCGGCGCGGATGATCCAGCTCGGCGATGAACATGGTCGGTACCCCGTACAGCGCGGTGGCGCGCTCCTCGGCCACGGCCAGCAGGGTCGCCTCGGCGTCGAAGCTGGGCGCCGGGTAGATCATGGTCGAGCCGTGGGTGACGCAGCCGAGGTTGCCCATCACCATGCCGAAGCAGTGATACAGCGGCACCGGGATCACCAGGCGGTCTTCCGCGCCGAGTCCGAGGCTTTCGCCGACCATGTAGCCGTTGTTGAGGATGTTGTAGTGGCTGAGGGTGGCGCCCTTGGGGAAGCCGGTGGTACCGGAGGTGTACTGGATGTTGATCGGCTCGTCGAACTGTAGCGAGGCCTGGCGCTGGCGCAGTTCCTCGGCGCCTACCGCGGCGGCCAGCCCCGGCAGGCCCTGCCAGTGCAGGAAGCCCGCCGGCGCCCGCTCGGCCAGGCTGATCACGCCGCGCAGCTCCGGCAGGCGCTCGCTGGCCAGTTCGCCCGGACGTGCCCGCGCCAGCTCCGGCAGCAGGTCGCCGAGCATCGCGTGGTAGTCGCTGGTCTTGAAGGCGTCGGCGCAGATCAGCCAGTTGCAACCGGACTGCTTGAGGGCGTACTCCAGCTCGCTGCTGCGGTATGCCGGGTTGATGTTCACCAGGACCGCGCCGACCTTGGCGCTGGCGAACTGGGTAATGCACCATTCGGCGCAGTTCGGCGCCCAGATCCCCAGGCGCTCGCCGGGGCGCAGGCCCAGGGCGATGAAGGCGCGGGCGTAGGTATCGACCCGCTCCGCCAGTTGCCGCCAGCTGTAGCGCAGGCGTTGATGCCGCACCACCAGCGCCTCGCGCTCGGCATGATGCGCGACGGTGGCATCGAAGGCGTCGCCGACGGTGGTCGCCAGCAAGGCGACATCCTGGCGACCCGAGGTATAGCTCGGCTGATTCATGGCTTTCCCTTGTTGTGGTTGTTCTGGGAATGTCGCTGAACCGTCGTCCTGCGCCGCCGGGGCGCTACGACGGACACCGGCGAACGGTGTCGGTGAAGTCGATGAGCATGTTTACGTTAACGTAAAGGTAAACGCAAGAGGCTTGCCCGCCCGGGGCCGCTGGTCCCGGCGTGAACCAGCGGAACGGCGTACAATGGGCGGTTTTTCACAGGAGCACAGCATGACCCCGGAAATCGCCATCGGCCTGGTGACGGCCCTCGGCCTCGGTGCGCTGGTCGGTCTCGAGCGGCAATGGCGACAACGCTCTTCCGGCATGGCCACCCACGCGATGGTCGCACTCGGTGCGGCCAGCTTCTCGATCCTGCCGCTGTTGCTCGACAACGAGGTCAGCGTGACCCGCATGGCGGCCCAGGTAGTCAGCGGCATCGGTTTTCTCGGCGCCGGCGTGATCATGCGCGACGGCCTCAGCGTACGCGGCCTGAGCACTGCGGCGAGCATCTGGAGCACCGGCGCGATCGGCGTACTGGCCGGCAGCGGTTTCATCCTGGCGGCCTGCATGACGACCGCGCTGATCGTCATCGCCAACCTGTTCCTGCCCGCTCTCGGCCGGGTGGTGGACCGCCACACCTCGGGCGAGGCCGAGCAGGAGCGCTTCTACCAGATCAGCGTGTCCTGCGAGGCGCGCAACGAAGCGCTGGTGCGCATGCAGTTGCTGCAACGCATGGGCGACAACCGCCTGAATCTGCAGAGCCTGGAAAGCCACGCGCTGAAAGGCAGCGGCAACGTGGAAGTGAACGCCGTGGTGTTCACCCTGCACAAGGAGGATTCGCTGGTGGAACAGATGGTCGGCGAGCTGTGCCTGGCACCGCAGGTCACCGCCGCCAGTTGGGTGATGAATCCCGCCGCGGAATGAACCGGCGAATTTAGGTTGCCCATTCTAGACGCTTCGCCGCAGTCTTTTCCCACCTCCAGACAAGAACAAGCCGGAGTGAACCACACCACCACTGCCTGTTTCGTGGACGGGGCGAGCCGCCCCGCGGGGAGGAGTCATGCGCTTGCGTTGTTTCTTGCGAGGTTGCCGCTGGGACGAAGGTAGCCTGGTCACGGTAGGCCCCGACCTGATGCTGCGCCAACGTTGCCGGCGTTGCGGTGCCCATCGCTATCTCAGCGTCGAGGCGCAGCCCGAGGAAGCCTGAGCGACGCCGGTCGCGTCCAGGCGTCGAGCGGCTGGCCCTTCAGCGCAGGACCAGGCTGGCCCGGGTGCGCAGGTAGCTCTGCCGGTAGACCACGCTGTTGGCCGGACTGGCGGTATATACCAGGGAGTACATCGCGCGCTGTCCCAGGGCCATCGCCACGATCTGGGTCAGCAGCACCTCGTTGCCCTGGCTGATCCGGCAGTGGGTCTCCAGCGATGCCAGGCCGCCGAGGTTCGAGCGGATCGGCGTGGTGCAGCGCGAGCCCAGCCCGGCCTTGCGGTAGCCCGACTGGACGACGTCGAAGACGCTCTGGAACTGGCCGTCGATCTCCACCGACTCCTCTTCCATCATCTTCAGGCTGAGCAACTCGATGCTGGCTTCCTTCTCACCTCCCGGCCCGAGCTTGGTCGCCAGTTGCCGGGAGCCCAGTTGCTCCACGTCGCTGGCCTCGGGCGGGATGCTCTCGGTGATCACCTGCCAGCCGGCCGGCCAGTCGACCTCGGGCTGATAGCCACTGCTGGCGCAACCCGCCACAAGCCCCGCCACTACCACCAGCGCCAAGCCGGACGCCCTGCTTCTCATAGCATTTCCTTACTCGCAAAACCCATCGGAGGGAAAGGTCGGACCTGTCGCCATGGCGCCGTCCGCGCAGTCTCCGAGCCCATGGCGACAAGGTTCCCAGCTTACCGGAGAGACGGCGCGCGCCAAGGCGCAAGCCTGAACAAGCTAGCCGACTTGGCGAGGAACGCACAAATTTCATCGGCTGGCGTACAGGTATGGGACATCGGTACCAATAGCGAAGTCGCGCAATCCGTCAGTTTTTTTTGAATTTTTGCCATTGGAAAAAGTCTGTTCAGCGCAGCGTTTTTCCAAGTCCCATCCGGCCCGCAAGGAGAACCCATGGCTGAACCCCAGGACAAGTACACCCGGCGCACAGGTAGGACCTGGGCGGACGACCAGGCGACCTACAACCGTCTGCGCGAAGAAGCCGACGCCGCTCGCCAGAAGCTGCGCGAAAGCGGCTACAGCGGCGCCGAGTACGACCAGTTGCGTCAAGCCGCCTTCGATCTCAACCGCAAGGCCAACCAGTACTGGGAGCAGATGCTCAGCGACCTGCGCCAGGAAGACTGATCAGCGCCACGCCGGGAGACTGCCGCTCTCGGCCCGCACACCCCCTCCACTCTTTGCGTGCTCCTGGCGTCGGCTCATTCGGGCGCATCCGGGTATTGCACCTCGTCCAGCAGGCGAAACCCCACGTTGTCGGCGTCCAGCGCGCTGAGCAGCTCGATCTGTCGATCGATGTCCTGGTTGATATTGGCCAACTGGCCGATGAAGGCATTGGCCGCCTGGCGGGTGCCAGGGTCGGAGCTGCGCGACAGCTCGAAGCCGAGCTGGGTCAGGGCGGCAGCCAGGTGAGCGAGATTGCGCACACTCAACGAGTGCAGTTGGCGGGAAACGGCCTGTTCATCCTGAACGGTGGGAGGGACATCCATGAGTCAGATCCTTCGACTGGCACAATGTGACATTCGTCACAGAGATTAACCGAAGCCCCGCAGAACATCCATGCCAGCTATTTCCCTTCGTCGGCTCTGGCCCGGCCCCTGCGTCGTCCTCAAGTTGTCAGATCCGCTGTCGATACTCTGCGAGCCGGAACACGCGCCATGCCCGCCTCGCCGGGCCACAGGGACGTCCTCGGCTGCCTCGTCGCAGCCTGCGTGCCGGTCCAACCTGGCAATCCATCGAGGCGTTCCATGCTGCAACAATCCCTACGTGCGCAAATCCTTGTCCTGCTCGGCGGCAGCCTGGCGGCGCTGCTACTCATAGCCCTGGCCTGCTTCGGCTCGCTGACCGGCGACGTACGCGCCTACCGCGAGTTGCTCGGCGGCCCCGTGCGGGCGGCGCAACTGATCGACGAGGCCAACCTGCAATTCCGCGGCCAGGTCCAGGAATGGAAGAACGTCCTGCTGCGCGGACGCCAGGCAGAGGCCCAGACGAAATACTGGAGCCAGTTCGAAGCCCAGGAACGAGCGGTGCAGGACATCCTCGGGCGCCTGGGCAGCGTGGCCGAAGGCGAGTTGAAGGATCGTGTCGAGCGTCTGCGCGAAGAGCACCGGCGACTCGGTACGGCTTACCGACAAGGCAGGCAACGGTTCCTCGAGGCGGGCGCCGACCCCATCGCCGGCGACCAGGCGGTGACCGGCATCGACCGCGCCACCACCGCGCAGATGCAGGCCTTGCGTGACGAACTGCACCAGGCCAGTGATCTCCGTTCCGCCGCCATCAGCGCGGAGGCCCGGCGCACCATGCTGCTCGGCAGCCTGGTGCTGATCGGCGCCAGCCTGGCCGTCGCCCTGCTCAGCCTGTGGCTGGTCAATCGCAACCTGGTCCGTCCGGTGCAACGCCTGATCGAGCACATCGCCCAGCTCAGCCATGGCGACTTCGGCGAGCGCATCGAGATCCGGCGCAAGGACGAACTCGGCAAGCTGGCCCTGGCCGCCAACACGCTGCGCGACTTCCTGGTGGACATCTTCGAGCGGCTGCGGCGCAGTACCCGCGACCTGGACAGCGCCAGCGGCTCGCTGAACGCGATCGCCAGCCTGATGGCGGCCGGTACCCGCGAGCAGTTCAGCCGCACCGACCAGGTCGCCACGGCGATGCAGGAAATGTCCGCCACCGCCCAGGAAGTGGCGCGCTACGCCGGCGACGCGGCCAAGGCCGCCGACGAGGCGGACGATTCCGCCCAGCGCGGCGAAGACGTGATGGAAGAAACGATTCGCAGCATCGGCGAGATGCGCAAGGAGATCGACCATACGGTGGAGGTCATCCGCCAATTGGAAAGCGATAGCGGCAGGATCGGCAAGGTCCTCGATGTGATCCGCGGCATCGCCGAGCAGACCA
Organism: Pseudomonas sp. YA1; assembly: GCF_058680555.1. NCBI lineage: Bacteria > Pseudomonadati > Pseudomonadota > Gammaproteobacteria > Pseudomonadales > Pseudomonadaceae > Pseudomonas > Pseudomonas sp. YA1. Next base: position 90,030 of record NZ_JBZWBG010000013.1, read on the forward strand.
ACCTGCTCGCCCTCAACGCGGCCATCGAAGCCGCCCGCGCCGGCGATGCCGGCCGTGGCTTCGCGGTGGTCGCCGACGAGGTCCGCACCCTGGCGCAGCGCACCGCCGAGTCCATCGCCGAGATCCACCAGATCATCGATACCGTGCAGAACGGCGCGGTGAATGCCGCGCGCGCCATCGAAAGCGGGCAGTCGCGCAGCGAGGCCGGCGCCGAGCAGGTTGCCAACGCCGGCGCCATGCTGCGCCAGATCACCGCCTCGGTGGAGGCGATCCGCGACATGAACCGCCAGATCGCTACCGCCGCCGAGGAGCAGACCGCCGTGGCCGAGGACATTTCCCGCAACCTCACGGAAATCGCCTCGATCGCCTCCAGCAACCAGGAACAGGTGGAGCAGACCGAAGCCGCCAGCCGTGATCTCCACAGCCTCTCCGCGCAACTGGGCGATGCCCTGCAACGCCTGCGGGCCTGACCTGGGGTAAGAAAAGGACTTCCACGAGGTAGGGCGGACAAGCGCAACGCGGTTATCCGCCACTCCAACGGGGCCCGGCGGATAGCGCCTATGGCGCTACCCGCCCTGCACAGCCAAGGCCCGCTCAGTCGAGAGCGTTGTCCAGCACTTCGTAGATCAGCCCGGTCGCCACCGCCACCAGCAGCAGGTCGGTGCCGGCCTGCATCCACTCGTAGCCGTCGTAGTGCGGCAGCCGGCCGAGCAGGCGGCCGTCGAGTTTCCTGGCGATGCCGGGCGGCAGCGGCTTGCCGCGTGCCAGGTTCTTCTGGATGCCGGGCGGCAGGGCCGGCCCCGGGTTCCAGTAGCCGCGGTTGTCGCCGAGGATCACCCGTACCCCGCCGACGTCGATGCGCGGCCCCGAGTCCCGGTTGCCGCCGCCGTTGCCCTTCTGGCCGGCGCCGCCGCCCTTGTTGCCGGGGCCGCCCTGGTTGCCTTTGTTGCCCTTGTCAGCCTTTCCGCCGTCCACCTGGTTGCCATGCGGATTGCCCTTGCCATTGCCCGGGTCGGCCAGGACGGCAGGCGTACCGCCGAGCAGAGACAGGCTCATGACCAGCGCCAGCACAGAACGAGTGTTGAACATGATGATGTTCTCTCCATGCAAGGACGATCCCTCGATAGCTTAGAACCGTTTCGCCTGTTTGATTCAGCGCCACCGATTGCGCCCCCAGGGAATGTCCGGAGTAGAGCTTGGTCGGGCCTATCGAATCGGCTATGCTGCCGCTCCCTGCAAGCGACCACCCGCACTCCCCGATGACCTGGCTGCCCACTCCGCCATAGCCATGCCTGCCCCTTCCGGCAACGGTCCGAGCGACCGCGGCCAGCGTTCGTTCGCCTGAACGCCTGTCGTCATCCCTTGTTTTTTCAATGCCATCCCACGGCCCGCACCGTCGACCGACGGCCCGGGCCGCGCCTCGTCCCTGGGTATCCCGATGCTACAGACGCTGAAACAGAACTGGTTCTCCAATATTCGCGGCGACCTGCTCGCCGGCCTGGTCGTCGCCCTGGCGCTGATCCCCGAGGCCATCGCCTTCTCCATCATCGCCGGGGTCGACCCGAAGATCGGCCTGTACGCCTCCTTCAGCATGGCGGTGGTGATCGCCTTCGCCGGCGGCCGTCCGGGAATGATCTCCGCCGCTACCGGCGCCATGGCGCTGCTGATGGTCAACCTGGTGAAGGACCACGGCCTGCAATACCTGCTGGCGGCGACCCTGCTCTGCGGCGTGCTGCAGATACTCGCCGGCTACCTGCGCCTGGGCTCGCTGATGCGCTTCGTCTCGCGCTCGGTGGTGACCGGTTTCGTCAATGCCCTGGCGATCCTCATCTTCATGGCCCAGCTACCCGAACTCACCGATGTCGGCTGGCCGGTCTACGCGATGACCGCTGCGGGCCTGGCGATCGTCTACGGCTTCCCGCACCTGCCACGGATCGGCCGGCTGCTGCCCTCTCCGCTGGTATGCATCCTGGTCCTCACCGGCATATCCATCTACCTGGGCCTGGACATCCGCACCGTCGGCGACATGGGACAGTTGCCCGACAGCCTGCCGCTGTTCCTCTGGCCGGACGTGCCGCTGAACCTCGACACCCTGCTGATCGTCCTGCCCTACTCCGCCGCCCTGGCGGTGGTCGGCCTTCTGGAGTCGCTGATGACCGCCACCATCGTCGACGAGATGACCGACACCGGCAGCGACAAGAACCGCGAATGCAAGGGCCAGGGGCTGGCGAACATCGCCACCGGCCTGCTCGGCGGCATGGCTGGCTGCGCGATGATCGGCCAGTCGGTGATCAATGTTAAATCCGGCGGGCGCAGCCGGCTCTCGACCCTGGTCGCCGGCGTCGCGCTGCTGCTGATGGTGGTGTTCCTCAGCGACTGGGTCGGGCGGATTCCCATGGCGGCCCTGGTGGCGGTGATGATCATGGTGTCCATCGGCACCTTCCGCTGGGAGTCGATCCGCAACCTGAAGCGCTACCCGCTATCGACCAACCTGGTCATGCTGGTGACGGTCGGCGTGGTCCTCGCCACCCACAACCTGGCCTTCGGCGTGGTCGCCGGCGTTCTCCTGGCCTCGCTGTTCTTCGCCAACAAGATCGGGCACTACCTCGATATCGACAGCGAACACTCCGCCGACGGCACCCGCCGCCACTACCAGGTGAGCGGGCAGGTGTTCTTCGCGTCGTCCGGCAGGTTCATCGCCGCCTTCGACCTGAAAGAGACGCTGGAGCATGTGCTCATCGACCTGCGCCACGCCCACCTGTGGGACGTCACCGCCGTCGCGGCACTGGACAAGGTGGTCCTGGGCTTTCGCCAGCGCGGCGCGCAGGTCGACGTGCTGGGCCTGAACGCCGCCAGCGCGACCCTGGTCGATCGCTTCGGCGCCTACGACAAGCCCGGCGCCGTGGACATTCTCCCCGGTCACTGAGCGAAGCGCCGCTCAGCAAGCAGGCTGGCGCGTTGTAGCGATCCGGCGATTCGGAAGCTTCCTCCGGGTCAGTGGCTGGCCTGCGAAGACTCTCAACGTATCAGTGCCGACAGGGGGCAGCACGGGGATACAGCGCTGCATCGGTGCCTGCGCGCCCGGAGGCCTAGCGCCCGGAGCGGGAGAAGGCGCGAAAGGTGTCGAACGCCAGCACCAGGAACAGCATCGGCATGAGCAACGGAACGAATGCGGACATGGCGTCCTGGTAAGGCCGCCCCAGCCACCGCAGGTAGAGGCTGGTGCCGCCGATCAGCAGGACGACCAGAAGGATGACGAACTTGCAGAGGCGCGAGGCAAAGGAGAGCGTGTCGGACATGTCTTTTCTCGGTGGAAGCATGTGCGACCGTTTTAGCGAGCGGTGGTGCCGGTCGATATAGGAAGCGTCTGATTGGCAGGTAATCGGTTTCGCAGAGCTGGCGTCGGCGTCGAAGGCCCTACCGGCATGACCGCGATCAACCCCCATACCCTTTCAGCGCTGCAATCTGGGAAAAGAGCCCGCGCTCCATGAAATAAAGGCACAATGACATCATTGCTTGCCGATGCCCGACATCGCAGTAGCCCAGGAGTCCAGCATGGCAACCCCACCCTATCCCGAGGACGAGCACTCGAGACAAGCCTACGTCGACCAACTCGGTCTGCTGGAAGAAGGCGCGGACGAGGTATTCGAGGAAATCCTCGCCGCCGCTACGTCTTACTTCCAGACGCCCATCGCGCTCATTTCCATCCTCGACCACCAGCGCCAGTGGTTTCGCGCGAGCATCGGCCTCGATATCCGGCAGACGCCGCGACGGGATTCGTTCTGCGCCTATGCGATCCTGGGCAAGGGAGTCTTCGAGGTGGCCGACGCCACCCTCGACCCGCGCTTCCGGGACAATCCCTATGTGCAAGGCGAACCGCGCATCCGCTTCTACGCCGGGGCTCCGCTGGCCACCGCGGAGGGTCTCAACCTCGGCAGCCTCTGCGTCATCGACCGGGAACCACGCGGGCCACTGACCGAGCAGGACATCGCCATGCTCGAGCATTTCGCCCGGCTGGTGATGGCCCGTATCCATACGCTGCGCTCGACCAACTACATCGACGAGCCAACCGGTCTGTACAACCGTCTCCGCCTGCAGGAGGACGTTTCCCTGCGCCTGCAGCGCGACGGCGCCCTCACCGTGATCGCCGCCGACCTCCTGCCCCTCGCCCTGCTGAATACCATCATCCGTACGCTGGGCTATCCCTTTTCCAACGACCTCATGCTCGAGGCGCGCGACCGCATCCGTGCGGAACTGCCGGATTTCACCCTCTACAAGATCAGCCCGACGCGCTTCGGACTGCTCCTGCCACGGCAGCAACAGGAAGAAACCGAGTCGGTCTGCCTCCGCTTGCTGCGGGCCTTCGAAAGCCCCGTCGTATGTCGCGGGATCCCGATCAAGGCCAACGTGGGACTCGGCGTACTATCGCTTGCCGACGATCCCCTCGACGGCGACCAGGACTGGCTGCGCCTGGTGGTCAGCGCGGCCGACGACGCCCGCGACCGCGGTGTCGGCTGGGCCCGCTACAACCCGCCGCTGGACCAGGCCCAGCAGCGAGCCTTCACATTGCTGACCTCGCTGTCCCAGGCGATCGGAACCGAAGAAGGCTTCCATCTGGTGTATCAACCGAAAATCGACCTGCCGACAGGCAGGTGCACGGGCGTGGAAGCGCTGCTGCGCTGGCGGCACCCGCAACTCGGCTTCGTCAGCCCCGCCGAATTCGTGCCCCTGGCGGAGAAAACCGCACTGATGCGCCCCCTCAGCGACTGGGTGCTGCGCCATGCCATGGCCCAACTGGCGCAATGGAACGCACGGAACATCCCGCTCAGGCTGGCGATCAACGTATCGGCATCGGACATGGAAGACAGCAGCTTCCTGGAAGAGGCCGTCAGACTCGCCAAAACCTACGACATCGACCTTTCCGCCCTCGAGTTGGAATTCACCGAAAGCGTACTCATCCGCGACGCCTCGGCGGTCGGCTCGGTGCTGCTGCGTGCCCGGGAGCTTGGCATGGGCATCGCGGTGGACGACTTCGGCACCGGCTACAGCAACTGGACCTACCTGCGCGACCTGCCGGTCACCGCCATCAAGCTCGACCAGTCGTTCACCCGCGACCTCGCCGGCTCGCCGAAGGCGCAGAGCGTCACCCAGGCGGTGATCGGCCTGGCCAGCCAGTTGGGTTATCGGGTGGTCGCGGAAGGCATCGAGACCCACGACACCTTCCACCTGCTGCAGGCCTGGGGCTGCCACGAGGGCCAGGGCTATCTGATCGCCCAGCCGATGCTGCCGGAGCAACTGGAGGACTGGCTGCGGCGCTAGCCGACGCAGGCACGTGGAATGGGCCGTACCAGCATGCTCGCCAGCCTCAGCGCGTCGATCAGGGACTGGCGAGCAAGGCCCAGACCAGATAGATCGAGTAAAGGGTCAGGAGTATCAGTGCCGACAGCACCGCCCTGCTGGCATGGCGCGCAGCCACCCAGCGGGAGTTGCGCCCGCAGCGCCAGACCACGACGAGGCTGAGGCACAGGTAGGCCAGCCTCACCAGCTCGACACCGATCATTCCCCACAAGGTCAGGGCCACCGCATGTTCGCCGGGAGCTTCCTGCATCAGCGGATCGACAATGGCCACCATCGCCTGCCTGGCGGCGACACTGAGCAATAAGAAACCCGCAGCGAAGAACAGCCAGAATGCCTTCCACAGCGGCTGCCCACCGGAAAGGAAACCTCTCGCAGTCAGCTTCTCGTCGGCCAGGTCGGCCTCTGGGCTCTTGTATGGGTGCTCCATGCCCTGGGTCCTCCCTGCAAACGGGCACCCTAGCACATCCCGATCCGCTCGCCTTCTTCAGCGGGCGGCAGACCGTCCGTTGCGCCTCGCGATGTTTCCAGCGCTCGGCCGAGCGTCTCTAGCGCGGGCAGGAGACCTGCGTGCCTTCCACCTTGCGGATGTGATCGCGATAGGAGCCGGAAACCAGGATCGATTGCGTGCCGCCCTTCTCGCTGAGAATGCCATCGCAACTGTAATCGCAGCCAGCCTCGATGCTGAGGCATACGTCCTGTCCCTCGAAACGGTACAGGTTGGCAGGCCACCCCGTGCAATCGTACAGGCCTGCGCCAGGGCATTCGACGGCCTCGAGTCTTCCGGCAACGACGATGGTCGAACCTGCCATGTCCTTGAGTTCCTCCGCGGCGCCAGCGGCAATGGAGAAGAGAGCGGGAAATACAACCAGGGAAAGTCGGCAGGGCATCGGCTTCGGTACTGTCTACTATGTGGACGGAATTCTGAATCGGGTCAGGAATCGATATTCCCGTTCAGACCGAAGCGTGTTGAAGCAGTTCCCCGCCCCCACTCGCTCGGTTTCCCACGACCGCGGCAGCCCCAGGAGTTCGATACCCTTGTCATTGGTAGTCGCAACTGCGAAGCGCTGCCTGTCCGTTCATAACGGCCACACGGGCAACTTCACTTTATTTGTATTTAAAAAAAGAGCCCATTCGGGCCCTTTTTTTCAGAGACAAGTTATCAGGACTGATCCTTTCCAATATTGACGCTGAACGAGCCGGAGTTATTGCCATAGGTTCCGGGCACGTCGTTGTAGATAAGAGTGATGGCGCCCTGGACATTATTGGGTGCAACCCAACGGAACAACCCGGTATTGACCGGAATGGTTCCGCTGTTGCCAATCTTCATGACCAGCGCGCCACAAAACGCATCGTGGCAGATCAGCCCTTGGTCCGGATGCTCCCGATCGCCCTGCGGCCCCCATTTCTGGGTAGGTCCGTAACTGGCCCAACCGGCGGCGACGATGGTAATGACATCGCCCGGATTGTAGATAATCGACGTTACCTGCCCTGCTTCGTTATTAGCCAGAACCTCACCTTTCCAAGCCATGATTGATCTCCGATATATGAATTCCTGTTCATAAACGAAAGAGGCGAAAAACCCTGATTCGCGATCCTTCCCTGTCAGCAAAGCACAGCAGCGAGAAAGTACCGCCTATCAATTCATGCAGGAGAAAACACAATAATTCCGCCAGTGAATTGAATATATTCGGAAAGGAAATTAAAAAGCAGGAGCAGAAGATAACGACAAAAAAACAAACTTCCAAAGACAACTACTTCAAACTGAACAAACACTCCCGCTCGCCAGCCAGGGCGAACCCTATACGGAGCCGTACTAGAATGAAACGCCTCCAAGGCCGAGGAGGGAAAGAAGGCAACGTCGACTCGTTGACTGCCGCGCGATTGCGGGCCAGAAGAAAATCGGGGAAGGAGCGCAGAAGTCGGCTGAACGCCAGGAAACACGATGGTGCCCGGAGCCGGGGTCGAACCGGCACGGGGTTACCCCCGAGGGATTTTAAGTCCCTTGCGTCTACCGATTTCGCCATCCGGGCAGGATCTCGCTTCAAGTGAGCCGGCAATGGGAACCAAACCGGCATCCCAACCCGAGACCCACCCCAAACGGTAGATAAATCATTGTCTTACGTTACCTTAAGCGGCGCAACAGTTAATTTCCGTGGGCTCCGCCCAGGTTGCCAGGCGATTCCAGGGGAAGCACGATCCGGAAAGCGCTGCCGACTCCCGGCTGGCTGCGTACCTCGATGGTGCCGCCGTGTTTCTGGACGATGCCGTAGGAGAGTGACAACCCCAGGCCGGTCCCCTTGCCTACCGGCTTGGTGGTGAAGAACGGATCGAAGATGCGCGGCAGGATCTCGGGGGAGATACCCTGCCCCGAGTCTTCCACTTCGATCCAGGCATGCTCCAGGGTATGCCCCGTGCGAATCACGATGCGACCCCGCTCCGGCCCCATCGCCTGGGCCGCGTTCATCACCAGGTTCATCACCACCTGGTTGATCTGCGACGGCAGGCACTTCACCTCGGGCAGATCGCCGTATTCGCGGACCACGTCGGCCCGGTACTTCAGTTCGCTGGCGACGATATTGAGGGTCGACTCGATCCCCTGGTGCAGATCGGTCCACTGCCAGTCGTCCTCGGCGTCGACGCGGGAGAAGTTCTTCAGGTCCTGGACGATCTTGCGCACCCGCCCTATTCCCTCCCTGGATTCGCGCAGCAACACAGCGACATCCTCCTTGACGAAGGCCAGTTCGACCCGCTCGCCGAGCTGCTCCAGGCGTCTTGCCAGCGCCTCGTCGCGGATCGCGGGGCGAGCCTCTTCATAGGCTTCAAGTACCTCCAGCAAACGCCTGACGTGCTCCTCCAGGGTGGTGTAGTTGGAGGAAACGTAGCTGATGGGGTTATTGATCTCATGGGCGACGCCGGCGGCCAGGTGGCCGATCGAGGCAAGCTTCTCCGTCTGCACCAGTTGGCTTTCCAGCTCCTTGCGCTCGCCGATCTCTTTCTCCAGCGCCTCCTTGGCCTGGCCGACTTCCTGGGTGATCTCCTGGATGGCAGCCTCCATCCGGCTCATCTGCAATTGCAGGTGAGCCGTCACGTTCCACTTGGCGCTGAGATTGCCGGCCATCTGGCGGACCTCCTGTCCCTGCAAAGGCAGGCCGAGAAGCAGCAGGCGCTCTTCCGCGGCCCATGGCGCCAATAGCGGAAAATCGGCGGGAGGCGCATGCACCACGACCTGCAAGCGGGAGTCGAGACGCCAGAACCGCTCGAGAACGGGAATATCCGCGCCTACCGACGACATCCCGAGAAACACCACGGCATACGGCGCATCGGCCTGGAGGGCCGAGCGTATCCGCCCCAAGGCCTCCTCGGCGCTTCCCGCCGTATCCACCTGGTAGCCCCGCTCAGGCGCCACGGGAGGCGATTCGGCCTCTCGGGTTCCCTGCAACAACCCGCATACACGGTCTCGATCCGCCTGCCGCTCATCGATCACCAGCAAGCGCCGGTTCCTGATGGGTAACGCCTCCATGATCCGCACCTCCGCTCGCCCTGTCGCCGCGTGCATGCCCCTCGTCCAGGCCAGACTCGGACTATGCTTGCCTGAAGCACTCAGGCAAAACTCACCCGGTGGACAGACACTCATGAACGATAGCGCACCTCCTTCCAACGAGACGGAGATCCGCTTCAGCGTACTGCTGGTCGACGACGAGCCGCTGATCCTCAGCAGCCTGCGCCGGCTGCTACGCAACCAGCCCTACGACCTGTTGCTGGCGGAAAGCGGCGAACAGGCCCTGCAACTGCTGGAAAGCCGGCCCGTGGACCTGGTGGTGTCCGACGCCCGCATGCCGAACATGGACGGTGCCGCCCTGCTCGCGGAAATCCATCGCCGCTTCCCGGAAACCATTCGCATCCTGCTCACCGGCCATGCCGACCTGCCGACCATCGCCAAGGCCATCAACGAAGGGCGCATCCACCATTACCTGAGCAAGCCGTGGAACGACGACGAGTTGCTGCTGACCCTGCGCCAGTCGCTCGAATACCTGTATTCCGAGCGCGAGCGGCGGCGCCTGGAGCGACTTACCCAGGAGCAGAACGACCGCCTCCAGCAACTCAACGCCACGCTGGAAAAGCGCGTTCAGGCGCGCACCGCCGAACTGCAGCAGACCGCCGACATGCTCGACCTCGCCTATGAGGAGCTAAAGCGTAGCTACGTGGTCGGCACCGAGGTCTTCTCGCTGCTGGTCAACCAGCGCCTGCCCAAGGACAAGCAGACCAACCAGCAGATCATCGAACTGGTCCGCGCCTGCTGTGCCAGCGGTCTCGTCGACGAATCGGATGGTCGCGACCTGGCGATGGCCGCGGCGCTCTACAACATCGGCAAGCTGAGCTGGAACGACACCCTGCTCCGCTCGCCCTCGGACCTGCTCTATCACCACGACCGCGATCGTTTCCGCGGCTACCCGGAACTCAGCGAGTCGCTGCTGATGTCGCTGGAGCCGATGCAGGACGCCGCCCGCCTGATTCGCCATCACCAGGAGCACTGGGACGGCAGCGGCTATCCGGACCACCTCAAAGGCGAGTCCATCCCCCTGGGCTCGCGCCTCTTGAAGCTGGCGGTGGATTTCGTCGAGTTGCAGCGTGGGCTGATCCTCGAACGGCGCATGAATCGCGACGAAGCGCTGATCTACATCCGCAAGTACGCCGGCCGGCTGTACGACCCCGAGCTGATCGAACCGTTCATCCAGGTCTGCGCGACGACCCTTGCCGACGTCACCCTGGCCGATCCGCAAGTCCGTGCCCATGGCACCCGCGACCTGGTTCCGGGCATGGTGCTGGCGCGCAACCTCACCGCCAACAACGGCATGCTGCTGCTCAACGCGGGCAAGGTCCTGAACCTGGCGCTGATCGAGAAGCTGATCGCCTTCGAAGCGATCGAAGGCGCACGCTACACGCTGTTCGTGCGCCTCCCGGAGTCGACGACCTAGGCGGCCCCCGTCAGATCTTGAAGCGCTCCACCGACGAGCGCATGGTCGCCGCAACCTCGTTCAGGCGCCTGGCGGTGGCGGCCATCTCGTGCATCGCCTGGGTGTTCTGCTGCGAACGCTGGGCGATGAGCTCCACGCGCTGGGCGATTTCATCGCTGGCGCGCGACTGTTCGCGGATGGTCTGGGAAATTTCGTCGACCACCGACGCGGCATGACGGGTTCCATCGAGGATCTCGTTGATCGATACCCCAGCCTGACGAGCGAACGACACCCCCTCGTTGACCCGGCTCACGCCGGCCTCCATGCTGTTGATCGCCTGCCCCGTGCTGGCGCGGATGCGCTCGATCATCGCGGTGATTTCCTGGGTCGACTGGGTGGTCCGCGCCGCCAGCCCGCGCACCTCGTCGGCGACCACGGCGAAACCGCGCCCGGCCTCTCCGGCCCGCGCCGCCTCGATGGCGGCGTTCAATGCCAGCAGGTTGGTCTGCTCGGCGATCCCCTTGATCACCTGGATGATCGAATGGATCTCGTCCGACGAATGACCGAGAGCGGTGATGCTGGTGGAGGACTGGTTGACCACGTCGGCGATGCGGCTCATCCCTTCCACCACGTTGAGGATCACCTGCCCGCCACTGCTGGCCAGCTCCTCGGACTTGGCCGAGATCACCCTGGCGTTGTCGGCGTGGTCGGAAATCTGCGAGATATTGGTGATCATCTCTTCCATGCTCGCAGCCATGCTGGTGGCGCTGTCGGCCTGTTGGCTGGCGCCGTGGACGATCGACTGCGAGGTCTGGCCGATGGATTGGGAGGTGTCGTGGAGTTCTTCGCTTTCCTGGCGGATGATGGTGATCATCTGCCGCAGGTTCTCCTGCATCTCGCCCAACGCCCGCTGCAACTGGCCGGCCTCGTCATTGCTGTCGACGCCGATCGGCTCCTGCAGGTTGCCCTGGGCGATCACCCGGGCCGATGAGACCAGTTTGCGCAGCGGCTGCAGGACGGCGCGCAGCAACTGGCGACAGAGCTGTCCGAGGACCAGGCAGGCGACCAGGATGCCGCCCGCGAGCATCCAGGCGGAATAGCGCATGCTGTCTTCGCGCGCCCGGTTGGTCTGCTCGACGTGTTTCTCGATCAGGCTGCTGAGCGCTTCGTTGCGCCCTTCCAGATCCTTGAAGGCCTGGACGAACTGCGGCAGCTCGGCCCGCGCCGCCACGGGATCGAGTAACGCCTTGCCGACGATGCTCTCAGCGGCGCCGATGTAGGCTTCCAGGTCGGGCCGCAACTCGACCAGCGCCTGGTGGATGGCGTCGTTGAGAGGCAGCCCCTGGTTCTGCTCGACCACCTTGCGAAACCACTGGCTGTGCTCCTGCAGGTCCTCGCGGACCTGCTCGGCCGCCGCGCCGTCGCCGGGCTGGACCACGAACGCCGCCAGGACGTCGGCGCGCAAGGCGTCGTGCATCATGTCGCCTTCCATGTGGTTGCGCAGCGCATTGACGCTCAGCTCGTTCTCCGTCAGCGCCTTGCCCAACCGCAATTGCCCCCAGAAGCCGACCCCGCCGAGCAGCACCACAGCCACGATGCCGATGGCGCCCGAAGCGAGGATCCTCTGCCGAATGTTCATCCCTGGGCTCCTTTCCATGCGAGATATCGCTAAGGATAGCCAACCCCCGGCAAGGCGGAATTACCCGAACGAAGAGCTATCCGGGCACGGAGCGGGAGGCATCGGCGATGCTCAGGAGGCCGCCGGCCGCTCGCTCTGTTCGGCCGTCAACTGGAACTCTTCGCCCGCATAGTAGGCCCGCACCTTGGGGTCCATGACCGCCCGCCACAGCGGCGGGATCAGCGCCAGCACCACCATCCCGGCGTAACCGCTGGGCATCTGCGGGCTATCGTCATAATGGCGGAGGGCCTGGTAGGGGCGTTTGGCGAAGGCATGATGGTCGGAATGCCGTTGCAGATGGAACAGGACCAGGTTGGTGAAGACGAAGTTGCTGTTCCAGGAGTGGGTATGGTTGGTCCGCTCGTAGCGCCCGTCCTCGCCCTTCCGCCGATGCAGGCCGTAGTGCTCGACGTAGTTGATGATTTCCAGCAGGGTCACCGCGACGAACGCCTGGCCAAGGAAGAAAACCATCCCCAGCCAGCCGAACGCCCAACCGAAACCGACCAGCAACGCCAGGCTCAGCAGGTACCACCAGATCAGTTCGTTCTGCCAGCCGAACACCGGCAGGCCCTTCTTGCGCAGCCGCACCGCTTCGAGGCGCCAGGCGTTAAGGAAGTTGTACTTGTAGGCATGCGGCAGGAACTGGTAGACCGACTGGCCGAAACGCGCCGACGAAGCGTCCTCCGGGGTGGACACATGCACATGGTGGCCGCGCACATGCTCGACCTTGAACCCCGCGTAGCACACGGCGGCCAGCAGGATGCCACCGGCAGCCTGCTCCAACGCCGAGTCCTTGTGGATCAGCTCATGGGCGACGACGATCCCCACCGCTCCCATCACCGTGCCCATCGAGAGGATCCAGCCCAACCGGCCGAGCCAGCCCCATTCCTGGAAAGCGACGAACACGCCAGCGGCCCAGACCAGCGTGCCGATGAGCACCGGCACCGTGGCCAGGGTCAGCAATACGTAGTAGCCCTGGCCGAGCAACTGCGGCGTCTGGGTTTCCTCGTCTGGGTTGGCCGGGTCACGGCCGAACAGCATGTCCAGCAATGGCCCGATGCCGAATACCGCAATCACCAGGGAAAATGCCCAGAAGGCCGGATGCGCGCTGTCCTGGGCCATCCAGTAGTTGAACGGCATGGACAACGCCAGCAGCAGCCAGAGCCAATAGGCGTACTTCTTGATGGCCAGCATGGTGGTGGGAGAGAAATTTTCAAACATCGTGCGCTCCAGTTTTTGTCCGACAATCCTACAATCGAACCATCACCGAGCCGGGCCGCCGGGTCACCATCACTAAAGGTTGGCCGCCTCCCTGGCCTCCACCCTGCTTGACCTGAATCAACGGTCAGGTCCTCGCGGGTTTATGCCCATCGACTTTCTCGATATTCCGATTTCATCCGTACTCGCCATCCCTCGCTGCCGGCCTCGCTGGACTGCTGATACCCGGCTTTCCTGGGGAAACAGGACATCCATCGCATCAGTCGATAGGAATCACCGGTTATTTCCCATTGATCTCATCGAGGCCGTCGCTAATATCGAATCCAACTTCCAAACAAGGAGCCTCACGATGTCTGACGCATTCCTCTCCTCCATCAAGAACCGCCGCACCATCTACGCCCTGGACAAGCAACTGCCTATCTCCCAGGAGAAAGTCGTCGAACTGGTCAAGGAGGCCGTCTCGCACAGCCCTTCCGCGTTCAACTCGCAGACCTCGCGGGTGGTCGTGCTGTTCGGCGCCGAGCACGAGCAGTTCTGGAACATCGCCAAGGACGAGTTGAAGAAGATCGTTCCCGCCGACGCCTTCGCCGCCACCGAAACCAAGCTCAACTCCTTCGCTGCCGGTGCCGGCACCGTACTGTTCTTCGAAGACCAGACGGTAGTGCGCCAGCTTCAGGAGCAGTTCGCCCTCTACGCCGATAACTTCCCGGTGTGGTCGGAGCAGGCCAGCGGCATGGCTCAGTTCGCGGTCTGGACCGTCCTCGCCGAGCACAAGGTCGGCGCCAGCCTGCAGCACTACAACCCGCTGGTAGATGCCCAGACCCACAAGACCTGGAACCTGCCGGAAAGCTGGAAGCTGCGCGCACAGATGCCTTTCGGCGCCATCGCCGCCCCGGCGGGCGAGAAAGCCTTCATCGCCGAAAGCGAACGCTTCAAGGTCTTCGGCAACTGATCGGCCGAGATCGCTGTAGAAAAGCCCCGCCCCCGTCGCGGGGCTTTTTCTTTTCCCCGCCGCCTCAGCCGCGCCGCACTGCCGGCCCCGGCAGGCGCACGCTCCAACCCTGCTGCATGCCCGCCGCGGCAAGCAGGATGGCGGCCACGCCAAGCCACTGCGCCAGGCTCAGGCGATGTTCGAAGACCAGCCAGTCCACCAGGATCGCCGCGACCGGATAGATGAAGGACAACGCACCGGTCAGCGCCGTCGGCAATTTCTGAATGGCGCCGTAGAGCAGCACGTACATCAGCCCGGTATGGACGATTCCCAGGGTCGCCAGGCTGGCCCAGGGAGCAACGCCCCGGGGCAGTTCGGCAAGGTTCGCCAGCGGTGCGAGCATCAGCACGCCGGTGCCCACCTGGATCAACGCGATAAGATGCGGCGGCGTGCCTTGCAGGCGCTTCACGATCAGCGCGGCAAAGGCATACAGCAGCGCGGCAGCGAGCGCCAGGAGGATACCGAACAGGTAGTCCCCGCGCGGGGCGTCGCTGTCGCCGTGGGCGCTGACGATCGCCAGCATGCCGGCGAACGAAAGCCCCAGCCAGCCCAGCTTGCGCGCCGTGACCTTCTCGCCGAGAAACGCCGCGCCTAGCCCCACCAGCATGAACGGCTGGACGTTGTAGACCGCGGTACCGATGGCGATCGAAGCCCGTGAGTAGGATGCGAACAGCAACACCCAGTTGCCGACGATGAACACCCCGCTGAGGAGCGCCAGCAGGAACGCCTCGCGCCCCAGGCTGCCGCGGCGCAGGAAGCCCAGCGCGGCACAGGCGACCAGCAGGGCGGCGAAACCGAATACGCAGCGCCAGAACACCACGTCCAGCACGGGCTGCCCGGAGAGCAGCACCAGCCAGCCAATGGTGCCGCAGATCAGCATGGCCGAAGTCATTTCCAGCGTACCGCGACGGATCGGATCGTTCATGAGCGCTCTCCCGCAAGACAGGCCTATGATTATCCAAAGCCGTCTTCCAGCCCTCCATCGCATTACTCAGGCAAAAACCCGTGACGACCTTTTTTATCAGGGCTATTTTGAAAAAAAACTTTCGAGGCCGACATGACCGACGACATCGACCAACGCCTGATCAACGCCCTCATGGCTGACTCGCGACTGTCCCTCAAGGCCCTCGCCCAGGTCAGCGGACTATCGGCCCCGAGCGTCGCCGAACGCCTGCGCAAACTGGAAGAACGCGGCGTGATCCGCGGCTACACCCTGGATGTCGACCCCCGCTGTTTCGGCTACCAGTTCCAGGCGATCGTGCGCATCCGCCCCCTGCCCGGCAAGCTGCACGAGGTCGAGCGACAGATCCAGGACATCGCCGAGTTCACCGAGTGCGACAAGGTCACCGGTGACGACTGCTTCATCGCCCGCCTCCAGGTCCGTTCGATGGAACAGCTCGACACGCTGCTGGACAGGATCAACGGCTACGCGGAAACCAACACCGCCATCGTCAAGAAGTCCCCGGTTAAACGCCGGCTCCCCCCGATGACCTGAGCGAGGCACTCCGCATGCCCACACCCGGCACGGGTTCCGTCCCGGACCTGCAACTCGTCCCGTTCCAGCTGGAACACTTCCCCACCCTGCAACGCTGGTTCGCCACGGAAAAGGAGCTGGTGCAATGGGCCGGCCCCGCCCTGCGGCATCCGCTGAGCCTCGAGCAGATGCATGAAGACCTCGCGGAAAGCCGCCGGCAACCGCCGCTGCGCCTGCTCTGGAGCGCTTGCCTGGATGGCCAGGTCATCGGCCATTGCCAGTTGCTGTTCGACCGCCGCAACGGCGTCGTCCGCCTGGCTCGCATAGCCCTGGCGCCAAGCGCGCGCGGCCAGGGCCTGGGGCTGCCGATGCTGGAGGCGCTGCTCGCCGAGGCTTTCGCCGACGCCGACATCGAGCGCGTTGAATTGAACGTGTACGACTGGAACGCTGCCGCCCGTCATCTCTATCGACGCGCGGGGTTCCGCGAAGAAGGCTTGCGCCGCTCCGCCACCCGGGTCGGCCGGGAACGCTGGAATGTCGTTCTCATGGGGCTTTTGCGGCAAGAGTGGGCGGCGGGAGGCGCCGGCAACGACTGAGGCGCAGGCGGATGCTGCGCCTCATCCGGTACTACAGGTTGGAACGGAGCCGCCACAGTTCGGGGAAGAGGATGGTATCGAGCATGCTACGCAGATACCCCACTCCCTCGGTTCCGCCCGTGCCGGGTTTGAAACCGATGATGCGCTCCACCGTGGTCACGTGACGGAAGCGCCACTGGCGGAACGAATCCTCCAGGTCGATCAGTTTTTCCGCCAGCTGATACAGGTCCCAGTAGCGCTCCGGCGCCTGGTAGACCTGTCGCCACGCCGCCTCCACCGAGGCCTCGTAACAGGTGCCGGCCGCCGCGTCCCGGACGAGCCGCTCCTGGCTTACCGGCAACCCCTGGGCGGCCATCAGGCGGATCGCTTCGTCGTATAGCGACGGCGTATGCAGGGCCTGCTCCAGGGCCGCCAGTAGCTCGGCGCGGTGAGCATGGGGCTTGAGCAGGGTGGCGTTCTTGTTGCCGAGGATGAATTCGATCTCGCGGTACTGGTAGGACTGGAAACCGGAAGACTGGCCCAGGTACGGGCGGATGGTGTTGTACTCGGTCGGCGTCATGGTGGCCAGCACCGCCCAGGCGTGTACCAGTTGGTCGAAGATCCGCGAGACCCTGGCGAGCATTTTCAGCGCTGGACCGAGCTTGCCTGACTTGACGTGCTCCCGGGCGGCCCGCAGTTCGTGGAGCATCAGCTTCATCCATAGCTCCGAGGTCTGGTGCTGGATGATGAACAGCATTTCGTTGTGGTCGGGCGAAAGCGGGAACTGGGCGTCCAGGACCTTGTCCAGCTTCAGGTAATCGCCGTAGCTCATCGCATGGGTGAAGTCCAGGGCGGCGTTATGCCACTCAGCCTCTCCGTCCGTTTCTCCCTGGGCCTGGGAGTGAGGGCAAGGACACATGTGAATCTCCTGAATTCGGCGGCAGGCGTCGGAAGTCGATGAGCGACCTGCCGGCAACGTTGTCGGGGGTGGCTTCGACGCGGTCGAAGCGCGCTCATTTTACGATGCGCCCATTCGAATATTCGTGCAAAGCATCCTTTCCTCCCCGTCCCCGATGAAATCTAATTCGACGGATCGATGGAAAAATCGAATTTCGGATCACTCGCGGGTCGTGGCCGACAAAAGCCCGGATAGCAGATCCGTGACCGTTAGGCCTCGTCCCGAGAGACTGGATTTCGATCCGCCACTCCATCCAGCGAAGCGACACGAGGCCCGCCGTCGAACTCAGCCGGCGCGCCCGAACACCCTGTCCAGGTGCGCCTGGTAGGCAGCGACGGCAGCCGGGACGTCCGGGCGCTTCATCACATCCACCGCGAGGAACGTCGGCAGGCCGGACATGCCGAGGAACTGGTTGGCCTTGTGGAAGGGGAAATACACCGCATCCACGCCTTTCCCTTCGAAGAAGTCGCTCGGATCGTCGAACGCCTGCTGCGGCGCATTCCAGGTCGCCGAGATCATGTAGCGCTTGCCCTGCACCAGACCGCCGCTGCCATATTTCTGCGTGCTGTCGGAGCGGGTACGGCCGTCGTTGGCATAGAGGCTGCCATGACCGGCCGTGAAGACTTCGTCGATGTAGCGCTTCACCGTCCACGGGGCGCCCATCCACCAGCCGGGCATCTGGTAGATCACCACGTCGGCCCAGAGGAACTTGTCCACCTCCGCCGGGATGTCATAGCCGCCGTCGATGAAGGTCTGGCGCAAGTCGAAGCCACGGCGGTCCAGATGGGCCAGGGCGGTTTCGTGCAGGGTCTGGTTGAGGCGACCGTCGGAATGGGCGAAACGCTTTCCGCCGTTGAGCAGGAGAATGTTTTTCATGGTGTTCCGTACATGCTGGAACCGCAGCGGAGATGCCTGCCGATCCCGGGTTGAAGAGAGCGGCAGGTTAGATAGGCGCAGGGAACGGAAAAAGTCGTACGGCGGTAAAACAGATTTGATCCGCACTCACGAATCGCCAGAAGAGCTGGGATCCGCGTCTTCATTGCGCTCCCACGCAGCCAGCCCTCGATGACCGGCACGAACTCTACCCGCAGCGAGCCATCACCAACGCAGTACGCACTGGCTCGCCAGCATTCGCACGCATGTGAGTACCCAGGATTGCAGCAACAGGCTGTGACGCGCTCGACTCAAACGCTCCTTCCTACGCGCGGGACGAACGCTCCTTGGGAATCCGCAAGGAGTAGATTAGGATTCTTCCCGCACTCGCCTTAAGTCATTGGCCCGTATAGATAAGGATATCTCATGAAAACCATCGCTCGGCGTCTGAGCCCCTTCGCGATCCTGCTCCCGGCAAGCCTGTTGTCAGCCTGCGCCTCCCTAGGCAACGCCGGACTCGGCGGCTCCCAGCAGAACCCCACCAACCAGCTCCTGAACATGATCGATGAGGCTACCCGCGAAGGCATGTCCGTGGTGCTGGTACCGGCGCTCATGCCCAACAAGAGCGTGACGGACCTCTCCAGCTACTCGCATCGGGTCATATTCAAGAACAAGGACGTGCCCGGGATCGCCTACATGCAGGCCTTTGCCAACAACGACCTGGAGAAGATCAAGGAAGCCGTCTATCTGTGGGACTTCCTCGAGGTCAACATCATCCCGCCGGGAACCTACCTGCTGTCCGGAGGGATCGACTACAAGATCGACAGCACCCTTGCCCAGATCAAGGCGCCAAAGGGGCAGCCGGCTGCCAGCCCACTTGGTTCGGTGAACCTGTCCGCCGTGCTGTATCGTCGGTTCGTGAAGGAGAACTACTGGCGCGACGCCTCCTATGCAGACAAAACCTACACACAGAATGTCTGCAGCGCCGTGCACATGGCCTCCGGCCAATGCGTGGGCTGGAGCGAGCAGCAATACAGCCAGCGGGAAATGGTCTCGGATGCCGGTTGGGCCGAAGGCACGAAGATCGAGGATGTCCCCTCCATCAAGCTGCAAGCGCAGATACCCGACGCCTATGCCCCGCTGTCCTTCACCATTCAGCCTGGGCAGATCCTGCTCAGCGATCGGTTCCACTTGAAGACCCCGGCCGTGAGCTATGACAGGAAGACCTGCAAGGCCGTGGACACGCAAAACATCAAGTGCACCTTGCAGGATATCCAGGTCTTCATGAGGCCAGCGCCCATGGAGCTGACGAAAAGGTTCATCGATCGCGAGCAGCCAAGGCTTGATGAAACGGGCCGCCAGGTGCTCGCGCGGATCCAGCCGATGAAAACCGAGATACTCGGCGAAGCAGGCATGGAAGACCTGACCTGGGGCCTGCCGGTTTCCTTGAAACGCAAGGCAAGATGAAACGGGCCCTCCGCCAAGCGCCTTCCGCTCGCGGTCGCCACAACGGTTGATCGATAGAGGCCCGGAAGGCAGGCGGCAGGACAGACCGGCTCGGCTGGTCATGTTCGATGACGACCAGCCGATGACCGACCCAGACCGGATCTTGCGTCCAGATAAAAGCCGCGCACGGGGCTGGATTGCAGGCAACGGCCGAAAACGTGACAGGTGCTGGGGTACTCCTCGGACACTCCGGGAAAGTAGTAATTACGGAGCGGCTTATCGGGAGAGGGAGGCGGTTGCGAGGCCGTAAAAGTATGAAAGTGTTATAGGGGCACCCCAAGGAACTTGCTTCAGCAATACCGGACAGGAAAGAAAAAAGCCCCGTAACTCACTGAGCTACGGGGCTTTCCTGTTGGAGGCTGAGGTCGGAATCGAACCGGCGTTCACGGATTTGCAATCCGAGGTAAAACCCAACAATTTCAAATGGTTAACGGTGGATAATTTCCGCATCATAGCCGTATTCGTGTCTCTGGAGGCCGCTGATTAGTTGGAGGGAGAACATAGATGCGGAAATGATTTCAGCCCCTTCCATGGCATTCCTATGCGCCACTCTCCGCTCGTCGGCCGCCCTCGAATACTGGATATTCATACAGCATAATTTCCGGCCCACTCGCCCGCCGGAGATTTCCTATGTCCTACTCCGCCCCCCGCATCTGCCACCACCAGCGCGTCACCCAATGGCTCGCCGCGATACGGCAGCATGCCGCCTGGCTGTACGCCGCGGATGAGCAGTACCTGTACCTTGTGGCCGAGGCCAACGAGCTATACCAGTGCGGAATCGTGGGCCTGCAGGACCGCCACGACATGGTCACCGACGCCTTGGGGATGTACGGTTGGGCGATCGAGCACGGCATCACGCGCGAGACGCACTACTGCGCGGACTGCTGCTACGACGTAATCGACGGCGATCCATCCATCTGGCGAGTGCGCGGTGTCGCAGATCGATACGTCCACCGTCTGGCCTTCCTTGGGCTCGGCCGGCAGGATTGCCGCAGTGCGCCGGAGGTCGTTCGAAGACGGCGCGAAAGTGCTTTCAGAGCAGTGGAATGCCCATATCCCGTGTTTGCCGGAACTGCCTATCTGCCTGTCGAGCTTCAGCGTCCACTTCCCCGCCAACCGAATCACCAGCATCGCCCTGCTCCGTAGGAAAAGGCCGTAGTCTACTCCTAATTCTGACAGGCCTGGTTCGCAGCCAAGAGTTGCGCCTCGTAACCAATCCGCTGCCGCCGCTCGGCCAGCAGCGCACGGACCTTGGTCTGTAGGTCGTCGTCTTTCCGCTGCCCAGCCGCTGCCCATGCCGGCACCTCCACCGCCGGCACCCGGCACGGCACCGCTAGCGGCACTTCTACGCGCACCGTGCGCGGCTCAGGCTCAACCTGGCCGGCGCATCCCGCCAGCGCAACCATCACCAGCATCAGCACCACCCTCATAGCCCCAACTCCTGATCGATGACCACCTCGGCTGCCAGGCACTGATCACCAGCGGAGCGCTCACGCAACAGGCGCTGTGCCGCGGCATACTGCTCCGCGGCCTGCTGCCGTCCCCGCTCCACCGCCTGGGCTGCATCCCGGGCCCGCTGTTCGCCGGCCAGGCGCAACGCGGCAACCTGTCGGACCTGCTCCGTTACCGCGGCCTCCAGCTCTCCCCGGGAGGCACGGCAGGCGACCAGATCCGACCGTGCAGCATCGAGCTGCGGCCGGTAGTGACGCGCGCCGAGCCAGACACCGCCGGCGGCGCCGAGGCCGACCAGTAGCAGGCAGGCCAGCGCGATCGAAATCACGCGGGCCGAGATCACGACAGCACCGCCTTGGCCCGCTCCCACAGCGCCAGGCGCTCCGCCTGGCCGTTCGTGCCGCCGTTGATGCGCCGAGTGATGGCGGCGAACTCGCCGCGGTCGGCCAGGTCGTTCAAGCCGTGACTGGCCCACCACCAGGCCGCCGACAGCGCAGCGAACTCCGGCTGCTCGAGAAGCTCGGGTTCCTGCTCCAGCGGCTGGCCCAGCCCGGCGCCGGCGGCGCGGTAGTTCGCCCGGCCGGTGATCTGCAGCAGCCCGCGCCCGCGGTAGCACCAGCCATCGCCGGACGCCTCGTCGCCATTGCCGTTGCGCGAGGCGTAGGCGTTGTTGGCGATGGCTCGGGGGTTGCGCGCCAGGCGCTGCGCCAGGGTGTTGGGCTGGCCGTCGGCGCCGAGGTACCGGCTCGGCCAGGTCGCAGCCAGGCCGCGGGCGCTGTAGTTGAGGTTCTCCACCAAGCGGGTCAACTGGCCGCTTTCGTGGCCAACTTGGGCGAGAAACGCGGCGACTCGCACAGGCGACGTGATACCGAAGCGCGTCATCCCGCGGTTCAGCGCACCAACAAAAACGCCGGCTCGAGGGCCGGCGTTCGGGAGGACATGCAGCAACTGCTGCTCAGTGATAGGCATACGCTCTCCTGAAATAAAAAAGCCCGCTTAATGCGGGCCTTTAAACTCTCGGATTACGATTCACATAAAAGATACGAAATCATTTAGCCGCCTGTGGCATCCGTATTACAAACATTCGTTCTCGCTTGAACACAAAGCATAGTAACCCAAGAATTATCGTCATCTTGACGTAGAACCACCATGACGTTGATATCTGGTCACTGAACAGGGAAAACACGATTGCAGAAAAGAAATACGAGGAAAGAATTGTGAAATACAGACTACCCTTCTTGGCTTTACAGTATGCATACGAACAAACCATCCCATAAGCAGCCATGAAGAAAACAACACCTAAAGCACCATAGTGAGGGTACATAGAGAAGAATACTGAGTATACGTTTCCAAGCTCACCGGGAGCATAAGCGTAAAAATCTAGATGCTGAATCGGCTTCTCACACAAGCCCAATATATAACCCATACTGCAGAGCCCGTTAAAAGGCGACCAATGCGGTTCAACCTGAATCAATCCCTGATAGTACCTATCAAATAAAACGGGCCCTTGCAGGGCATATCCAGCCACGTGGCGGTAAAGCTCAACTAGCAAAGTAGAAATTCCATCACCTTCGTGAAACTGGATCTTAGATGTTGCAACAGCGCCAACAGCAATGACCAAGAACATTGCCACACCTATTACAAAAATGCTCTTGATGGATGGACGACCCTTTACCAGAACATAGATAAAGAACAACCCGACAAGCATCTGCATAAGAGACGACCTCCCGCTTGCCAGAAGTATGACAGCCATCCATGGGACAGAAACAGCCAGCATACCTATAGCCCCACACTTACCGCGCAGATAAAGCAAGACCACAAGAGGTATTACTGTTTGACCAAGCTGGAGATAGTTCAGAGACAACGAACTAAGTAGTGGCTCCCCTGATACTGATTGCGCACGAACAATATATGCCGCCTCACGAAGCGTGGGAGCAATAGAGGACAAATCCCTGTAGATTACTGTGAGAAAAAACAGGTGTGCTACACAAAAGAAAAAAACTAGAAATTTAGCTCGAAGATCTCTATCGAAAAGCATGTTATAGCTATATGGAGAAGTGTATGAATTGTAGATGAAAGAGAAAATAGCGGACGAGAGTGAAAACGAAAGGACACCAGCGAGGAAAATAAGCAGAGCGTCGGACTCGACAGGGTAGAAACCTATCATAGATGCTAGGCTGACCCCGAGAAGGCCTAACCCCCAGGTGACCGGCATAGCGACCGAAGGATGTACGGCGCTACGCGCTAGAAGCCTTGCAAGCACTGAAAAAATGAGCAGGGTTACCCCGGTGAGCATCGCGTACATGGCGTCCTCCAGATTGACAGGCGCCGATTGTAGCCGATAGCCACATCCCTGTGGCGATTCGAACCTACCTAACCATGTACGAAAATGAGCACTGCAAGGTGTCTCCATTTGCCCATGTCATGGGCGAAGACGCCCTAACCTGCTGTCCTCCGAAAGAGATCGTAAACTCTGAAGAGCCGGCCGGAATACTGGCCCACCCAGTAAAATCCGCCCCAGCACTCGAATCATAGATTCTTACAGGGAATCCACGCTGGTTAAACGACAGATGCCCCGGGAAGGGTAGCGAAAATCTATAAGCTGAGGCACTGTCTCCAAAGGTGGTGGTGGATCCAGCAATAAGCTCAAGTTGGAGGTGGCACATATGACCAGATCTAACGAAATTCCCGGTAAGAGTACCATTACCTATAGATGGTGTAGCAGTAGACTGCGTCCACGCTGGAGTGTAAGTCCGACGCTGGATATAGACAGCGTTGTATTGTGAGTTTACTTCGGTGAAGTTGTTATTTATCCCACAGGATGGTCCAAAATTAATCCCTTGGGCAGAGTCAAGAGTCAATGGTCCAGGGAATGCAACTCCATCAATGGAGTGGTCAAAACCCCTAATAGTTGTAGATGGAGTAGAACACCTTCCATTTGAAATATGGAAAAGCGTAGATGTCGGATCAAATACGAAAGTCCTGATGTAGAACTCAGATAGACTCCCACCATTGCCACCGCCGGGGCCGAGCGCGAAGTTTGCACCGCTTAGCCAAATCCCACGGAAAAATCGAGGATGAGCCCCGGTATCACCAGCAATCTGGATTCCTGCATAGGCATCTGGATCTACGGGATAACCTTCAAAGCATGTCACATTAGCCCCGCCACCTGCGTCGACATCGAACCACATGGGGTTACCGCCCATGTTTACCGCACGACACCGGGTGATCGTTTGGCTAAATCCAGAGACGATACGGAACCCCTTACCTGTATAGGTAGCACCAACGCCTTCCAGGTTGATGTCAAGAATTGGGGATAGCGTACCTACTACCACCATGTCGATGCTGGCGCCCTTCTTGATAGTGGTCCCTCGTTGTCCGCCCCTGCCAAGCCAGCGCTGTCCAGTCAGGGAGGTGAGCGTAGAGGTGATCAGGTAGGTTCCAGACGGGAATACAACATCTGAATACGGCCCTGCTGCTGCAATGGCAGCCTGAATCGCTGCCGTATCATCAGTCGTTCCGTTGCCAGTGGCACCGTAATTAGTAACTACGACAACCTTGAGCGCTCTGAGGGTATTTACCTCGTAGCCGATTGTATCTGATGGGTACGTTTCCGCCGGATCGTAACCCATCATTCCGGCGCCACCCGGAGCTCTCAACTGCTGACGCAGCGAGCGGTCGATCTGGGCAACCAGCAGACTCTCGTCGGTGGCCCAATTCCCGCTGAGGCTGACCGGGAAATCTGCTGGAAGTTGAACGCTATACAGGTTCCCGTCACGCTGAATCAGTTGAGTCGGGCGATCAACAATCAGCGGAGAGCCGTCGACATATTCAAGGGGGGTCGGTTCAAATCCCTGAGCGGCCAGCCACTGCATGACATACTGCTCGATTCCCCACCAGGTCCATCGTGCAACCGGAGGACGCTGAGGCCCACGGTCCATCCAGCGATCTTGATTCAGCGAGTTCATTGCCAAATCGAGATGCTCAGCGTTTTCGTACAGAACGCGAGGGTCCTTCGAGCCGAGCGGAAGGTCGCTGGTGTCGTAAGTCATACTTTTCTCCAAGCATGAAAAAGCCCGCTCTATGGCGGGCTATGGTTTTTCGTGTGCGGTCAGTTTGGGGCGCTGGCGTTGTCGTAGGTGTAGACCCTGGGGTCGTAGTTCACCGCACGAACGGATGCCGAGGTATTGCCGTTGGGATCGATGGAACTGATCAGGGCCGGGTATGGGTTTCCCAGCAGCAGGTTCGATCTCCCAAGAAACATCAGGGATGAAATCGATGCTGGGAATGCTCAGCCGGTAGTCGTCGATCCTCGACGCCGGATATCCACCGGAAACCGTTCCGTCTGGGCGCCGCAGGTAGAGCGCTGGCGAGTTCAGCAGCGACCAGTCAAGTGGCTCACTGGACTCGATCAGCACCGAGCTTCCAGAGATCACGAACGATTTCAGGTATGCGCTCTGCGCCAGTCCTGGGCCGGGAACATCGCCGGCAAGGGCCACGTAATCCCAGAAGTCGCTGTTCAGCGCGTCGAGGCCGGTATCGAACGAGTGCTCAGTTCTACGGTATCGCTGAGCCATCCGGCGGCGCATCCCGTAGCGCCAGGCGCGATCGCGGTTTGTGACACCGACAGCCGTGATCTTCTCGACCTTTCTGCCGACATCGCCGGGCAGGCGGCACTGGACGGTATCTTCTATCCAGCCGTTGGCATTGACGAACTCCACATCGACTCCGTCATAGTCGTCCTCAGACGGAGCGCTGATGCTGATCCTCAGCGGACCATCCATGTTCTGCGGCGAGTACATGTGCCCGAATGTGGTCCTTGGTTCGTCTCGGGCTGCGGAGATCACGCCGCGCTTGATCGTCTTCTCCGCATACCCGGCGGCAAGCACGTCGTCCATGACCTGCGCGACCGTGACCTTACCGTCCTCGTAGATCATGTCGAACGTGTCGCCGCGGTCCTTCCAGATGGCGTCAAGCCGATCGAGCTCTTCTAGGTCGAGGTCGGCGTCTGTGTAGCCGCGCTCTTTGGCGATGTAGCAGAGGAACGGGACGATGTCTCGCGTAGCGATCTCGCTCGTCCATGCACCGTTCTGTCGAGTCGGTAGCATGCGAGTAGCTTCCACCGAAACGCGGCTTTCGGTCTGCGCTGCGATACGGTCAGACGACCGATACCTGACGGCCATGGTCGTGACGCCGGCGTAGGACGATGGAGCCTGGAGGCGCGCGCGCATCCCGTACCACTGGGTGCGGTCTCGGTACTCGGATGTTGAGTTGCCGCCCTGGTTGACGAACACTTTTCTGATGCGAAACTCGGGCCGCATCATGTACGGCAGCGGGATGCCGTCCGTAAAACCCTGCTGGTCGAGAGAACTGCCGGCATGGTTCTTACTGACCGTCGTCCATGCGCCGCCGATGGCCATGTCTCGCCACTGGATGTCGTAATAAGTGCGGATCTGGTAGATCTGCCCTTCTCTGCCTACACCGCAAAGCCCTTCCGGGCAAAATACGTCGATCTCGACGAAGTTGGTCTTCTCCGACACAGGGCACGCCGGGAAGGGACCGCGCCAGCCCCCTTCTAGGCTGGTCGGATCGATGGTGACTCGGGACGTAGACGAGTTGAGAGCGGTGAATCCTGGCCAGTCAACATCGACACCGCCCGCACTGGTCAGCCGCTCGACTGTGAGCTGCTGCGCGCTGTACGCCGTGATCCGATAGCGCAGGCCGCGCGGGCCGATTGCTGCATTGCCAGAGCCGGTCTGCAACGCATTGGCCGGCGAACCGTTGCTGTAGTTGAGCGTCATCGACGTTGAGGTGATGTCGTTCACCATGTAGAGGCCGCCGTTGGTGCCGACAACCTCGATCTCATCGCCAACATCCAGCCCGAGCTGAGCGATATCCCCCGTCACGACGTCGCGATTCGTGCCGCCGCCATCGTTCACCGAATAGGGGTACATCGCCTCAACCCGCAGGATCGTCCCCGCAACCCAGTCAGAGGGGAACGACCCGGCTCCGGCAGAAATGATGATGTTCGTTCCGGAAAACGTGAACGTAGTTGCCGACGGGTTCGGGGTGAGATTGGAGCTCTCGGTCAGGTCCAGGCCGGCATTACCAGTTCGCGCCTCATTACGAACCCATCAGGCCTCCGCATGAGCTACGCCATGATGCGAAATCGCTGGGACGAGGCGCGAGCAGAAGCCGCCGCCCAAGCAGTGGCCGCCCGAGACGAGCCGCTTGCTGAACGAATCAAGCAGTTCCGCTTCAGCGATATTCGCCCCAAGGCAGCCAGCGAAATCGAGAACCTGGCCGATGCAAGCAAGCTGCTTGGCCACACAAAGGAACAGATCACGAAGAACGTTTACCGACGCGTCGGCGAGGTGGTAAGCCCGACGAAGTGAGGATGAGTTGCGGAAATGATCGGAGAATTGCGGAAATGATCCGCTTTCCTAGGCAAGAAAAAAGCCCCGTAACTCACTGAGCTACGGGGCTTTCCTGTTGGAGGCTGAGGTCGGAATCGAACCGGCGTTCACGGATTTGCAATCCGGTGCATAACCACTCTGCTACTCAGCCTTTGAGCGAAGCGACATGCGTTTGGCATATCGCTGAAATCTCTTTCCTGGTGCGATTTTGAACTTATAACCCTTTGATTTCAAAAGATTTTTAGCTCACCCATCGCTGGAATGGACGCAATTATGGACGGATTCGCCGGGCTTGGCAAGCGCTCTACGAAAAAAACTTTGCAGATCAGGCTATTGCGTAGCACAAGCCGGGAGAAACGGGCCCAGACGTCCGCGAAATGGGCCCCGCGGCGACCGGCAACCGAAGAGCGCGCCAGGATCCGACGCGCCCTGCCCCGGCGATCAGTTCGCCTCGGGACTCGCTTCGGTTGCGGGCGCTTCAGGCGTCGGCGCCTCCGTGGCGGCCGGCGCTTCGCCACCCGCCTGGGCACGCTTGGCGCGCTTCTCGCGCATCTGCTCGCGCTGCCGGCGAGACGCCTGCCGCCGCGCATACACCGCCTGCTCGGCGGTTACCTTGCCGGCAACCTGGCCTTGCAGATCCAGTCGCGGCGCATCTTCCACCATGCAACTCCAGTAGCGGCTGCCCTGGCACCAGGTGGCGATGGCCTGTTTCAGTTGTTCGGCGGTGATTCCCAGTAGCTTGAGGTGCTGCTGCGCATCCTGGAGGATGCCCTGCTTGAGCGGAACCTTGGCCGCGGGGCTTTTCGGAAACGCCAGCGGGAAATGCCGTTGCAGCCTCCAGATAGCCTCGACTCCCGGCTCGACGGCTTCACGTTTCTTCGCGCGTCCCGCGGAGCTTTTGGTTTGAGCCGGTTTCGCCTGCGCCGCCTGTGCGCGCAGACGGTCTCTCAGCTCGGCAAGTTGTTCAAAACCCATCGTTCGCTTCACTAGTGCTGGTTCATTTCTGCGAGAGATTACCCGATACATCCGCTCGCGGCACGCAAAACGGCAACCACTCGGGCACTTTCATTGCGAATCGACGCTCGTAGGCATGACCGGCTCTCCCCCGTTCAGCGCCCGAGCGAGCTCATCGAGCGTAGTCGGCTTGAACAGGACCCGGTCCATGCCGGCAGCCAGGCAACGCTCCAGCGCATCCTTCTCGGCGCTGGCGGTAAGCGCTATCACCAAGCAGCGACGCCGACCGCCAAGGGCTTCTTGCGAGCGGATCCGTCGCGCCAGCTCGTAGCCATCCATCCGCGGCATCATGCCGTCGGTAATCACGACGTCGAAGTCTTCGCCCTGCCAACGTTCGAATGCTTCCTCGCCATCTTCCGTGGAGGTCACCCGGTGCCCAAGGCTTTCCAATTGCATGGTCAGGGTCAGCCGATTGAACGGATGGTCTTCCGCAAGCAATATCGAGAGCGCCCTTGCCTCTTTCCGCTCCTCGACCTCGGCAACTCCGGAACGCGCTTCGCTCGACTCGCTGGGCGGAGGTTCGGTCAGCGGAAGATCGAACTCGACCGAGAAGCAGGAGCCGTTGCCCAGCTCGCTGCGCAGGCTGATCTGGCCGCCCATCAGGTGTACCAGGCGTCGGCTGATGTACAACCCCAGGCCGCTGCCGGACGCCTGGCCAAGCGCAGGCGAGCCGACCTGCGAGAATGGCCGGAACAGCCTGGCCTGGTCCTCCTCCGAAATACCGAGGCCGGTGTCGCTTACCTCGAGCAGCAAATGAAGCCTCTCCGCCTCGCGCCGCCCCACCGCCCGCACCGTTACCCCACCGCGCTCGGTGAACTTGATGGCGTTGCCCAGCAAGTTGAACAACACCTGCTTGAAATGCAGGGGATCCACCAGCACCCACTGCTCGAGATCCCCGTCGAGTTCCAGTGCCAGGGAAAGATTCTTCTGCCGCGTCAGCCCGCCAACCAGCGGCAGGATTCCTCTGATCAACTCGCCAGGAAGCACTGGTTCGGGAGCGGAATCGAACCGACCGGATTCGATCCGCGACAAATCGAGAATATTGCCCAGCAGAAGCAGCAACCCCTGGGCAGCTTCCTGGGCGATGCTCAGCGAATCGAGATCCAACACGCCCTTCTCGCCCTTTTTCAGCACCAGCTCCTGCAAGCCGATGACCGCGTTCAATGGCGTGCGGATCTCGTGACTCATCGTCGAAAGAAACACGCTCTTGGCACGGTTGGCAGCGTCAGCTTGCTCTTCTGCCTGGCGGGTCTTGCGCACCTGGCGCATCAGGTAGAAACCCCAGATGAGAGAGATGGAAATCAGTACGCCGAACAATCCGCCGATCTGCAGAATCTTGCTCCGGTGATCGCGCCAGAAGTCCGTCCCTCCCTTGGCGAAGCGAGGCTCCCAGCGGTGGAGGATTTCCGCCACTTCTTCCGGAGCGATCGCCAGCTGCGCCTTCTCCAGGATGCCCTGCAGCTCGGGCTGGTTCCTCGCCACACCGATGCTGATCGGAATGGAGAGATCATCGAGGATACCGACGACCTGGATCCGGTTGTCGAAATGCTGGGCGGACAGATAGCGACCGGTATAATCGCTGCTGATAGAAGCCTCGCTCTGTCCGGCATCGACGCTTTGCATCGCGGCG
This sequence comes from Pseudomonas sp. YA1, assembly GCF_058680555.1. Taxonomy (NCBI): domain Bacteria; kingdom Pseudomonadati; phylum Pseudomonadota; class Gammaproteobacteria; order Pseudomonadales; family Pseudomonadaceae; genus Pseudomonas; species Pseudomonas sp. YA1. The sequence goes on from NZ_JBZWBG010000013.1 coordinate 120,128, forward strand.
AGAAAGGTCGGATAGACCTGGAGCTTGATCTCAGGGTGATCGCGCCGAATGGTGTCGTTGAGGAAATAGCCAACCGTCGTGGCCAATCGCTTGCCGTCGAGATCCGCGAGGCCATGGACACGCTCCAGCCGTTCGCCCCGGCCGCCCCGGCTGGCGCTCATCAGCACCGTGGTGCTACGCAGGTAGGGAGTCAGGACCTCGAGGCCGGAATCGAGACGCTCCGTCGAGGGCATGGTCGGCGTAACCAACGCTTCGCCCGCATCCAGTCGACGTTTCGCCTCGACGAAGTTTCGGGCTCCGCTGAAGGAAAACTGCAGGCCGCTGCGCTTGCCGATCAGGTCCAGATAGTCACGCCCGATACCGCTCAGCCGCCCCTCGCTATCCAGTTGCCCGAGCGCGCCAAGGGAATGGTTGATCACCACCGGCACGACCGGATGCGTGGAGAGCCAACGCTGTTCCGCCGGCGCAAGCGTCACCCTGGGCTCGTCGAAACGCAGGCGCCGCCCGGCGCTCCAACTGCGCAACAGTTCGTCGCCGTAGCGCCCATTGATACGCGGCAGGGCTCGATCGAGGACCGCGAGCAGAGGCTCATCCCCCGGCCGGAGCAGGAAACGGAAACCCTGGCTGTCGATGGGCGCGAAGTTCTCGATACGCAAGTTCAGCAGGTAATGGGTCTGGATGAGATAGTGCGCAGAGACGGCGTCACCCAGCACGCCATCGACGTCCCCCATGCTCAGCGCTTCCAGGGCAAGCTGCGGCGAGTCGAACCAGATGACCTTGCTGTGCGGATAGGCGGCCTTGATACGTTCGGCGGGAAGATAACCCTTGACCGTGGCCAGCCAGGACTCCGCCTGCGAATCGAACGGGGCGCCGCTGGAAGACACCAGTACCGGCCGGTCGGAAAGATACGCAGCGGATGCCAGCAATCCGTGTTGCCGGGCCTCGACCTCGCTACCGACACCGAGCAGATCGATCTCTCCCCGCGACAACGCAGCGATTGCCGCCTGCCGCGACGGAAAGTCCCTGACGCGCAACGGCCGCTCGAACACCAGGGCCAGGTAATCGGCCGTGAAGCCCTTGTAGGAACCTGCGTAGAAGATGGATAGCGGCGGATAGTCGGGAGAAACCACGCCTATCGTCAGCGGCTCCCGGGCATCCAGCCACTGCCTGGCTCGTTTGTCGAGCCAGGGGCGCGTCGTTGTCGTCATACGACCATCGAGCAGGATGGATTCGGCCGCGACGGGCAGCGGCTGCAGGATGATCGGCAACAGGCAAAAGACCGCGGACAGCAACGACCTTGTCAGCATGTCGAGTCTTCGATGGCAAAGTTCTCCGGCCGGATAGAGGGCATGGCATCCGCGCCCCAGAGCCTGCGGACACATCGGCACCGATGTCGCCATGTTAGCAGGTGAACGGGTATTTTTCCCAGACAGCCGTGGCGGAAACGAGCGGCTGCCGGTGTTTTTACGCTGATACGAAAAAAGGGCCTCTCGATCCTTTTCGAGGTTCTGCAGAACTTGGTGAAATCTGCATATCGATATCCTGGAGCGGGAAACGAGCCTCCATGATACTGACTCCAAAGGAGAGCCTTGCACTCACCTCGGATCGATGGACTGAATTAAGGACTAGTCTTCGAGACAGGACAGGCAGGCACAGTCGAGGAACGCCAGGCAGCCATTGCGTGGCCCTTCCCATGAGTTCCTTTCCCAGCCTCCGCGCCACGGCTTTTCCCGAAGCCGCTCCACGAACGCTTCATCCTGCGGCCGCAGCTCCTGCCCCATAGCATCGCAGGAAGACCGCCTTGCGATGAATCCGCCGACAGGATGCGAGGCACTACGCCTGGCAAGCATTCCCGCCAGAGACCTGCGCAACCTCAAGTGTTATGGCTGGTTGAGAGGATCAGATTCCAGCGTTACTTCCAATCAGAAAGTTAAGAAATTTCATACAAGCCCCCCGGACCGGTCCTGTCTCAGTTGAAAGACCAGGGATGGAATAATCAGCGTGAGCAAATCATCCTACGAGTTCAAGGGTTCCCGTGAAAAAGCCAGCTCCCGCACACGTCAAGCTACTCTTCTGCATTGGTATATCGACCGCTGGATGCCTTTGGTCGCTCTCCTCGGTGGCCTATTGCGGCAAGCCTGAACTACCTACCAAGACCCCCCTGCCGATACAGAGCCTCCAATCCGTTTTCACCTTGAAGCACGCACCGATCGGTAAATCGATGGGAACAATGACCGTGCAAGTCGGCTCAGGAGAAACTCTAGGTGGCTGGGCGTGGTGCGGAAGTGACGGAAAGCCCGGACAATTCGGTTTTACAGCTCCCAAAACGACGCTCATTCCAATAGATGGAAATGGCCTCTATGAGTCTGGAGTGCCAGGGGTCGGTATCAGAATTGGACACCGAGCACGCTACAACTGGACCGAACCGACAGCAGCTCCCGCCACCTACCCCACGGGCAACATCGGCACCATTCGCTATATGCCCACTGTTCTCGTAGTTGATTTCATCCGAACCGCAATGGGAGTAGGAAAGGGAGACATCACCCCTTTTAACTACTCAACCAATTTTTTCATCGATACCAACTACACAAATCCATCCAGGGCTGAATTCACCATAGAGGGATATAACCTTCGCGCAACGCTTAAACATAACGCCTTCTTCACCACGTGCAGCACACACAAGTCGACCATTGATGTCAACACGGGGCGCCCAACGGCCTATGACATCAAAAGAGGGGCTGCGCCAGATCATGGCTTTTCACTGGATGTTGTATGCGAAGGGCTCAATCCGAGCATCAAACCTCCTGTGAAGGTCTACTTTGAAGGAAACTCGATCCAGGATGGCCTGTTGAACCTCACAGGCAGAGGAGAAGCCGGTGTAGCCCAAGGAGTCGGCATTTCGTTGATGTCCAGTAAAGGAGCGGCATTGCCATTCACCCAAGCCAAGGCCCTGCCCCTGGACTGGCTGGCCAGCGGTGCTGGGACGGAGATGTACCGCTTTGTGGGATCGGCTCGCTATGTCGCCACTGGCGGAAAAATCACCGCGGGTAAAGCTGACTCCATTTTGACCTACATCCTGGAGTACAACTAACCCAGCAGAACCGGTCGGCCGAAGCGAACCGAACCCGGCCCACACTGCGGTACAACCAACGCATCGATGAGGCGACGCCGATGCCCACCAGCTTCCGGAATGAGAGCCTCCCCGTCGGCTCCGCCTAAGTTGAATACTTAGAGATAAGGGGGCTCGCTCTGCGCGTAACTCATCGACCGCATGAACGGGTCAAATCGCGGGAACCGACCCAATGCCGGGTCGTCGATGCGACAGGGCATTCCGATGACTCGGTAGATGTATCTTCGAGAAGGCGCCCCTTCCACACACCGGGCTTCCCGGCACTCCTATGTTCGTTGCTCGCAAGAGCCGAGCGCATGCGATCAATTCGCGGACACGACGCATCGGCAGCGAGCCTCTTTGAGAGCGACTTCAGGATAGCTGCCCGACCAAGCGCCTTTTGCTTGTCCTTCCAGCGATAGGGGAAATGCCGGCTCTTGCCATCCTCGGGCGAAACAGCCAGGCAAAGACCATCGATGACCAAGGCTATATGGACCTTGCCGTTGGCCTTCGACTGCCGAATGGCAGCGCACCATGCTCAATGCTCTATTGCGCGGATCAAGGGATAGACGATCTGTAGCCGCCGCCCAGCACTGATGCACTAAAGAATGGACTAGAAGATGCTGGCTGATGGAACCCGCCGAAACGAAAAAAGGGCCCTGAGGCCCTTTTTTTCAATGATCTACAGGTGAGCCTGTAGATCTATATCTGGAGCGGGAAACGAGACTCGAACTCGCGACCCCGACCTTGGCAAGGTCGTGCTCTACCAACTGAGCTATTCCCGCATCGTCTTGGTGACGGGCGCCATTCTATAGCATCGCGGCGCCGTGTCAACTCCTTGATTCAAAAAAGTTTATTTCTCTTTCGGGGTGGTCGACAGATGCGGCCACGCGGCCAGCAGGTAGTGCACCATGGACCACAGGGTCAGCGCCGCGGAGATGATCAGCAGCACGTAGCCGAGAATCACCCAGAAGGTCATCAGCGGCGGATTCGCCAGGAGAATGACCAGCGCCAGCATCTGCGCCGCGGTCTTCCACTTGCCCAGGTTGGACACCGCCACCTGAGCCCTCGCCCCCAGTTCGGCCATCCACTCACGCAAGGCGGAAACCACGATCTCGCGGCCGATGATGATCACCGCCGGCAGGGTCAGCCACAGGTTGGCGTGCTCTTCCACCAGCAAGACCAGCGCAACCGCCACCATCAGCTTGTCCGCGACCGGGTCGAGGAAGGCGCCGAACGGCGTGCTCTGGCCGAGGCGCCGGGCGAGGTAGCCGTCCAGCCAGTCGGTGGCGGCGGCCAGGGCGAACACGGCACTGGCGGTCAGGTAGCTCCAGGACGTCGGCAGATAGAACAGCAGAATGAAGATCGGAATGAGCAGGACGCGCAGTAACGTGAGCAGATTGGGGATATTCATCGGACCATCTAGGCTGCGAGGTGAGCCGGCATTCTACTCGCTGTGCAGGACGGCATAAATCTGCTCGGCAAGCTTTTTACTGATACCGGGGGCTTTGGCCAGTTCATCGATACTCGCCCGCGACAATTCCTGCAACCCGCCGAAATGCTTGAGCAGATCGCGCCGACGTTTCGGGCCGACGCCAGGGACGTCCTCCAGCGTCGACGTCCGCCGTGCCTTGCCGCGCCGCGCACGGTGGCCGGTGATGGCGAAACGGTGCGCTTCGTCACGTATCTGCTGGATCAGGTGCAGCGCCGGCGAATCGGCCGGCAGGGTGAACTCGTGGGAGGCATCGTTCAGGTAGAGGGTTTCCAGCCCCGGCTTGCGGGTCACGCCCTTGGCCACGCCGAGCAGGATCAGACCGGCGACCGCCAGTTCCTGGAGCACCTCCTGGGCCATGGCCAATTGCCCCTTGCCGCCATCCACCAGGAGAATGTCGGGCATCTTCCCCTCGCCGTCCTTCAGGCGACTGAAGCGGCGGGTCAGCGCCTGGTGCATCGCCGCGTAGTCGTCGCCAGCGGTGACGCCTTCGATGTTGTAGCGGCGATAGTCCGACTTCAGCGGCCCTTCCGGGCCGAACACCACGCAGGAAGCCACGGTGGCCTCGCCGCTGGAGTGACTGATATCGAAGCACTCCAGGCGTTGCGGCGGCTCCGCCAGGTCGAGCGCCTCGGCAAGGGCTTCGAAGCGTGCCGCCACATGCTGGCGGTTGGCCAGGCGTGCGCCCAGGGCCTGTTCGGCGTTGGTCACCGCCAGTTGCTGCCAGCGGGCGCGGGTACCACGTACCCGGTAGCTGATCTCCAGTTCGCGGCCTCGCGCTTCGGCGATCGCCGAAACCAGCACCGGGAAATCCTCGTGCGTCACGTTGACGATCAACTCCGCCGGCAGGTCGCGCTCCTGGTGGCTGAGATAGTACTGACCAAGGAACGCCAGCAGCACTTCGCCCACCTCCTCCTCGATCGCGACCTGCGGGAAGAAGTTCTTGCTGCCCAGCACCCGCCCGCCGCGTACGCTGATCAGGTGTACGCAAGCGCCGCCAGGGGTGACGATAGCGGCGACGATGTCGACGTCGCCGTTGCCACCTTCCATGCTCTGCTGGTCCTGGACCCGCCGCAGGATCGCCACCTGGTCGCGCAACTCCGCCGCCTTCTCGAAGTCCAGGCGCATCGCCGCCTGCTCCATGCCGACGTTCAGCTCGTCGGCCAGCGCGTTGCTCTTTCCTTCGAGGAACATCACCGAGTGGCGCACGTCCTCGGCATACTCTTCAGGGCTGACCAGCCCCACGCAGGGCCCCTTGCAGCGCTTGATCTGGTACTGCAGGCAGGGCCGCGTACGGTTGCGGAAATAGCTGTCCTCGCACTGGCGGACGAGAAACGCCTTCTGCAGCAGGTTGAGGCTCTCGCGGATCGCTCCCGCGCTCGGATACGGACCGAAGTAACGCCCCTTGCGCTTCTTCGCGCCGCGGTGCAGGGACAGCCGCGGATACTCGTCCTCGCTGGAGAGGAACACGAAGGGATAGGACTTGTCGTCCCGCAGCAGGATGTTGTAGGGCGGCCGCCACTCCTTGATCAGCGTCTGCTCCAGCAGCAACGCCTCGGTTTCGTTGGCGGTGATGGTGGTTTCCACCTGGGCGATCCGCGCCACCAGCGCGGCGGTCTTCGGCGCCAGGCCGGACTTGCGGAAATAGCTGGCCAGGCGCTTCTTCAGGCTCTTCGCCTTGCCCACGTAGAGAAGCTTGGCCTCCGCATCGAACATGCGGTAGACGCCTGGCCGATTGCTGCAGGTAGCGAGGAAAGCGCTCGCGTCGAAAACAGCGCTCATCTAGCTGGCGGCATCGACCATGCCGTGGCGGACGGCGAGCAGCGCCAGTTCCACGTCGCTGGTGATCGAGAGCTTCTCGAAGATGCGGTAGCGATAGGTATTCACGGTCTTCGGCGACAGGCACAGCTTGTCGGAGATGCTCTGCACCTTGTGGCAGTTGGCGATCATCAGGGCGATCTGGATCTCGCGCTCGGACAGCGAATCGAAGGGGGAATCGTGCTGCTGCGGCTGGAAGGACTTCAGCGCCAGTTGCTGGGCGATCTGCGGGCTGATGTAGCGCTGGCCGGCGAAGACCTGGCGAATCGCCTGGACCATTTCCTCCAGCCCCGCGCCCTTGGTCATGTAGCCGGCGGCGCCGGCCTGCATGAGGCGGGTGGGGAACGGGTCCTCTTCGCAGACGGTGACTACCACGACCTTGATGTCGGGCTGGCTGCGCAGCAGCTTGCGGGTCGCCTCCAAGCCGCCGATACCGGGCATCTTCACGTCCATCAGGACGACATCCGGCTTCAGCTCGCGGGCCAGTTTCAGACAGTCTTCACCGCAGTCGGCCTGGCCGACCACTTGCAAGCCTTCGATGTCGGCCAGCATGCGGGTAATACCGGTGCGTACCAGATCGTGGTCGTCGACCACCAGCACCTTAATCACGCTGCACCTCGTCGCGCATTAGCAGACAACCGCCCACACGGGCCCCCTGGGGATTTCGGCAACCTTAACAGAAAGCCATCCCATGACCTAGCTTGGCGCAAAGGCGTCATAAATCAAGCGTCATGGAAACATCATTCGACGGCATCGAACGGGCGCTGCGAAGTATACCGCCAGCCCCCGGCGAGCGGCAGGCCGGATCGCAGCAAGAACCGGCGAACCCGTGGAGAGCCCAGCGAAGCGGGGCTTGGCAAAGCACAAGCGCCCTCACCGCCCGGAACTTCTCCATAGCGACCATCGCCGAAGTCGAAAACAGGCGCCCAAGACGCCACTGGCATCGGCGGCTACTGTGCGGCCATCTCACCGACACCGGTGAAAAGACGCTGGTGCAGGCGCCTGCGACTGGCATTCGGCACCAGGCGAACGAGGGTATTCCTCAGCCAGACGCTCCAGGGCGATTCCCACTGACCAAGGCGGCCGACGATCCAGGATTGCTTCCTGATGAACTCGATCCGCGCCTCGCGTTGCTGCTGGAACAGGATCAGCGTCTCGGCGCGCGGCGCCAGGCACCACAGGCGCGCCAGCAGGAAGGCGTCCTCCAGGGCCATGGCCGCGCCCTGCCCCAGGTTCGGCGTCATGGCGTGTGCGGCGTCACCGATCAGCACTACCCGTCCGCGGCACCAGGAGGCTCCGGCCAACTCCTCGAGGTCGTTGTGCACCAGCGTGGTGGCGCTCGGTATGAGCCGGGCGATGCTCGCGCCGATGCCGTCGAAGTCCGCGTAGTGGGCGGCCAGCCGTTGCGGGGTGACGAAGCCCTCCTCGTCCTCGGGCTCCTCCCGGCGCACCTTCAGGGTCGCGTAGACATACATCTCGCGCGGGCTGATCTGGATGAAACCGAGGCGCTTGCCGTGCCCCCAGACCTCTCCCGCCTGCTCGGCGTCCTCCAGCCGATGGGGAACGACCAGGCGCCAGCAGGTTTCGCCGGAATGACGCAAGGTCGCCTCCGGCCAGACATAACGTCGCACGCTGGAACGAATGCCATCCGCACCGACCACCAGCGAACAGTCGTGGACAGTGCCGTCGCTCAGGGTCACGCGTTCGTGGTCGAGTCCGTCGAGGATCTGCACGATGGAGACCCCGACCCGAATGCACGACTCATCCAGCCCCTCCAGCAGCGCCGCATGCAGCTCGTGGCGCTGCAACGCCAGGCCGCCGCGGGAATTCCCACCCAGGCTGGAAGGCATCGACATCAGCATCGAACCGTCGTGGGCGTATACGTTGATGCCGGCCAACGGCATGCCACGGCGGAACAGCCGGTCGAGATCCAGGGTGCTGGACAACGCCGTCAACGCATTGCTCGCCAGGGTGATGCCGGTACCGATGGGCCTGATCTCGCTGGCTCGCTCGACCAGCAGCCAGTCGATGCCAGCCTTGGTGAATTCGCGCGCCAGCGCCAGGCCGGCGATCCCGGCCCCCTGGATAAGAACGGTCATCCGTTGCTCCTTAGCGGCGTCCGTCGCGACTTCGCGCGGTCGCGACAGGCCTGCCCGAGACGATGAAAATGTCCATCCTAGCCGCCCCGGACAGCCCACCGACCCTATCAGAAGATCGAGTTGACCCTGCTCGCCGACACCTCGCCGCTCGCTTTTCCTGCCCTCCAGGCCATCGGGAGTCCGGCGCGCCAGGAAGGCAAGCGTGGCCCGGGCACGGCACGCGTGGCCGGAAATCCCCGCTAGCCGCCGCCCGACGCGGCGCTACGGTTTTCCTTGGCCAGCAGCCTCCCGAGCGCCGGCAAGCGGCGATGGCGCCTGAAGCTCACGGCGATCGGCCCGTGCCACCATCGCCCAAGACGATCATCCAGGCGCAGCCACCCCGGCGAGAGTGGCCGGGACGGCAGCGTTCGGCCGGGCCACGGCGAGCATGCACGACCGATCGGCACGGCGTCGCGGAGGCGCGACTATACGCAGACCCCGCTCCTGTCAACCCCTTACGCAAGGTAGTGATTGCCGGAAGCCCAGCGTACGAAAATCAACCGAAACGACATCCGCATGGAATAACGAAGCCCTGACGCCTTCAGGGCGATAGCATCGCGTGCAAGAGGTAACCGATGAGCCCGTCCGAAAACATCCAGTACGATTTCGAGTGGCGACCACTCAACAACTACCTCGCCGTGCAACGCATCACGCCTCCGGACATGCGCCAGGGTTCGGCTGCCGAGCCGCGCCTGCCCAGCGAAGCGCTCTACGAGTGGATCGTGCTGAACGGGCGCTCCCCCCTGGAAGGCCTGAGCCTGGGGGAGCACTACCGCCTTTCCGACTATGGCGTCGCCGGGCTGGCGCTGCAGAGTGCCGGCACCGTGGGCGAAGCCTTGCAACTGATCAAGACCAACATGCTGCTGTTCCGCAAGGACATCCGCGGGATCGCGGTGAGACGTTCCAGTTGCGACACCGTGGATGTGGATATCGACCTGCAGGACAAGCCGGACTGGCCGCAGTCGGCCCGGTTGTACCACGCCAACGTCCTGGCGTCGGCCGCCTACGCGGTGTTCCGCGACCTGCTGCTGGGCGATCTGGAACTGGTCCGCCTGCGCCTCCCGGAAAGGAACGGCGACGTGCGGGCATACGAGGAGTATTTCCGGGTGCCGGTGTATTTCGCCGGCGAAGGCATCACCTTCACCCTCCCCGAGGAATTGCTCGAGGCCGAGATCGCCACTGCCAACTCCGCCGTGTTCCAGGCCTCGCTGGCGCTCGGCAGCAAGGCTTTCAACACCCGCGTCACCCGCGAGATGGGCGGCTACCGCCAACGCATCGTGGCACTGCTGGAGGTGCTACAGGACCGCTACCCGAGCATCGCCTGGGTCGCCCGGCAGTTGAAGGTCACCGAGCGGACGCTGCGCCGACGGCTCGCCGACGAGGGCACCAACTACCGGGAAGTGCTCGACCTGGTCCGCCACGACAGGGCGCGCCAACTGCTGCGGGACGAGCGACTGCGCATCGAGGAAGTCGCCGAGAGGCTGGGCTACATGGATACCTCCAGTTTTCGCCACGCCTTCCGCCGCTGGACGGGACAGTGCGCCAACGACTATCGCCAGACCCGCCTCGCCGGCAAGACCGCGCGGCGCCAGGGCGAACGCTAGCCGGCATGATTCCCCTCAGGGCAATTTCTGCGGATAGGGGCGAAAGGCGAACAGGCTGCACGCAGCCAGGGAAAAAGCCGCGAGCAGCACCCATTCGGCCGTCCCGTAGCCTTCGGCGCGGTCGTACAGCCAGCCCAGCAGGTAAGCACCGAGACTGATCGACAGGGCGAAGGTGAACGGCTGGATCGAACCGTAGATCACACCGAAGCTGCGCAGGCCGAAGTAGCGCATCAGCAGGTACTTGGTGGTGCCGCTTTCCCCTCCTCCGCCCAGGCCGACCAGGAACACCGCCAGCCATAGACCGCTCGGTGTGTCGCCCACCAGGAACCAGGCCATGCCGAGCACCGCCGCCAGGGCGAAGGGCAACGCCACCCGCGGCGTCGCCACGCGGTCGAGAAGCCAGCCCATCAGCGGCTGCGACAGCATCATGCCGACCCACAACGCCGACAGCGCGGTGCCCGCCTCGCCCCGGGACAAACCGCGCTCCACCAGCATCGGCACACCATGGGTCATGATCCCGGACATCACGAACACCGCCAGCACCTGGTTGCCCAGCACCAGCCAGAAACTGGCGCTGCGCCAGGCCTGGGGCGCCGTCGATCCGCTCAGCGCGGTTTCCGGTACGGCCGTGCCGGCGGCCACGCCAGCGCCCGGCGCTGGCTCGCGGAACAGCCAGGCCAGCAGCGGCAGCGCCAGGCCCAGTTCGAGCACGCCGTAGACCAGGAAAGCGCCGCGCCAGCCCCACGCTTCGAGGCTCTGGTGGCCGACCAGCAGGCCCAGCGGCCCGCCCACCCCGAAGCCCAGGCCGAGCAGGCCGTAGGCCACGCCCAGGCGTTGGCGGAACCAGAGTCCGAGGATACGTCCGTAAGGCAGGTTGCCTGGCGCCAGCAGGCCGATCAGCAGGAACAGCGCGTAGAGTTGCCAGACGGCATTCACCGCCGCCAGGCCGAGCAGCGGCAGCGACAGGGCCGCGGTCAGCCCGAGCATTACCCGCCGCGCGCCCCAACGGTCGATCAACCAGCCCTTGAGCGGGCTGGTGATGGCGACCGCCAGTCCGAACAGCGTCACCAGCAACGACACCTCGGCGCGGTCCCAGACGTACTCGGCGCTCATCGGTGCGATGAACAGACCGAAGGTGTTCAGCAGGATGCCGGTGGGCCCGAGCATGATCGCCACCACCGACGCCAGCAGCACGCCGCCGCTGGTCGCGGAAAATTCTCGTTGCGCCACGCCTGGCCCTCTAGAAGCGGTAGGCCGCGCGCAGGTAGTAGAAGGCGCCGTTGAAGCCGATCTGCGAGGCATAGGTGTCGTAGCGCAGCACGTCGCCATAGGTGGTGTTCTGCGCGGGCAGCTTGTCCGGACGGACGTCGAACAGGTTGTCGGCGCCGGCGGTCAGCGTCAGGTCAGCGCTGAGCCGGTAGCGCGCGGCGATGTCGGTGATGTACTTCGGGTCGTTGACGAAATGGTTGAATTTCTCCGTCGACCAGGCGTCCGGCCCTACCGTGTAGTCGAGTTCCGAGCTGGTCCGGCCGTAGCGCGTCAGGCGCAGGCTGACCTCCCAGTCCTGGCGGCTCCAGGTGCCGCCGAGGGAAACCTGGCTGCGCGGGGTGGAGCTGGTGATCCAGGCGACCTGCTGCGCATTGAGTAGCGGCTCGCCGTTGGCGCCTCGATGGTTCTTGCGCAAGGTGGTGCGGTTGAAGTTGGCCGACAGTTCCCAGTCGACCTGCCCGTACTCGCCAAGCGCGACGAGGTAGTGACCGGTAATGTCGACACCGCGGGTACGGGTGTCGGCACCGTTGGCCAGGTAATGGGTACTGACCGCACTGGCGCTGGCCGGCAACGAGATCCCCGCCGCGGCCAGGGCATCGATGGCTTCCTGGCCGGAATAGGTGGCGCTGTCGACGATGCGGTCGCGGATGCTGATCTGGTAGGCGTCGATGTTCAGCCCGACGTTTTCCCAAGGGTTGAGTACCAGGCCAAGGTTGAAGCTGGTCGACTTCTCCGGTTGCAGTTCGTCGGCGCCGAGCATCTTCGCTGCCGGCGAGTTGGCCGCCAGCAGGCCGAGGGCGATGGTCGGGCCGACGCTGAGGCCGGTGTAGTGCTCCTGGACCAGGGACGGCGCGCGGAACCCGCTGCTTACGCTGGCGCGCAGCGCCACCCGCGGATCGAACTGGTAACGGGTGGCGAACTTGCCGTTGGTGGTGCTGCCGAAGTCGCTGAATTTCTCGTGGCGCACCGCCACGTCGACCTCCCAGGTTGGGGTCAGGGAGGTGCCCAGGTCCAGGTAGGACGCCCAGGCGTGCCGCGACCATTGCCCCTCGCTGAGCGGCGAGAGGCCAGCCAGGGATTCCGCTCCGCCGCTGTAGTAGGACGCCGGGTCGCCGGCGTCGATGCGGTAGCTTTCCCGCCGGTATTCCGCACCCAGCGACAACGCCAGCGGAGCAGCGAGGAAATCCAATTCGAATTCCCGCCCCAGGTCCAGGTTGCTGGTCCATTGGCTGTTGCGGTAGCGCGCCAGGTCGAAGCTTCTCGGGCTGTTGCCGGTTTCACGGTAGATCGCCGCGTTCACCGACTGGGTCATGCCGATATCGGGACGGTCGGCGCCGTAGCCACTGCTCAGGTCCCAGTGCCAGGCATCCAGCAGACGCTCGCCGCGCACCCCGGCGAGGAACGCATAGTCGTCCTCGTCGCTGTTCGGGCGCGGCGTGAAGCCGTGCGGATACAGCGTCGGCGCCACCGAGGCCAGGCGATAGTTGGCCGCCGAGGAGGCCTTGCGCCGGGTATAGGTGCCGAAGCCGTACACCTCGATATCGTCGCCCAACCCGAAACCCGAGTTGAGCGCCAGCGATTGCCGGTGGAACGCGGGATCGCCCATGGAAATGTTGTCGCGCCGACCGGTGCGCTCATCGATGCCGCTGCGCATCGTGCGCTCCTGCTCGCGATATTCGGCGGTGAGGTTGACGAAGCCGCTATCGCCGAAGGCCAGTCCGATGTTCCCCCCGCCGCCATGGGTGAAGCCGTCGCCGTCGCCGGTCTGCCCGACGTCAGCGGCCGCCGACCCGCCGCTGTCGGCGGACTTGAGGATGACGTTGATCACCCCGGCGATGGCGTCCGAACCGTACTGCGCCGAGGCGCCGTCGCGCAGCACCTCGACCCGCTCGATGGCGTTGATCGGGATGGTGTCCAGATCGACGCCGGTGGAGCCCTTCTCCAGCCCCCCGCTGATATTGAGATTGGCCGTTTCGTGGCGACGCTTGCCGTTCACCAGCACCAGCACATGGTTGGGGCTCAGCCCGCGCAGCGACTGCGTGTGGGTCAACGCCGAGGCGTTGAACGGCTGGGCCTGGCGGGTCAGCGAGGGCAGCAGTTTGACCAGTGCATCGCGCAGGTCGACCGCGCCGCTGCTACGTAGCTGGGTAGCGCTGACCACGTCGATCGGGCTCAGGCTGTCCTGCGCCCTCACATCGCTCTTGCGCGTGCCGGTGACCACCACGGTGGACAAGGTCGGTGCCACCGCCGCACCTCGCGTCTCCTGCACAGGCGCCTGTCCGCGGCGCAGGACGAAGGCACCGCTTTCGTCCTGCGCGTATGCCAGCCCGCTGCCGGCCAGGGCACGCCGCAAGGCATCCTCGACACTGAGCCGGCCGCGGATATCCGGTCCGCGCAACCCCGCCACCAGGCGCTGGTCGAAGGCGATCGGCACGTGTCCCTGGCGCACGATGTTCAACAACACCTCGGCCAGTTCGCCGGGCGCTATGTCGAATACCCGGGGCGCCGTGGCCGCGTCGCGCGGCCCACCGTCGGCGGCCTGCACCTCGCCCTGCAGCGCGCAGGCGAGCCCCACCGCACAGAGCACGGGGGTCAACGAACGAGAGGAAAGACGTACATCGGGCATGGTCGAATCGTCCTGGATGGAATTCGCCCATGAGTGCAATCCGACGCCGGCTTTTTCAGCGTCGGGCAATATGAATTTCGCATAACCTTATGCGCCCGGGTTCCTCCGCAGGCGGCGCACTAGCGTGCGTCGGCGAGCCGCGGCGCGGGCGGGTTGATCAATAGCGCGAATATCTCGGAGTGGGACTTCACGTTCAGCTTCGCGTAGATGTGCCGGCGATGCACCTTGATGGTGGCGATCGACAGCGTCAGCCGATCCGCTATTTCCTTGTTCGAGTATCCATCCAGCATCAGGCGGATGACATCCGACTCCCGCGCGGTCAGCGGCGATATCAACCCTCTCCAGGGCTGGACTTCCACCTCCGCCGCTGCGATCGGTTTCGCCTCCTCCCTGACCGCATCCTCGAAGTGGATGCGTTTTTTCATCAGCGCGATGACCCACGGGCGAAGCAGCTCGAACAGCGCGATCTGCTCGGCGCCGAAGCGGCTCTCGCTGCCCAACGACAGGCACAGGGTTCTTTCACCATCCAGCGGGACGTTATATTGAACTTCGTCCGTCACCACATAATGCGCAAAGTACGTATTGTAATATTCGGTCGTTTCGAAATCTTCGGAGACGATATCCGCAAGATGAAAAAGCCCGCCGCGCCGACAGTTTCTGGATACCTGGTAGAAAGGATCTTGCAGATAGAGTCCGGTTATATATCGACTGATCAGCGGGTCCGGCTCGATTTCTTCTATCTCCTCCTCCATGAAGGAAAGAATCAAGGGGCTGGAGTCGCTGAATATCAGGGCCGCCCAGTTGTCGACGGGGGCGAACTGGCCGAGGGTCTGCGCCAGGAACCGCCAGAAGAACGGCCGGTCCAGCGCTTCGAGCAACTTTCCCAGTGACTCGTGCCAGGCGCCGCCGTGCAATGCGATATCCACACAACTACTCCTCTGGGATTAGTCACTCGGCGTTATGTCATGAAGAGTTCCAATGTGCATAATATCGATGCCTTCGAGGATAGCCACAGGTCAGAACTACCAGTTCTGGTAGGTGCAAAATCCAACTTGTTTCGTTTCGGAAAGGAAATCCAATGAAAAAAGTTTGTGCACTGGCGTTATCGATCCTGACGACGATCGGTGCGACAGCAGCGGACAGTGCGTGGGCTGCGCAAACCAGCGTCCATCTTTACAACTGGTATGACTTCATCGCCCCGGAAACGCCCAAGGCTTTCCAGAAGGAAACCGGCACCCGTGTCGTCCTCGACACCTTCGACAGCGCCGAGACCGCGCAGGGCAAACTGATGGTCGGCCGCTCCGGCTACGACGTGGTGGTGATCACCTCCAACATCCTGCCCGGACTGATCAAGGCAGGCGTCCTCCAGGAACTCGACCGCGACCGGCTCCCCCACTGGAAAAACCTCGACGCGGACATCCTCGGGAAGCTTCAGGCCAACGATCCCGGCAACCGCTATGCCGTACCTTATCTCTGGGGAACCACCGGGATCGCCTACGACGTGGACAAGGTCCGCAAACTGCTCGGCCCCGACGCGCCGGTCGACTCCTGGGACCTGATCTTCAAGGAGGAGAATATCTCCCGCCTCAGCCAGTGCGGCGTGGCCACGCTGGACTCCTCCACCGAGCTGGTGTCCATCGCCCTCAACTACCTGGGCCTGCCGCACAACAGCCAGAATCCCGAGGACTACCAGAAAGCCCAGGAACTGTTGCTGAAGGTTCGCCCCTACATTCGCTATTTCGACTCCTCCAGAGTCGACACCGACCTCTCCAACGGCAACGTCTGCGTGGTGGTCGGCTGGCAGGGCACGGCCTACATGGCCCAGGTCAACAACGAACAGGCCGGGAACGGTCGCCATATCGCCTACAGCATTCCCCGGGAAGGCTCGCTGGTCTGGGCCGAGAACATGGTGCTGCTCAAGGATGCACCGCATCCGCAGCAAGGTTATGCGCTGATCGACTACCTGCTGCGTCCGGAGGTCATCGCCAGGACCTCCAACTACGTGGGCTATCCGAATGGCAACCAGGCGGCGCTGCCGCTGGTGGAGCGGAAGCTGCGGGAAAACCCGGCGGTTTACCTGAGCAAGGAAACCATGGCGACCCTCTTCCCGCTGGAAACCCTGCCACTGAAGGTCGAGAGAATCCGTACCCGGGTCTGGAGCCGAGTCAAGACCGGGAGCTGACACCCGTCCGAGACGCCCCTGGAAGCACGGGAGCGCCCGGAACCAGAAAAATCCAGCGAGGTCCGCCAGGACCGGCGTTCGCGCCCTTCACCGGGCGAGGCTCTGCCTCGTCCGTCAGGACGCGGCTTGCCGTCTGACCCGCGACCGATCGATAGAGATACCTCTCCCCCTGGGCGGGAAAGCCCCGGGCATGCCTGATGGAGAAAACCATGCTTATCCATTTCTGCCCCAGGCTGCTGACGCCTGCGGGGTTCGACCTGCCGTGCGAGCTGATCGACATCCGCATCAAGGAGTTCGACCTGCACCTGCTTGGCGGGCGCGACGTGGTGGCGCGTCACCCCCTCCCCGACAAGCGCTACCACGTGGCCTGCCGCAAGTCCGGCTGCAAGGCGGTGAATGGCCTGCTGGTGGACGTGGAAAAGCACGTTCCGCTGTTCACCGTGGACACCCGCTGGAGCATCGACGCCGAAGTGGTCCTGCGCCACCGCGTCGAGTACGTGGTGCTCGACGCCGAGCACGATGCGGTGAGCGACTACATGCTGCTGTGGTGCGACGAGGTGCCCAACTACTTCCTCGGCCAGAGCACCCCGGCCATGCAGGTTCCGTTGATGGAGCTGATGCGCGGCAATGCGTTGCAGACCGAGCGGCAGGATGTGTTCCGCCTGCCGACGCTGAGGTCCGAACGCCTGCGCCAGGGCAACGCCGATGCCAACCAGCATCTTCCGAGCCGTGAGCAGGCGTTCCACGTCAAGGCCGAGCAGATCAGCTATGGGCTGGCCTGAAGGACACGTGCCAGCGGCAAGCCTAACTGACGTGGCAGCCAGACCGCCCGGGGGCGCATCCACGGGCTGGGCAACAGTCCCGGGCTTGGCCTGCTCAACGGTAGCCACATCGTGATTGCCCCACAACAGCCCCAGTACGTCGGCCGGAGGGTCTTGAGCCAATGCCCCAGAAACGCAAAAGCCCCGCTCGGCGGGGCTTCTCAGTACGCGGATATGGCGGAGGCGGTGAGATTCGAACTCACGGAAGAGTCTCCCCTTCGACGGTTTTCAAGTCTATCGCTGAATTCAATGTTTACGCGGGTTTCGGCTGGATTTCGTTTCCGCAATTTAGCCATTTCTCATTCTCTGGATGCCGCTTGCTGCCTGGGTCAATGAATAAATTGCGGAAATGATTTCAGCCCCCTCCATGGCATGCCCGAGCATAACTCTCCGCTCGTCGGCCGCCCTCGAATACTGGATATTCATACAGCATAATTTCCGGCCAACCCGACTGCCGGAGATTTCCATGTCCTACTCCGACCCCAGGCATTGCCACCACCAGCGCGTCACCCAATGGCTCGCCGCGATGCGGCAGCATGCCGCCTGGCTGTACGCCGCGGATGAGCAGTACCTGTATCTGGTGGCCGAGGCAAACGAACTCTATCAGTGCGGAATCGTTGGCCTGCAGGACCGCCACGACATGGTCACCGACGCGCTCGGCATGTACTCCTGGGCGATCGAGCACGGCATAACGCGCGAGACGCACTACTGCGCGGACTGCTGCTACGACGTGCTCGACGGCGGCCGTGCTGTCGGGACGGTGGACAGCGAGGGGATCTACCACGGGCCCGCACCCGCACGACAGCGCCTGGGCTACATCAGCCGGGATCCGCTCGACGGGATAACATACCTCCGCCTGGGCCAGGCGCTCGAGCGCGCCGGCGTTGTGCGCGGTCTGGAGATCGAACTCGACGCCGGCGGCACGCTGCAACTCGCCGAGCAGATCCCTGATGACTTCCGGCCCTGGCGGTGGGCCTGACTTTCAGCGCTCGGCCTCATAAGCCGCGACGCCGGTCCCTACCGCCCGCCATTCGTCCTGCGGCATACGCGAATCACAGATGAATACCTCGACCTCCCCGCCTTCTTTCGGCTCCGCAGGCCGAATAGCAGCATGCCGGAGAATCGTCTCCATGTCCGGTACGTAGCTGCTCTCCGAGCCGTGGAACGACCAGATGCCATGTTTCCCAGCGCTGCCCACCTGGTGGTCGAGTTTCACCGACCAGCCCTTGAATCGAATGACCAGCATGCCCTGCCCTCGTAGGAAAAGGCCGTAGTCTACTCCTAATCCTGACAGGCCTGATTCGCAGCCAGGAGCTGCGCCTCGTAACCAATCCGCTGCCGCCGCTCGGCCAGCAGCGCACGGACCTTGGTCTGTAGGTCGTCGCTCTTCTTCAGCCCAGCCGCTGCCCATGCCGGCACCTCCACCGCCGGCACCCGGCACGGCACCGCCACCGGCACTTCTACGCGCACCGTGCGCGGCTCGGATTCCTGCCGGCCGGCGCATCCCGCCAGCGCAACCATCACCAGCATCAGCACCACCCTCATAGCCCCAACTCCTGATCGATGACCACTTCGGCTGCCAAGCACTGATCACCAGCGGAGCGCTCACGCAACAGGCGCTGTGCCGCGGCATACTGCTCCGCGGCCTGCTGCCGTCCCCGATCCACAGCCTGCGCGGCATCCCGGGCGCGCTGCTCACCAGCCTGACGCAGCGCGGCAATCTGCCCGCCCTGCTCCACTACTGCGGCCTCCAGGCTCCCACGAGCGGAACGGCAGGCAGCCAGATCCGCCAGCGCAGCATCGAGCTGCGGCCGGTAGTGCCGCGCGCCGATCCAGACACCGCCAGCGGTGCCGAGGCCGACCAGCACCAGGCAGGCCAGCGCGATGGTTACCCAGCGCCAGGGGATCACGATAGCGGCTCCAGGAACAGGACACGTTCCGCCGCTCGGCGCTTTACCAACCCCTCCAAGCGCTTACCACCCGCATTCACCCATCGCGGGAACTGGTCCGCTGCTCCCTGGTAGTCACCCTTGTTCAGCAGCTTGAGCAGAGTGGACGACGCAAGATTGGCTGCGCCCAGGTTGTAGACGAAGCTCATTAGGGCATCCCACTGATTCTGGTTCAGTGGCGCCTTCACCAGCCTGTCTAGCTCCGGCTCGAAGCGCCGAAGGTCGTTCGACAGCATCCGCTCGGCCTGCTCGACGGTGATCGTCATGTAGCGGGTGACGCCCCGCGTTGTGCCGTAGCCAATGGTCCAGACACCTACCGAATCCTGGTAAGCGGACAGGCGCAGGCCCTCGAAGGATTTGATGAGGTCTATGCCTCGTTGGGATGTACGCATTTACGGGTCTCCAAAAACGACGAAGCCCGCGCAAGGCGGGCTTATCTTCGTCGGAAAGGTGTTCGGGTCAGCTACCGGTCAGGATCGCCAGCAGCACAGGAGACGACAGCCAAGCGGCGGCTCCACAGGCGAGGATCAGCAGGCTGACCCCGATGCAAAAATTCAGGAAATGACTCGTTGGCATTTTGACCTCCAGCCAGTCTTTAACCTTCAGCAAGATTGGTCTACGATTCACGTATGTTCTGCTCCTTGTCCTTCCCAAGGGGTGGAAATAAAAACCCCCGGCACGCTGTGAACGTCCGGGGGTTTTGCTTTTCTGTCTTGCGCGACTACCAGTCGGTTTCGATGCTCAGAGAAACCCTTGGATGGTCGAGTTCGGTATACATGCTTTTCACTGTTGCCTTTGTGATCCGCCCACCCGCCTTCATCTTTCGGGTGAAGAACGCGGCCCGATCTCTCTTGATGTAGCCGATTTGTACGTCAGTCGGGAGGAACAGGGTGAACCAGCGCCGAACATGCACGTAGACGGCGATGGCATTGGGGTCGTGCGGGTTGTCCGGTTCTGGCACTAGCTTGACTTCCATTCCGGGGCGCACAGCCAGGCGTATTCTGCCGCTACGACCTTCGAATCCTGTGCCCGTGACAATCACGCTGTACTGCATGGCAATCCCTTATTGATCAGTTGTCAGCAGGTCACGACGCTATCAATCGCCCGTGCATGACGCCAGACCTCGAGGTCACAGTTCTCTTGTCCAGTCGCCGAGCCCCTTCGCCTTCATCTTTTCGAAAGTCTGGCGCGCACGCTCAACCAGCATGGGAGCCAGGGGGACACCCTGCTCGTCTACGAGAACCTCAACGAGTGAGCACCTGCATCCCTCTGAATTGCCATCACGCGCATACCACTCCCTTACCTGATCAGCAGTGAAAAGCTTTCCATGCCTTGCTGCGTGAGAGGTTCGGGTATCTGGACGAAGGGCCGATAGATGCATAAACAAAGTCCTGCAACCGTAGCTGCTGGACGCGCTATTCAGCTTAGCCATTCGATTCGCATGGATGCTCGCTGAGTCGATTTCCTTTTTAGCCACCCCAGCCCCTCATGAACGTTGACGAATGCTGGCGTTTATTCCATATTCCGCCTGCCGCTGCAAATTCAGCGGTCGGGCTTGGCCGCCCGAATCGGTAAGGCGCACAGCGCCGCAGGGCGTTTTTTTGTGCCCTCGCTTTATGGCGGGCTGTGCGTGGGACACCTTCGGGTGTGCCGGGAGCCTTACCCCCGGTCGGCCAACCCGCGTACAGTTCGCCTCCCTCTTCTTGGTCGCAGAGATGGCGAACTCCCAAACAGGTAAGGAGTCCTCATCATGCAAACCGCTCAAGTAATTCCGTTCCAGTTCGACGCTCGCGAAGTCCGCACCATGCTGATCGACGACCAGCCATGGTTCGTTGCTGCCGATATCGCCTCTGCTCTCCAGTACCTGACTGCAAAGGATATGGCGCGGAATCTGGACGATGACGAAAAGGGTAGGCAGATTCTGCCCACCCCTGGCGGCGATCAGGAAATGCTGGTCATCAACGAGTCTGGGCTGTACTCGGCGATCCTGCGCAGCCGCAAGGCCGAGGCCAAGCGCTTCAAGAAATGGGTGACCGCCGAGGTGCTTCCTGCGATTCGCAAGTATGGTCGCTATGAGGACTCCAGCAACAAGATGGCAACCCTGGTTGGCGAAACCATAGGTACCGACGGCTTCCACATGCTCGGCTCGTTGATCAAGGGCAAGGTCGCCGCCCTCCCCGTCGAAGTCCGCCGCCGCGCCACCGCGAAAATCTGGTCACAGACCCATGCCGCATTCGGGGTTCGGTCTGCCACAGACATCCCCGCCAATCAGTTGGATGCGGCCCGCAACTTCGTCGCCGCCTACAGCGTTCACGAAGGCGAATGGCTGCCGAAGCCTGAAAAACGCTGCGGCACCATGCTCAACGACCACCAACTCTACGACGTGTACTTCGTCTGCCACCACTTCCAGTACCTGTTCGAAATCTTCAAGCGCCACAGCCTCTACAGCTTCCTTGGGCAGCACGGCTCCCGCGCGGGCGTAGAGATGATCGACCACTTCAAGGATGGCTACATGGGAGTCTGGAAGCTCAGGAGGGATTTCGATGGTGAATTCGATGCAGTACAGAGGCGACTGAGGATCAACCGGTACTCTGATTTCAGCATCAGATAGCGGCTTGCACAGCTACACTCTCCTGAAATAAAAAAGCCCGCTTCTTAGGCGGGCCTCTATTTATCTGAAAAATTACTTCGTCATATAGTTAAAGTTTATAGCCAATGAGCATCCTTTAGACCATTTAAATGGATACTCAGATGAAACGTCCTTTCCATTTACTTGAATATTAAGCATTTTAGTTTCTGGATCTATAAATGCATAGGCGGTGAAATCTTGCTCTGAATTACTGTCATACAAATGAGCTAAGAATCCTCCTTGGCGTATGTCAGGTATTTCACTAACAGGAAGGACAAATCGCCAAGGTAAAGAATCGAGAAACTCTGTTCTATCCCCTGCCTCAAAGACGATCTGAACATGACATGATCCATAGCCCAATGAATAAATGCCCTCCGCAACGCCGTCTCTTACAGAAACGCCCCAATCGCTAGGAGTGAAGGAAAATGACTCAGCAAGTCCGCTCATAATTCACCATAAGATAAGTTGATGGAAGGTCGCATCATACCAACCATGCGAGCAGAAACGCGAACTCAAGCGAAGCGAAATGGATTGCGACCGATATTCCATGATCGCCCGGCCAGCCGGGACGCGCAGTCCAGCGCCAGGACCGCCTGATCCCGCCCCATTTCACCATCCAGCTTGCCAGCCATACGGCAGTGCCGTATATTCATGACATGCGAACAGTCATCGAAACCGAGATTTTCAAGCGCTATGCAGGCGGCATCTGGAACGATCCCGAACGGGAGGAGTTCATTGCGTGGATTGCAGCCAACCCCTTGGCCGGAGATGTGATCCCAGGATCGGGTGGGCTTCGCAAGGTTCGCTGGTCTCGCCAAGGCATGGGTAAGCGCGGCGGCGCGCGCGTGATCTACTACAACGCCGAAGAGTCGCAAGCCATCTGGCTACTGATAGCCTACACAAAGTCGAAGTTAGATAACCTACCAGCATCCACCTTGAGCAAATTGAAAGAGGCTATGAATGGATAAGGAACTTGAAACCTTCGAGGCCGATCTCCTCGCCTCGATTGACGAAATGAAGAAGGGGAAGGCCGCCCGTTCGACGCAGGTCGAACTTTCTCCGATTGCAGAGATTCGTGCAAAGGTTGGAATGGCGCAATCTGAGTTCGCACTCCTCCTGGGAGTTAGCGTTCGTACTCTACAGGAATGGGAGCAGGGTAGAAGGTCTCCTTCTGGAGCAGCGAAAACCTTAATTAAGGTTGCAAGCAAGCATCCAGAAACGCTTCGTGAACTGCGCTAGCTTGGTTACGTCGAAATCTCAACTGGATAATTAAAATGAAAAACAAATCAGCAAGAACTTTAGACGAGTATACGAATGCCATGTTCAATATCCGCACCGATGAAACAGAAAAAATATCAACAGAGATAATCAATCTGCTCATCGGCACAGCTTTTTTTATCGCCATTGCAATGGCATCCGAATATTTTAGCGAGCCTAGTAAATCACACCATCAACAAACGGTCGCTCCCCACGTGCAACGCTAACAACAAACCGATGAGTGCTTTTAGTGTTCGATGAATTTGGCGTTATTGTTATTCCTGCCTGAGAGATACTTACAACTCCGGAACTTGCCCCATTTGTCTCAAGCTCCATCTGTCCAGTCACTGGAAGGTCAACGAACACGCCAGAGTCAGATGAGTATGTTCCAGAGAAAGCAACAGCAGACGTACCAGAGACGCCAGAGACATAAAATCTAAACAGAACATTCGCGCCATTGTTTCGAGTTGCAGTTATCACCCTGCTTGGAGGAATCGAACCAAAGTCCGCATTTTTTATTGTCGTGCTTGTGATTGATATCGGCATCCACCAATCATGGTAGTCGAGCGCTTGTTTTTTCGAGCTAACTGAAAGGCCGAGTTTCTTAGCAATAGTCTCCGCTATATACTTATGCCCATGAACGTTTGGATGGGAACCATCCGAAAAGAGCTTAAGAGTATTTACAAGATAATTTGCATCTGCTGACTGCGATCCTTTTCTAAAGAAATCGGCAAACGGTATGTATAGCCCCTGAGTCTCGTCAGCGAGTCGCTTTAGCTGCTTCCTTGTATTGTTTGTATCTGGGTAACTCCACAAAAAATCAGGCACCACTACAGGTACGCTATTTTGATTTGAATAGCTTATCAGCCAATCAATTCTTTTTACGAACTCTTCATAGTACGCCGTATCAGACTCATTGTCTGACGCGTCATTGACACCTAGTGCCATGATGAATAGAGAGGTTCCTGCCATCATCGAACTGATGACGGACTCATCCACCCAGCGAAGCCTACGGCCAGAATTTGAAAAATTATGAAGAGCCGACTGACTATAGGCGTTAGCATATGAAAAACCAGAAAATTCAACAGTTGCGGCAGATGTAGTAACAACCTCGATTACACATTTCCCAAACCCATTATCTTTCAGGGTTACAGCCTGGCCTTGCAAAGCGTTTACAACTGAGGCCTGTGTATTCACACTAGCTACTACCGATCCATTAACTTTTATGTCAAACGTTCCCCCTCCAGGCCTTGCGACGTAGTAAACCGTGCATGCATCCTGAAATGTTGGAATTGTCGACCTTATAATATTGCCAACCTCATTTGACACCCACGATAACCCTTGAGGAACATATGATCCGCTTTCATTTGATCTATAAACCCAAGAGTGGGTTCCTGATGTTTTTGCGAAATCGATAGAGTGGATTTCATTAGAGGTATTTCCAGCTCCGTCAACGAGAGACATCAGCGGCGTGAATCCATAAGTTAGAGTGCCGATCTCGTTGTAGAGCATTCTTCGCAGAAGATTCACCCAGCCATTCCGGTATATTCTCCCGGCAAAAGCCCCATGAGAAATAGAATCACCAAGCACATACATAGTTGGGGCGCCTGATATTCTCGCTCTTACTCTGGTTAGCATCTGCGCGTTACCAAATGCGCCAGTCATCGCTAAGTTAGATGCTTCCTCAGCCTTTCCATCAATATCTTTTATTGCGTACCCAACCGTATCTGATGGGTACGTTTCCGCCGGATCGTAACCCATCATTCCGGCGCCACCCGGAGCTCTCAACTGCTGACGCAGCGAGCGGTCGACCTGGGCAACCAGCAGACTCTCGTCGGTGGCCCAGTTCCCGCTGAGGCTGACCGGGAAATCTGCTGGCAGTTGAACGCTATACAGGTTCCCGTCACGCTGAATCAGTTGAGTCGGGCGATCAACAATCAGCGGAGAGCCGTCGACATAGTCGAGAGGGGTTGGCTCAAAGCCCTGAGCGGCCAGCCACTGCATGACATACTGCTCGATTCCCCACCAGGTCCATCGCGCAACCGGAGGACGCTGAGGCCCACGGTCCATCCAGCGATCTTGATTCAGCGAGTTCATTGCCAAATCGAGATGCTCAGCGTTTTCGTACAGAACGCGAGGGTCCTTCGAGCCGAGCGGAAGGTCGCCGGTGTCGTAAGTCATACTTTTCTCCAAGCATGAAAAAGCCCGCTCTATGGCGGGCTATGGTTTTTCGTGTGCGGTCAGTTTGGGGCGCTGGCGTTGTCGTAGGTGTAGACCCTTGGGTCGTAGTTCACCGCACGAACGGATGCCGAGGTATTGCCGTTGGGATCGATGGAACTGATCAGGGCCGGGTATGGGTTTCCCAGCAGCAGGTGTGGAGGTTCGATCTCCCAAGAAACATCAGGGATGAAATCGATGCTGGGAATGCTCAGCCGGTAGTCGTCGATCCTCGACGCCGGATATCCACCGGAAACCGTTCCGTCTGGGCGCCGCAGGTAGAGCGCTGGCGAGTTCAGCAGTGACCAGTCGAGCGGCTCGCTGGACTCGATCAGGACCGAGCTTCCAGAGATCACGAACGATTTCAGGTATGCGCTCTGTGCCAGGCCAGGGCCGGGAACATCGCCGGCAAGGGCATCGTAGTCCCAGAACTCGCTGTTCAGCGAGTCCAGGCCGGTATCGAACGAATACTCTGTTCTCCGGTATCGCTGAGCCATCCGGCGGCGCATCCCGTAGCGCCAGGCGCGATCGCGGTTTGTGACACCGACAGCCGTGATCTTCTCGACCTTCCTGCCGACATCGCCGGGCAGCCGGCACTGGACGGTATCTTCGATCCAGCCGTTGGCATTGACGAACTCCACATCGACTCCGTCATAGTCGTCCTCAGACGGAGCGCTGATGCTGATCCTCAGCGGACCATCCATGTTCTGCGGCGAGTACATGTGCCCGAATGTGGTCCTTGGTTCGTCTCGGGCTGCGGAGATCACGCCGCGCTTGATCGTCTTCTCCGCATACCCGGCGGCAAGCACATCGTCCATGACCTGCGCGACCGTGACCTTACCGTCCTCGTAGATCATGTCGAACGTGTCGCCGCGGGACTTCCAGATGGCGTCCAGCCGATCAAGTTCTTCTAGGTCGAGGTCGGCGTCTGTGTAGCCGCGCTCTTTGGCGATGTAGCAGAGGAACGGGACGATGTCTCGCGTAGCGATCTCGCTCGTCCATGCACCGTTCTGCCGAGTCGGTAGCATGCGAGTAGCCTCCACCGAAACGCGGCTTTCGGTCTGCGCTGCGATACGGTCAGACGACCGATACCTGACGGCCATCGTCGTGACGCCGGCGTAGGACGATGGAGCCTGTAGGCGCGCGCGCATCCCGTACCACTGGGTGCGGTCTCGGTACTCGGATGTTGAGTTGCCGCCCTGGTTGACGAACACTTTTCTGATGCGAAACTCGGGCCGCATCATGTACGGCAGCGAGATGCCGTCCGTAAAACCCTGCTGGTCGAGAGAACTGCCAGCATGGTTCTTGCTGACCGTCGTCCATGCGCCGCCGATGGCCATGTCTCGCCACTGGATGTCGTAATAGGTGCGGATCTGGTAGATCTGCCCTTCCCGGCCTACACCGCAAAGCCCTTCCGGGCAAAATACGTCGATCTCGACGAAGTTGGTCTTCTCCGATACAGGGCACGCCGGGAAGGGACCACGCCAGCCCCCTTCTAGGCTGGTCGGATCGATGGTGACTCGGGACGTAGACGAGTTGAGAGCGGTGAATCCTGGCCAGTCAACATCGACACCACCCGCACTGGTCAGCCGCTCGACGGTGAGTTGCTGCGCGCTGTACGCCGTGATCCGATAGCGCAGCCCACGCGGGCCGATTGCTGCATTTCCGGAGCCGGTCTGCAACGCATTGGCCGGCGAACCGTTGCTGTAGTTGAGCGTCATCGACGTTGAGGTGATGTCGTTCACCAGGTAGAGGCCGCCGTTGGTGCCGACCACCTCGATCTCATCGCCAACATCCAGCCCGAGCTGAGCGATATCCCCCGTCACGACGTCGCGATTCGTCCCGCCGCCATCGTTCACCGAATAGGGGTACATCGCCTCAACCCGCAGGATCGTCCCCGCAGCCCAGTCAGAGGGGAACGACCCGGCTCCGGCAGAAATAATGATGTTCGTTCCGGAAAACGTGAACGTAGTTGCCGACGGGTTCGGGGTGAGATTGGAGCTCTCGGTCAGGTCCAGGCCGGCATTACCAGTTGAGCTCGCACCAACTTCCTCAACCAGGTGCCACCAGACCGATGCCGGGTGCCCGCTGACGTTCTGCCCTGGTTCGAAAATCTGGAATGAGGCATCAGCGCCCAGTGCCAGGAACGACGTGTCACCGATTTTCGCTGCCCCTTCGGCGATCTGGAACCGACCACGGCCAATACACAGGAGCATTTCGGTCCACTGCTCACGCGGACCGGCGAAATACTTCCGGGGCGGCAGGATGTAGTCTGGATAAATCAGACGACGGCCAGCGACTTCGCGGATCGCATCGCCGAGTTTTACCTTGTTCCCGCGCGCGCTGGTTTCAGAGAGCGACGCGCCCTGCCCGGGGTTCGTCGGCATGCCGGGCAATTGAGGCATGAGCATCCGAAAAACGGATTGCGCACCTTTGAACAGCGCTGCCGTGATCGTGAACGGATCGGTCCCGCGCGGCAGCTTGTAGATCCGGACGATATCGCCACGGTCGATGATGCGCTCGGCCCACTCACCGGGATGGATGAACTCCTCATGGGCCTTTTTTTGCTTGTCGGTCAGGTCACCGCAGAGCGCAACCTCGGCGGGGACAACACCGATGGAGAACGGGTGGACGTCGTGGCAGCGGTACCCAGGCGAATTCGCGGTCAGCCAGGAATGAATCGTCATCCTGCGGCCGATCGGATGCCGCTCCAGCGGTTCTCCGTCAAGGAGCGATGGGTAGATTTCGATCACGGTAGAAGACCACCTTGGAGTATTTGTCGGAGAACTTCTGGAGCGGGGTGAGTGAAACCCCGCTTCCCGGGTTGATTTCGAGAACCCGGAGGCGTCCATCCACTTCGAGCAGCAGACCTACGTGATCGAGCAGCCGCCCTCTGTAGGCCGCGGCGATGACCCCAGGTCCTGGCTCGCATTGCTCGAGCGCGCGCTGGATCTCCGTATCGCACGCCCTTTGCATCGAAACCGGGGTGCGCCGCGTGACACCGCCGAAGTCGGTCAGCATCGGCAGCCCGAACAACTCAACCCGCGCGATGAGCGTCAGGCCCCAGCAGTCAAGGCACGGCAGGGCCCGGCCGCCCTCGGTATAGATGGCGGTGAGGTATCTGTTCGGCATGGGATCAGGGCCAGTATTTGAGGCCAGGGAACTCGCTAACGTTGTAGATGTGGCGCAGCGCGGCTGTGTTGATGAGGTCGTAGTAGCCGGCCTCCACCTGGACAGTGAGACCTTCGAAACCCGGCGTCTTGACCCTCATCCGGTACGGACGCTCAGCAGGTGCTGTGAGATCGCTCTCCAGGTACATCCGCAGGATCAGGGTTACATACTCGCCCGCCTCCAAGGCTTCGTTGATACGCTGCTGGGCGAATCCGGTCACGTTGTCGATTGCAAATCCAACGTTCTGGTTTCCGCTGTTGTCTCGCTTCGGAATCGATACGTCGATCGCACCGGCGATGAACGTCAGCAGCCGCCCGTCTTCAGTCATGCAGGTGATGTCGTCATAGCCCTGACAGATGAGGATAGGCTCGGGCCACGCCGGGCATGACAACTCGATCGTGGCGAGCTTCAGGTCCTCACCGCCTGAGGCATAGAACCGCTCAAGAGCCGTCGCCATGTCGAGGCCACTCCCTGTTCATTGCGATGTCGAAGATATCCGCGAGGAGGATGTACTCGGGCAGAATCTCGGCCCACCCAGCATCGATGACGGGGCGCTCACGCAACTCCAGTGTGGCGGTGAAATCCCAGAGCGAGATACTGCCGCTGACCAGCTTTGGACCGTCATAGATGTCGGTGAATCTGGCGGCATACGCACGCAAACCATCAGGAGTCTCCGGCGTCTTTAGCGGGCATTCGAACCAGTGGTAACCATCCACTAGAACGTCGCGGAACCAGGCCTCAAACAGCATTGCCTCGCTGTCGTTCAGCCGCCACCGGACGCTTGCCATCGTTGGAGTAGCTGTAAAGTGACGCCTCTGCCTTGCCCTGCCTGTCTGCATCTCCGTTCGGATTAGAGGGCTAACAGGGGTAAGCCCATAGCCCTCCCGCTGCGGCGGGCAGATATTGGGGTACTGCTTCATGTACCGCTCCTGCGAATTCCGAACGAACTTCCGATAGCTTTCGACGAACGGCCATCGCCGAATAGGTCGGCCACCACAACATCGATGATGTACTGGTCATCCTGGCGACGAGTATTGACCTGCCCCGCGCGGCTTCGGTCCTCGATCAGGTTTATGGTTGGAGCCCCTGCGCTTGCCTGATTACGCCGTACGTCATCAAGCGTCCGGTCTAACTTTGCACTTGTCTCTGCCGTCGTTACCCTCTCGCCCTTCTTGAGGTTCCAGGTCCCGTCCTCAGGGACGGACATAATGCCGTCATGGGCCTGACCAGAGAGATTGACGTTCTTCACTGCTGCTACCTGTGCCAACTGAGCTGTAACCGCAGCAGCCGCCGCTGCAATACCAAGCGCAGGGCCAATGACAGGAATTCCCGCCATGGCCGCATAGGCATCAGATGCAGTCTTCGGAGCGTTCAGCAGGGTCTTCGCTATCGCATATGACTTCTCGGCAACGAATGCTGCCTTGTAGAGGCCGGATTGCTCTCCGAAGAAGCTCTTGGCCAAGCCGCTCAGATTTCCAAAGAACTGCTCATTGGCGCTCAACGTCACCTGCTGACGGGACCGCTCAATAGCGGCCAGAGCCTCTTCGTGTTGTTGCTTTAGCTTCAATTCCTGCTCATCCCATTGAGCAGTCAATTCAGCTTTAGCCTCTCGATTTGCATTCAGAAGATCGAGTTGGGATTGATACCACTTCTCAAGCTCTTCCTCTGCTTTGTCGATCTTGTCGAGTTCACCCTGAGGACCGGCGACTACAGCATCTGCGCCGCCGAAAGAGGGCGGAGCGGAGAACGAGTCAGAAACGATTCGCGAAGCGACACGATTTCTTTCCTCGTCGCTCAGCCCCTGCATTGCGTCAAGAACCGCAAGACGCTCTTTCGTTGTATCAAGTAGCCGCTCTTCGTCAGTCCTCAGGTCCTGGACAAGCTTCTTGTAGTCTTCCTGTGCCTTTTGCTGTTTTTTGAAGGACTCAACCGTCTCAATCGCTGCCTTTGCTTGCGCCAACTGCGAGGCAGTTGCCCCATCCAGCTCAAGGCGGTAGAGCTTCTGCTCGTCGGCGGTCATGCCAACAGTGGCAGCCTCCAGTTGCAGGGACGAAATAAGACTGGCGACCGCCTGTTGTCGACGCTTTGCAGCAGCCTCGGCTTCTTTCCCCGGCGCCTCGAACGTCCCGGTCTTGTTCTTTTTCCTAAGATCATCGAGGAGCTTGGCTAGCTCTTTCACCCGGCCATTAACGTCACCAGTCCCGGCGTTACCAATGAACTCAAGAACTTCGACGATCTTCTTGCCGGAGCCGACCATGTCTTCGGCAAAAACCGAAGTGCTTGCTTTCACTCCGTCCAGATTCTGAACGAATCTCTTCGCCCACCCAGCCGGCCCAGAGGCGATCTCAAGCCATGTAATCCCCTCGAATGCAGAAGAGGCTACTGCCGCAGCACCGGCAATCGACTTGCCTACAAGCTGGAAGGCTCCAACAGTGGCTACCGCCGCTCCGGCAACGAGCTTCAGCGTAGTGACAAGAAACTCCCCAACGGCGACCATCGATGTCCCATCCTTTGAAACATCGAGTAGCTTCGTGGCGAAGTCGCTCAGCACAGGAATCAGCGCAGACGTAAGTTGGTTCTTGAGGCCCGTGGTGCTCTGTTCTACAAGCCAAGTGGCCGCCCGAAGTTCGCTAGCCGACTTAATCGTCTTCTCGTCGAGAATCGCGCCAGCGGCCTGGGCGGCGTCACCAAAGGTCTTGAACCCCTCGGCGTTATTTCGAAGCAGCGGGAGCAGCGCAGTAGCATCGCTCGCAATGGCTTCAAGATAGAAGGTCATGTCCGACTGGCTGACCTTGGCCTTTTCCAGGCTTGAGACGTACAAGCCAAGGGCCTGGGGACCGCTCAGGTTCCGGAACTGGTCTGCGGTCACGCCAACTTTAGGCGCTACGTTCTCGAAGAAATCGGCAAGCGCGCCACCGCCGGTATTGAGGAAGTCGCCTACCTTGTCGTTCACATCCTTGAAGATGTCAGCAAGCTTCTCTTGCTCAATGCCGACCAACTTTGCGCCGGCCGCATACTTCTGAAACTCAGTCGTGCTCGCATTGGCAACGCTAGCAAGGTTTGCGATTTCATTGGCATTGCGAACGGTGGAGACAGTGAGAGCAGCAAGCGCGGTGATTCCTGCCGCAGTGGCAGCGCCAATCGCAGCCCCCACCTTTGCCGCATTTTTCTCGACCTCTTTGCGCCACTTTTCCGACCGGCGCTCGGCGGCATCCATGCCGGCCACGAAGCCGCCAACCTTGGCGATGAGATCAAGCGTAAGCGTCCCTAGGCTGCGTGATGCCATTACCGGGCTCCAATGAAAAAGCCCGGAATGATCCGGGCAAAACGAAGGACTAGGCCCAGGTCTCGAGGGCCTGATCTAGACTGATTACGGGTTCTTCTTCATGCGGCATGAAGTCGTACAGCTTGTACGACTCCTTGCTGTGCGTATTGGCGTAGAGCGCGGCGAGCAATGCCGATCCACGCTCTACCCTCATGCCGATATGGAGACTCCCGCGCTTGCTCCGGAACTTGCACCAGCTCAGGAACTCCCGGTAGGTGAGACGCGACTTGGCTTCTGCGATGGTTCTGCCGCCAATCCCGCACATCACCAGCTCATGCCACACCTCATCTAGTTCGCTGAGCTGGTCGTCTTTCCCAGGTTGTTCACCTCGGCGATAACGGTGAGCAAGGCGATGGTCAGGTTTCCATCCAAAGCGCCGCGACCGGGGTCGGCCTCGCCGGTGATATCTGCCGGCGTGAACACCGGCCGCCCCTCTTCATCCACGATTGACGCAGCGATTCGACCCGCTACGCCATCCACCTTGCCATTCATGGCCAGAAGGTCAGAAACAGCAGTGCTGTACGACAAGGGCCGGACGTACACGGTTGCAGTCAGTTCCTTGTCGCCCTGCTTCCAGGTGATCTCTTTTTCGATGGGGGCGCCGGTGAAGGCGCCAGCTTCTTTTAGGGAATCAATCGACAGATGCATGACCACTCCTTAAGCGGATTTGCGAATCCAGGCGGAACCGCCGGAGCGCTGAATGGTTGCGGTAGAGGTCACCACAGCGTTGGCTGCGAAATCGAACGGGAAGTCGCTCACATAGCCGCGGAAGACGAACCAAGTGCGCGTCGGTGGCAGAACGAAATCCCAATCACCGTTGCTGTCCTGAGCCTCGGTGGGTGCAATGCCGATTCCGTCAGACCAGCCAACCGCGAAAGCGATGTCCTGATCGATCTGGTCGTCAGACTCGGACAATTGGTAGAGGCGGATATGGGAGCTGTTGCGCGGGTCAGCGTTGAGGGTCAGCGAAGCCTGTCCCGGCGTGCGCAGTCCGCGCAGGTAGCGCCGAACAGTTTCACTGAGGCATGTGGTTTCGATCTGGTCGGCGGGGTTGCCGCCGGGGTTGAACGCGGTTGCGCACTCGACCTCGATTACTTCGTAATCACCAGTCGGGCTGCCGCTAGAATCTCTGGACGGAACCAGGGCATAGATCTGGGTTCCTTGAGCCAAAATTGCCATTGTGTTTCTCCTGTGGCGGGTTTCTTGGAGCACAAAAAAACCCGCTCAAGGCGGGTTGGTCGGTATTGGTTGGTCTATCGCTGGACTATCCAGTCGATGTCAAAGCTGACTCGGTAGGTCTTGGTATCAGGGTCAACAGATTCCCCTCCCCAGCGGACTACATAAGCTGATAGCTCAATGGCGTCCCTGATGGCCTTTGCTGCATCTCTGGCTTCCGCAGCGGTGGCTGAGAAAATGTCCACCTGGATGGTGAAACCATCGGCGTCAGGACGGCCCCACAGGTAGTTCTCTGGCGACCCCGATATGGTCTGCCATGTTGCGTACGGTTTAACGACGAGCTGGGGGGCCAGGCCAAACTGATACATCCTCAGCGGGGACGCGCCAAGGATCGCGGTAACAGCGGGACTACTTGAGCAGACCTTAAAGATTGGCGGGTACATCACCCCTCCAGAATTTTGTCTATTTGCTTTTCTAGCTCGATGGCAAACGCATTCGTCGCTTCCTGAACGGTGGTCTCAAGCGCTGGCCGCATGAACGGCTTCGCCCGCGTTCTTTCTGTGCCAAACTCAACCAGCCGCCAGTACCAGGTATCGCCCCCGGGATTGTTCCTACCCTCCCCGCTGAGTTCTCCGTACTCGCTCATATCCCGAGCGCCGCCGCGGACTCCGATTCGATAGCCAAGGTCGCCGGTCTGGCGATTCATCCTGGTCATCCACTGCATCGCAATGTTCTTGGCGATCATCTCGCGAGTGGTTTTATCGTCAATCCCTCTCGCATTCTGACGCGCCTGAGCGCGGACTATTGAGGCTGCTCTTGCCAGGGCACGACGGCCGCCTTTCTTCTTCACCATCGGCGACATTTGGCTCAGCTTCTCGATGACCTCATCCATCCCGGTCATGCTGAACTCAACGGTATCAGCCATGGAATCTCCGGAACGCAAAGCTGGTGATCCCTTCTCGGCCGAGGTCGGATTCGCGCTCGTTGATCTCGACGCACCCGAAGTTCATCTTTGCAAACCAGCCGATTAGGCCGCGCACGCTCCAATAGTGGAGGTGTTCGCCTGGCTTGAAGTGCTTCGACTTCAGGCAATCGGCCTGGTCCTTGTAGACGGGCATGGAGACGAACAGCCACTCGCCAACATGGTCGAGCAGCTTCTCCGGCTCGGGAATGTGTTCCAGGCTGTCCCAGCAGGTCACAGCCTCTGCGTGGTGCTGGTACGGGTCGTAGTAGCGCTCCTGCGCCCTCAGCCAAGCCACCGCTTCCGGATTCACGTCAAAGCCCATCGCGCCGGACTCTGTGACGAAACGGCCTCCGCCGATACCGATGTCTACCACCTGGCCGGCAAAGTGACGGCGCACCAGATCAATACGAGCCTGGGTCAGCGCAGCGCCCATCGGGGTAGCGTCAAGCAGCTGGTACTTCTCGAAATACGGTCCCGTGTAGTCCATCGGAGGGCGCGGGTGGAAGCCCATGCCAAGCTCTTCAGACCAGAGCAGGCAGTCGGTCAACACAGGCGGCAAAGCGTGCGTCATGCCTGGCCCTCCTGCTCACTTTCGAACAAGCGGAAGAAGTGCTGTTTGAGTCGTTCGTAACCTGCTTCTGTCAGGCAAAGGTCAACATACTCCCGACCGTCAACCAAATAGGAAGAGAGCGATTCGAGGTCAACAGTCGGGATCAATCCCTCATCGGAGCCGAGAGCGTATTTCGTGGTCATGGTGTCATCTCGATTTGAAGTGCGTCAGCCCACTTCGAAAATTTTCTTTCGTAGTCGGTGATTCTCTTGTCGCAGTTGTGTTCTTTGAGGGTGCAGCGGCAGAACCTGTCGGGGACCGCGAAGGTGATGCGGGACAGGTCCATGCACTTGTCGGTGATGTGTTCCGGCGAGTTGTAGCCGCCCTGGCCGCCGCAGATGATCCAGGCCGGCACCTTGGCGGCGATGCTGGCCGGAACGATCCAGCCGATGCCGCCAATCACGGCATCTGCGTGCTGGAGTAGCGCCAGCAGTTGTTCAACCGGCAGTTCGCCCTTGTGGAACTGGATGTCTGCCGGCGGGAGTGGATCAAGCGCCCATTCCTTGCCCGGCTCTAGGTCTGCCACGGAAACCACTTTCCAGCCCCTGCGGCGCATCTCTGAGGCAGCGCTGGCGATGTACTCGGGCAGTGGGTTGCGCGTGTCTGCGCGCCACTCAGCGCGAACCGTGGCTGGGCGAACCAGCACATAGCGCCCATCGACTGGCGGAGGACCAAAGTCCGGCAGGTCGAACTCGCCGGGTTCGCAACGGAACGCCTTGCGCAGCCCCTGAATGATCGGGTCTCGGCCGTAGGCGATGCGCATTTGGCCGCCGCCGACAGGGCGGTGCCAGTCGTGCTCGCGCTGGATGTTCTTGGCCTGGGTTCTCAACTGCGTCGCCGGGCGAACGCACTTCACGTCGAGGTCGAGGTAAAGCTCTGGCCAGGGTGTTTCGAGGAATGCGCCTGGGTACTTCCTCAGGAATGCCCTGGAATAGATCGAGTCGCCGAGGCCGAGCATTCCACGGATCAGCATGGATCAGTCAGCCAGTCTGCTACGCAGTTCGTAGCCCATCAGTGGCCAGATTTTGGAGACGGCATTCTGCCGGGAGATTTTCCGGCCGATCTCCGCGTCGAAGTTCGCCGGGCTCGCACAGGCCGACTCGCCGGTGACGGTGAAGCCGTTCTTCAGTACCAGTACGCAGAAGGTCAGCAGGCCGAGCGATCCATGTACGCCCGCAACCACGGCGTCAGGATTGCAGTCAGGCCTCTGATTCACACCATCAGCCGCAGTGAAGTAGTACTCGCCAGCGATATTCGCCTCGATGTCTGCCGGCGTGATGCGTGGCGCAGTCAGGCCCTTGGCTTGGATTTCTTGTTCGATTGCTTCGTCGGTCATTTCATGATCTCCAGAAACGACGAAGCCCGCTCAAGGCGGGCTTTCGTTCGTCAGGGCGGGGTTAGGCGGCTTCTAGCCCAAGCACCATTTGTAGGCGGTCTCGCATTTCGTCAACGCGATGCTCCAGCACAGGTTTCTTGAATTTCCAATCCGCCAGGCCCTTACCGTGCATGCTGGCCAACTGGCGACCATCCTCAAGCTGCTTACACGCCCGGTCGAACGCTTGTTTCTCTGTAAGCTCGCCGCGCAGCAGTGCATCAATGTGCAGGTCTGCCCAGACAGCAAAGTCAGGCGATACCCAGCGACCGAATGCCACTGCCAGCTTCGGGTGAAGCCAGGTGCCACCACCGCGCCCGCGCTGACCACGAATCAAATCCCTCGAATCTGAGGTATTTAGATGGCGCGCCAGTGCCTCGATGTAGGCCTCTGTTTCCTTGTTGCGTAGCCAGTTGTCCAGTCGCATGCCGTGAGCCGCCGCAATGTCGGTTGCGTTGATCCAGCCTTCGCTGTTGAAGCGCACAGGTTGGCCTTGGTAGTGAAACGGAATGACGTTGCTGCTCATATCGTTACCTCGCTCATCAGACGAATAGAAACGCAGCGGGGCGGACGGATGAGCGGACATCCGCCGTTCGGCTGTACGGGCCTAGCTGCGTGTTGAGCGCCCTTTCGGGCCAAATAGTTACCGTCCGTCCGTCAATCCATCAGAACAGCGCAGACGCCACTCACGGCGAGCGGTGACATCGGTCTCTGCGCTGGTGATGTTGTAGACTCGGCCATCCCAGATGACCCGCCAGGTGTACAGTTCCAACCGTTCTACGGGGAACCACCGACAATTGATCCTGGCAGTGGTCTCCGCCTGCGTAGCGTCGGCAGCGATCAACTCGCGACCCGGCCCAGTCAGAACCTCTGCGGGCAGGTCGGCGTGACCGGAGAACAGAACCGTCTCCCAGGTCGTCGTCTCTTCCCCCGTGTCAGGGTCTTGTGTGTGGACCTGCCGCTGAAACTGAATGCGGTGACGCATTCGATAGGTCAGCATTCAAACCCCCAGGCCGCATCGGTACGGCATCAGCTTCACTTCGGCCGCCTTGCGCAGCGTTGCGATTTCATCGGGAGCAGCCTGATAGCTGGCCTGAAGCAAAAGGAGCACTCCGATGACCACGCTAGGCGGAATGCCTGGCTCGCTGCTGACTACCTCACTGCTCTCTTCGCATTTACAAAGGCCATCAAGAGACTGGCGCCACATGAATTGGCAGGCCTCGTCTTCGGCCCCGTCCAGCAGCAATTGGAGCTTCGCGTCATCCCATTCATGGATCACATCAAGGAAGGACTTTGCTGTATCAAGCGGGATCAGGCTCATTCAGCACTTCCTCCAGCGGGCGTCGAGCGAAGCAGGTCAGCGCTGTTTCGCGAGTGCAATTGATGATCTCGATTGTCGGGTTGTTGCGCTTCAGGCGCTCGAACTCGGACGGCCATTCGGCGATCTTGCCGGCGCTCCCGAGCCCTTTCGGGTGGTCGCCGTGCCAGTGCGATTGACCATTGGTTTTCTGCATGTCATAGCCCAGCAGGATGATGCGTTTAGCACCCCTGGCGATGGCCAAGGAAACTGCGCCGCCGCCTGAGTTCCTGTAGTGCTCGATGCGCGCCGTCTTTATTCCGAAGGGATTGGCGCTGAGTGTCAGAAGCTCACCACAGAAGTTTGCTTTAGCCTCGGCGGCGTATCTCTCCCACCAGGCCTTATCCATTGCCCACAGCGCATCAGCCCAGGGGGTCAGTCGGAACGTTGTGTTCGTGCAGATGGCCGCCCTCTGCGGCGAGGAGTCCCGCCATTCTCTGACTCGTTCGCAGTCTTCTGCTGTGAGGCTGGGGCCACTTGCGAGGCAGACAGCGACTCGCCAGCCACAGGCTTTGGGATCTCTGATTCCACAATCTGGCACAAGCCTCGGGCCACCAACTGGCGCGCCAGGTGCTCGGATGCGAGGTATGCATCACCGCCGGCCTTTCTCACGCGACCGCCGTCCAGGTATGAACGAACTGGCTTGATCATTACGTCAGGCATAGTCACCTCAAAGAAAGAGGGGCCGGGAGACCGGCCCCTTCCAGTCAGCTGGCGGTCAGCGAACCAGTCACGAAAGCCTCGGGGCGATAGACCGCGAAGGCCAGCCGCTCCTCAGCGCGGATGGTGACCATGTTGTTCTCGAAGTCCTTGTCGTTCTCGGTGGAAACCAGAACCTCGATGTCCATGCGGTCGAAGATCTGGGCGCCGAGAGAGAACGCACCGGTCAGGAACTCGTCCTGAGTGATGGCCTGGGTTTCCACCACCGGCAGACGCCAGAGGGTCGGAGTGGTGCCGTTCTGCGGGCTGCCGATGATGTAACGGTTCTCGGCGTCCTTGGTCAGCTCGATCAGCGCCCAGTCGATGGGGTTGAGCACGATACCGCTGGCCGGGAACTCGGCCAGTTGCGCCTGAAGGATCGCCAGGCGGATGCGGTCGATTCGCTGCTCGGCGGTTACCACTACGCCACTCGGCGGCGCGTAGGCCTGTGCCTGCGGAATGATGCCGTGCAGATTGGCGCCGGTCCCGTTCCCGTAGAGCAGTTGACCTTCTTCGACCAGCATCAGGCCGTAACGAGCGCGCGCATCGATGTAGCTCTGCAAGGCCGAAGCGTCGTCCAGGATCTGGCGACTTGCCTTGAACAGGTGGGCGATAGTGCGAACCGGCGCGTTTTCCAGCTCGAAGGTGAGGTCGGAGTACGGCTTCTGGGTGCCTTCCGAAACAGGAGCGGCGTTGTTGACGAAGCCGGTCTCGCGGACGTACTCGACGGAGTTCGACTCAGTGGTGCCAGGCGCAACCAGGTCGCGGATGGTCAGTCGACGCTGCGGAGCGGCAACGACACCGGGGCGACGATCAGGAGCAACCAGGGCGCCGCCAGAGCTGTCGATGGAGGTGATGGCCGAGCGCGGCATGGATACGCGATGCGAACCGCGCAGGGAACTGGTAACACCCTGCTCTTTCAGGCTCTCTGCGACCATTTGGCCGGCGGTCTTCGGTGCTTCTTCGCCGCCGTCACGCTTCTCGTTGGCCAGCATGGCTTGTTCCGCGGCGCTCAGTCGTGCTTGCAGTTCGCCCTGAGCAGTCAGCAGTTCGTCGACCTTGGCGCGGGTTTCCTTGTTCATCTCGCCGAAGTTGGCGATCTGGGTGTTGACCTGTTCGGCCTGGGTCTTGATCTGGTCACCGACCTGCTTGAGGCTGGCGTTCAGTTCGCCGATTTGTTTTTCGAAGTCGCTCATTGCGATTCTCCTTGGAGGAATTTGGTGATGTCTTGTGCTGCCCGTAGTGCAGCGGAGAGGTCAGGAGCGACAGCGCCAGGCATATCGGTCGGGGTGTCAACACCCCCGCCAGCAGCGCCAAGCATGCTGGTCTTGAAGTCGTTGATGAGTTCATTGCGCTGGCTTCGCGGCATGCCGCTGCGAGCCAGGGCGGCATCCATCCGGCGCTTGGCCAGGATGGCTTCGCTGCGGTTGCTGGGAGCGCTGGAGATCTCGTCGGACTCCAGGAAGGCATCTGCCCACCCTTTGTCGACGGCTTCGCGCCCGCCGATCCAGGTCTCGGCGTCCATCTGCTTCACGATGTCGTCGATGTCGATTCCCGTGCGCTGTGCGTAAATGTCAGCCAGCGTCATGTCGAATGGCTCCAGCCAATCGGCTATCTCACGGAGATCATTCCGATTACCCATGGCGATCAGCCAGGCGTTATGGATCATCAGGAAGGCGGCGCGGCCGATGCGGATTTCATCCCCCGCCATGGCGATGAAAGAGGCGGCAGAGGCAGCCAGGCCGATGATGTTCACCGTGACCTTGCCCTTGTGCTCGCGCAGCAGGTTGTAAATGGCCAGGCCTTCGAACACATCGCCGCCGGGGCTGTTGATATTCACGGTCACATCGACATCGCTGCCTATGGCGCGCAGAGCGCCAGCAATGCGTTTTGCCGTGACACCTTCACCGGTCCACCAGTCGTAGCCAATCGGCTCGTAGATGGTGATCGTGGAGTCCGGGTTATCGCCAGAAGCTGCTCGAAGCTCAGGACGCCATGCATCTAGCGCTTTGGGCGCCAGGTCGCACTGGACGCCCGAGCGCGGGCGAGCCTCCGGCGCTGCCGGAAGATTTCGCAGAGTCATGGGTTACTCCTGTGTTTCTTCGAAGTCGGGCCCAGGAACTTTCAGTCCTGCACCATGCTGATTTACGAGCTGCCGCGCCTCGTCGGCGGTGATCATCTTCCCAACGCCGAGGTAGGCCTTTTGAACCGCCTCTACGGCGGAGAGCTTTCTTTCGTTGCCCCCCCCCAGTTGATCGAGGGGGACCAGGTTGGATTGGACGGTGAGAATGTCGCCACCGGGAAGCTCTGGAAGGTTCTCTTTCCGGCGACCTTCGTTGCGGGTCATGAAGCCGTTTTGCGCCATGGTGCTGTACCAGGCAGCGCGACCAGCGCTATCAGCCTTCAGGAACCCCTCAAGTGAGAACTCGGCGTAATAGCGAATCCGCTCGGGCGCAGTTAGCAGTCGCTTGTTGACGCACTGCTGAATCTGATTGGTGATCGAACTGATCGAGAATGTCAGGAACGCGAGCATCTGCTGTTCAAGCCCTGTCCCCCAGTTGCTCCCCTTGTCGGTCTGGCCAATCATCCAGGGCGGCACCCCAAACCATCTGCAAATCTCGATCACGCCATGCTCTCGCGTCTCCAGCAACTGAGCATCGACCGGATTGATGCCGATGGTTTCAGGGGTAATCCCCTGCTCCAGAACCGGGGATCTTCCGGAGTTCATCGCGCCCGATACGGACTTCACATACTCCCTGAACTCCTCCCGCTGCGCAGGCTGGAGAATGCGATCAACCTTGAAGGCGACCGTGGGTAGAAGTCCGTTCTTGAATGTGCCGTTGGCTGCGTCCTCCGCCGACATGACCGAGCCGAAGACATCAACTCCGTACCTGATTGCAGAGAGACCAATTCGACCATCCAGCGTGAACGCCGGGATGTGCAGCATGTTGGTACGCTCGATCTCTCTATGAGCACCCTTCTTTGGCGTATAGAAGTACTTCAGCCGACCGTTGTCATCACACTCCAGGTCGATCCTCGATGGAAGCAGGAAGTCCAACGCAGCCGGTCTGCCAGCAGCGCGGCGAATCTCCGCGTATGCGTTACCCCAAAGCAGCATTGATGCGACCATGGCCTGCCAGAACTGGAAGGCCGTCATGTCGTCATTGGGGCTGTTGTGAACAACATCGTAGAGCGGGAACGACCGAGCATCGACTCTGCTCCCGTCCGCTTTCCGCTCGTACACTCCCAGCGGAAGACCGGCGACAGAAGTAGAGATCAAGCGAACGCAAGCCCATACCGCAGACAGCTTCATTGCCTTGTCGACAGTGACCTTTTTCCCGCTAGACGACTCTCGCCCCAGGAACTGCGACCAGAACGCGCCATCTGTCAGGCGGATGGTCTTATCCTTCCAACCGAACAATGAAGACCTGGGCGCAGACGTAGCACTGCTCAGGACTTTTCCGAGACTCTTACTCACTGGTCAGCCCCTTGCGAATGAACGCCGCTATGGCGAACGCCGACGCCGCACCGGAAATGAGCGCCCAGCCGAGCCCCAGCAGCACGAAGGTTCCGGCTACGAAAAGAGCCAGACCAAGGACGCCAAAGAAGAGGTAGAGGCCAGTAGCGATGTTCATGCGATGATCGGGTTCCGTATGGCGTTCATGAAGTCGTCGCCGTCATCAACGCCGGCAACCAGGGCGCGCCCCATAG
The DNA here is from genome assembly GCF_058680555.1 of Pseudomonas sp. YA1. Classification (NCBI taxonomy): domain Bacteria; kingdom Pseudomonadati; phylum Pseudomonadota; class Gammaproteobacteria; order Pseudomonadales; family Pseudomonadaceae; genus Pseudomonas; species Pseudomonas sp. YA1. Next base: position 161,624 of record NZ_JBZWBG010000013.1, read on the forward strand.
CCATGATCAAGGTCACTGGACCGTCGATCTTGCAGTTGGGGTCGTTGTCGTTTTCCTTGCGTGGGTAGATGTTTTCCTTGGCATCGATCTTTGCCGCCACATTTCCCATCATCCAGGTCATGACTGGGTTTCCGTCATGCCAGAGCGTCCGCGCTATCACCCTCGCCTCCACCTCCTTCATCGGGTCGCTCATGTTCTTGACCGTCTGGTTGAAGTCCACGACCGGGATTGAGGTGTTCGAGAGGCGTGTAATCAGGTAGTTGGCCTGCCAGTCGTCGAAGGCGGCATCCTGCAGGTCGATCTGTTTTGCCAGGTCAAGGATGTCTGCCTCGATAAAGGCGTAGTCCGTCATGCTCCCGGGCGTCAGGATCAGGTGACCTTCAAGTGCGAAGTTCTGATACTTCTCGTTTTCCTCGGCAGCAGCTTCAGGGGCATAGAACCGCGGGATGCAGTAGAACTGACCAGCTTTCTCGAACAGCATTACCAGGGCGGCCACGTCTTTCTTACTCGCCAGGTCCAAAGCCATCCAGCAGCGGCAGCCGGCCATGTCCGCAATCGTGAAGTCGCGCTTCTGCCGCTGCCAGGCCAGCATGTTCATCCAGACCGTCCTAGCTCCCACCCACTGGTTCAGGTGCTTGGTGCGGAAGGCGTTCTGCTTCGACGCCGAACGCTTGGCCTGCTGGAGCTGGGCCAGGAGGAAGTCAGGGAATACCGACACTCCGTAATTCGGATTGGCCTTGATCAGGCTGGCCGGGTCATCCCACGGGTCATCCTCGTCGATCGTGTAGATGATCCCGAAAATCGTCTCATCGATCGTCTGACCCTCGAGAATGCGGATCACGTCCCGTCGCTTCTCGTAGCAGGGTCCGCCGAGATTCGATCCCGCCGTCGTGATGATCGACAGCAATGGCTGTTCTCGTGCCCCCATGCCGGTCTGCATGGTGTCAACCAGGGCATCCGTGTCGTGTTCGTGGTACTCGTCCACCAGGGCCGCATGGGGACTTGCACCGTCCCCTGGGTTGCCGATCACCGTCTCGAACTTCGACATGTCCTCCATGACGAACATGGGGCCAGGGTTCTTCTGGTTGCCAGAAAGCTCGATACCGAATCGGTTACGCAGGTTCTCCAGCTTGTGCGCCATCATCCACGCTGGACGGAAAACCTCGAAGGCCTGCTTCTCGGTGGTGGCGCCGGAGTAGACCTCGGCTCCCGACTCGCCATCTGCGGCGAATAGGTAAATGCCTCGTGCGGCAAGACGGGCCGACTTCCCGTTCTTCCTGGGAATCTCTTCGTAGGCCTCGCGGAACCTGCGCTTGCCGGTGTCCTTCTTCACCCAGCCGAAGATGTTGGCCTCGATGAATACCTGCCAAGGCTCGAACACTAGCTTCGACTTCGAAGCGCTCCATTTGCCTTTGGTGTGAGGCATGAGCTGCATGAACTTGACAGCACGATCTGCCTTGGCCTCATCGAAAACGTATGGCCAATCGTCATCGCCCTGCCGGTCCAAGTCATTCAGGAAACGCTGGCATGCAAGTTTCACATACCGGCACGCAACGACCTCCCCTCCAACGACATCGCTAGCGTACTGTCGCGCAATGTCGCTGGGGGTCATCTCAGAAATCCTCGAACTCGTCCTTCTCCTTCGGCTTTTCCAGGCCGAACTTCTGGCGGTCGGACGGCGTTAGTCCAAGCCGGGCCAGGTTTCCGATTAGGTGGGTGTACTTGCCAACCGCGAACTCAGTCGGATTGGCGCGGTATTCAGCAAGTAGGTTCGCGGTGACCTCGAGGATGATCCGGTCCGATCCCGTCAGAACGCCCTTGATCGACTGAGCGCACAACTCTTTCCATGCGAGGCGAGCTGGTCCTTGCAGATGGATGGGCGCTTCGCCGACCTCCCCCTCTCCCTTTGCCGGCTCCTGCCGGTAGCGCTGGGGGTTTTTCTTGTCGGCGCCTTTGAACTTGGCGACGACATCTGGCTGTTTGTGTCGTGCCATCTTGAAACCTAAATTCTGTGGAAATGGAAAGTGCTTTGGTGGCGCGGTGTCCTAACGAAAGGTTCTAAGGTTTTGACCCGCCCCACCCCTATAAATGAGACTTTTTCTCATTTAACTCGATTTTTCGGTCAAACCGCACGCATACAGTGAAAACCACTACCATTATTCGTAAATATCTAGAATCGTCGTGTTCTCGTGCTGCGAAAACCCGACTATCCCCTAGATGCCGCCGACTCCCTTGCCGTCTTCCTCGCATGGCAGGGGTATCCAGCAATAGCCATCAGGTTCGAGTCATCATCAGTGCCGCCTTGGCTCAGCGGGATGATGTGGTCCACCTCTGTGGCGATCCTCTTCACTCCCTTGCACTCTGCACACTGGCACATGTAGCCATCCCGCTTGAGGATGCGCTCACGCTTGCGGCGCCACGGCCTGCCACCACGCCCATTCCCCCATGCCTTGTCCTCTACCTCGTGCTTGGTCACTCCCTTGGCCTTGGGCTTGGTGTGACGCTGAGGGAGGTCAGGCACTTCCGGATACCTGATTGCAGGCCGCCTGATCCGGAGGATTCCAGCCTTGCCGCCTAGCTTGTGCCGGTCTGAGGAACGAGAGCTTTCCGCCTTGCCATTCATCAGGATGGAGCGCCAGCAGTCCGGAGCGCAGCAGAGGCTCGAGAACCTTCATGGCACTCACTACCTCGCCGCTGTACCCAGCAATATCATCAGGCGTCCAGGGCCGATTGGGGTTGACCTCGACTCCTGCAGGGATCGGGTGACTCTTCATGTGGGCTTTCCTTCATCAGACATACCGATGAGCTTCGCGACCAGCAGGGACTCTGCGAGATCATTTGCGTTAGCGTCTCGCCATGGGGAGAGCCCGCATACGTGGTAGATCAGCTCCCGGCCAGGGAGTGGGCTTTCGGGGCGCTCTATCTTGTAGCGAACCTGGACAACCAGCTTGCCGAACCATCCGCGACGGACTCGAACAGCAGCTATCTGGGTTTCCCTAGCGGAGCCCATAAACGTCGACATCATCGTTCCCCTGGCGGCGTTGCCAAAAGGCTATTACTGCGTACCGGCTGATGCCCTTGGATCGGTGTTCCATCCAGATAGCTGGTTGGCATGGCGTCAGGATCCTCGCCATCTTCGGCCAGAGCCTGGATCAGCAGGTTCAGCAACTGGTTAGTCAAGCGCTGCTCAACGAGGAGATCGCGCAGGATGACCCGAACCTCTTCCTCGGCTTCAGTCATCGCTTGCTCCAGGACGCTTCGGCTTGGCGGTCATAGCAGAGGCCGCGCGCTCTACCGCGACACGAGCCCACTTCTTCGCCCATTCGCGTGTCTTGTTGCAAAAGGTGCACTTGGTCATCAATACACTCTCAGAATGTGGGCCAGGTTCCCCCGTGCACGACACACAAGGCCGAGCAGGATCGCCAGCACCAGGGTCAGCCAGGGGGAGACAGGATTCAGTCTGTAGCCGTGGAGTGCATCAAGCATCACGCTCAGGGCAAAACACCCGCTGCCAACGCACAGCAGGTATGCGAGCCAAGACACTCCCCGGCGATACCTCGCGCCTTGCCGGCGGTATGTCGCCAGCCGCATGCAGATGGCGCCGCAAATCATCGCGGCTACCAGAGTCCAAGGGTCAACCATTACGACCTCCAAAGCGGTCCGCTATGAAGCGGAGCCAACCAGGCGTCTTCCCCCCCTGCACCCACTCCAGCAAGCTGGTGCCCACTGCGACGCAGAACAATGCCCCACCAAAGGCAACCAGGCCCGATGTTCTTGCCCACTCCCGCCCAATGACTTCGCCGGCGACGTAGTAGCCAACGATCCAGGACGCAGCGAAGTAACCAAGGCGAGCCCAGGCCGAGATGTCCTTGGCATACACCACGAAGAAGATAGCCCCAGCAAAAGCACCGATCACCGCATTGGCATCAATGCCAGGGATCAATGCAGACGCACCAATACCGACCAGGCCGGCGACTGCTACCGCACCACTCGGCTCGGCCATATTCACGTACTCCAGATGCAGAAAAGCCCAGTTGACATCCTCCCCTCCCTAAAGTGAGGGGATTCCTACCGTGTTCAGCCCGGATGGACTAACTCACTTCGGCGGGTTCCTGCTGCTGGCGGCATTACCTCACCACTCACTTCACAGGCGAACCGGGCGTGCCCCGCCCTTAGAATATTGATCGCGCCCACCACGTCGGCATTTTCCTCGAAACCGCATTCCACACACTCGAACCGGGCCTGCGTCTGGCGATTATTCGCCGACACATGGCCGCAACATGGGCAAGTGCGACTGGTGTTCTGCGGCGGCACAGCGATGAGGTATCCGCCGTTCCACGCCAGCTTATAATCCAGTTGGCGGCGGAACTCGAACCAGCCTTGATCGAGGATGGCTTTGTTCAGGCCAGACTTGACCCGAACGTTTCTTCCCGGTGCCTCTGCTGTGCCTGCCGCCGACTTGGACATGTTCCGCACCTGTAAATCCTCGATACACACCATCGCGTGGTTTTGGCTGATCGTGGTCGTGGTCTTGTGCAGGTAGTCGCGGCGGGCATTGCCGATGCGGGAATGGACTTTCTGGACGCGGGTCTTGGCCTTCTTCCAGTTGTTACTGAATTTGGTTTTGCGGCTCATCGACTGTTGCGCCTTGCGCAATGCGGTCTCATGCCGCTTGAAGCTGTTGAGTGGAGTGTAGAACGTGCCGTCCGAGAGTGTGGCGAAACGGGCTATACCCATGTCGATCCCGACACTGCTAGTAGCCTGCGGTACGGGCTGCTCGATCTCGCGGGCCGTCTGGATAGACACGAACCATTTGCCGCCGCTCAGGCTGACCGTGACGTTGCGCAACTCTCCCAGCACGTCCCGGCTGTTGCGATAACGCAGCCAGCCGAGTTTGGGCAGAAATATCCGGCTGTTGGCTTGGTCGAGCTTGATCTGCTTTGGGTCGGGATAGCGGAAGCTGTCGCGCTGGCCTTTCTTCTTGAAGCACGGCAAGTCGGCCCGCTTGGCGAAGAAGTTGCTATAGGCCCGTTCCAGATCCTTGAGCGTCTGTTGCAGCGGATGCACGGGCGCATCCTTTAGCCACGGCGTTTCAGGCCCATTGCGCCACGCCGTGAGCTTCTTGCACAACCCGGCATAGGCCAACTTCTTCTCGCCTTGCTCGTAGCGCTCCTTCTGCAACGCCAGCGCCTTGTTGAAAACGAACCGGCAGGAGCCAGCGAAGCGGCGCATCTGGCGATGCTGTTCGCCGGTCGGCATCAGTTCGTATTTGAAGGCTTGGAGGCGCTGCATGGGAATGCTGTCTATCCGTACAGATCGAGTATAGGGACGCTACGCGTCCCGCGCTATCCTTCCACGCCCTGAATGGCGGGGCTTGCCGCGCACCAGGTCATTGCCTGGGCCTTGTAGTGTGGTGCCGGCAGCAGGAGTCGAACCCGCAACCCTCTGATTACAAATCAGCAGCGCTCCCTGTTGCGCCATACCGGCTTATTGGCTGACGCGGATGGGATCGAACCATCGACCAATCGGGTAACAGCCGACCGCTCTACCTCTGAGCTACACGTCATTGAATCGAGTTTGGAGCGGCTCGCGGGACTTGAACCCGCAACATCTGACTTGGAAGGACAGCGCTCTGCCAGTTGAGCTAGAGCCGCGGAATAGGTGCCGGACTAGCCGGCGTCACGCCCGCAGAGCAAGTAGCCGGGACTTTCGCCTTGATCACCAGTGGTGACCCTTGCTTTCTTCTGCCGCATGCGTGAATGCCGGGGTTCCACCGGCTCCCACTTCACTTTAAAGCCTGCGTGTCCAAGGCGATCCCGGAGTATTAGTCGCGGTAGGGCCGGGCACCCACCTTTGACCATCCTCGGCCGCGTAGTCGCAACCCGAAGGGATTTGGTAGCAAGGGCTGACTCATGCGCTAGGTGCTGGTTTGTGGCGGCGCGCATGCGTCCTGATTCGGTGGCAGTTTGCACAGACTAGATCGCATTTCGCTATTTCCTCTAACAGCTTTTTCATGCTGTGAGGGCTGGCAACAAGATTCGCAACATTATCAGTCTTCAACTCACCTTCGCGGTGATCGAAGTCCATCACGAATGGCGGGAAGCTATGGCCGCAATCGCCGCACGGATGGCTTTTAAGGTCGTCAACCAGCTTTCTAAAATCATCCTTGAGTGCTGACTTTCTGGCTTTCGCCCGTCGCACATACGCCTCTTTATTTCTCTGGTAGTGCAGCTTTGTAGCGAAAGCCTTACAGGCGTTGCATTGGGAATGCCGACGACCTTCACCTCTGAGAGGGAATTGGGCCAATGGTTTTAGGGTGCCGCACTTGGTGCACTCCTTCTCCATCTACCACTTCTCCACCCTGCGTCGAAACAAAAAGCCCCGGCAGATGCCAGGGCCTCAAAGCCGCCAATCCTCAAACGCGCAAGATCAGCAGGATGGGAAAAGTTTGTTGCATTGTTGCGCCACTGTCAAGCCACATCTGCAATCAAAATGCCTTCTCTTCGTAGAATATTCTCAGAATCATTAAGTGCCTCGTTGATCATTTCATCCAGGGTTCGCTCGACACCTTTCTTCCACCTCCAGTAGGTAGTCCTGTTCAACCCCTGGGAATCCCAAGAGTTGATGTCATAGAACTGCTGAGGCAGGACGATCATGTCACTGGAACGTTTCCCATCGACTCCCTTCAACTGCGGGATAGCCCAGGCAGTTACGGCTTTCATCACGAACAATTGAGGCGCGTGGCTTGCGATAACTGGCACCAGCGCACTGATGGACTCGACCTTCTTGGCCTTGTGAGTGCTGTACTTCGCCACAAGTGCGTTCCAGTGCCGCGGCTTGAGCTGGCTGTGCAGCCGGGCGTGCACCCAGCAATCAGCGTCGATGCGCTTGATGCCTGAAGTGTTCGAGCCCCTGATCAGCCCAGCTAAACCCTCACTGTCGGCATACCCCGGCTGGTAGAGCTTCTGCCAGGCTTGCTTTGCAGTGTTGTCGATGGTTTCCGCCGCCAGGGCGGAGACGACCGCTGACAGAATGCTGGTGTAGATCATGCTTCCCCCTTAATCAGCCCATATTCACGAAGGATTGCCCACTGCTGGGCGATGTATTCCGCCAGCGTCATGCAGGTTTCGCTTGCTTGCTGAACGCGAAGCCGAGGATGAAGGCCTGAACCATGAACGAAGAAGCCGCGAGAAGCGGATGACCACTGAAGATCAGGGCATAGAGGTAGAAAACCGAAGCCGGGATTCTGATCCATACCCCCTTCCGAATTTTCTCTGCGACGTCGTATTTGACCTGACCGGTGAGAACGACAATCCAGGACAGCACATTAGCCGCGGCGCACACGTAGAAGGCGAACTGCGACAACTGCACCACTCCCGAGATCAGGGAGAAGCTCAGAGCTAGGCTGATAACGATCGAAATGATGGTTTTCATTAGGCGATCTTCCTCTTCAGTTCTCGCACCCAGGCCCGGAACTTGGCCTTCAGTGCTTTGATTTCTTCAATGGTCAGTTTCAGTGGCTCATGATGGCCTTCCAGCCACTCAACTTTCTCGGCGCCGATCTTGCGCACCAGGTTGATCCGGTAGTTCACGATGTCGCCTGACTTGTGGTTGTTGCATGGGGCGCATTGTTTGTTCACGTTGAGCGGCTCGAAGCGCAGCTCAGGGCTGGCGGCAACCGTCCTGTAATGCCCGGCGTGGTACTGCCCATCGTGGTGGCGGCCACAACTGATGCACGGCTGGTCGGCGTCGCGCAGGCGAATGAACTCGTTGAACGCCTGCTGAGCCTCGCGCAGGTGATCCGCCCGACTCTTCAGCCTCTCCTTCCGAACCTTGATCTCCCTCCGCTCGCGGTCAGCGATGGCCTTCCGCGCCGGCTTGGCGTGCTTGTCCTTGATGGCCAGGGCGCAGGCTGGCGAGCAGACCTTTTGCGTGCTGCTGAAGCGAGGGGTGAACTCCTGGCCGCATGCAGGGTTCTGGCACTTCCGCAGCTTCGCTTGGCGAGTTGGGAGCGTCATGCTGCGTCCTCGCTAAGCAGATCGTTGAAGAAAACACCCTTCTCCGAGAACTCAGCAACGATGGCATCGGTGTAGGCGATGCCCTGGGCTCGGTTGAAGAGCCTGGTCACGGGGAAGCCATCCGGTCCGAACATGGCGCAGGCGCCCATCAGGCGGATCTTGGTTTCGTAGTCCAGGTGCAAGAACAGGCGGTTCCAGCCATCGCGGAAATCGGCATCGGCTGCTCGCATGATCGGCACACCGAAATGGAGCTTGCAGTACCGGCGAGCGTCCTCTACGTCATCCATTCCGGTCATCTGGGCAATTCGCTGGTAGAGCGCGAACCATAGGGCGTTCTGGTCCAGTGTTCTGTCCTTCCCGGGGCGAAGGGAAACCACGACGTACTTTTTCTCGCGGTACATCGCGGTCAGGCGGGTGATCGCCTCGGACAGGCGCGCGGCGCTGTTTACGGCGATTCGATCAGCCACGGCTTGCCCTCCGCTCAGCCAGTTCCGCGCATTCCCGGCACTTACGAACCCCGGGAACGATCGAGCGCCGCGCTACCGGAATCTCCTCGCCGCAGTCTTCACATTCGTACAGGCTCTCGCCGACGTACTTGACTCGGGAGTACAGGCGGTCAGCGAGTTCACGCTCGGCGTAGTCGTTGGCGATGTCTACGATATCCACGTCACTCGCCCTCCCCTTGCAGGCTCTTCAGCAGTGCCTTGAGTTGGCGATAGCTTTCCATCGACTTGGCGCTCGATTCGCGCTCCTGCTCGACTGCCAGCGCGACGTCCTCGATGCGATCAGACAGGCGCTTCATGTGCTCGGCCATGCCGGCGAGCTCGTTTGCCAGCTCTCCCAACATCTCCAGCGGGGAGGCGGAGCGCTTCGGCTCGGACTGGGTTTCGATCTTCTTCGCGGGCTCGCCCATCTTCGGCTCCTGAGGCTTGGTCTTTTTCTCGACTTGGATTCGTTGGTAGTGGTCAGTACCAGTGCGGCGGATCAGTCCGGAATCGACCAGATCGCGCAGACAGCCCTGGACAATCCGAACGTCCGGCGTGCTTCCGGTCATGTTGCGGAGCGCGGTGAGCACCTGGAACGAACGCCAGGGCTCAGAGATCGGTACGCACTCATAGACCTTCTTCGCGATGCCGGTCTGTCCCTGCATGAGGGACTCCTGTTTTGCGGGCGTCACTGCTCGATCCTCCCTTCAGGCCAAATGCTCTTCACGACCTCTACCGGGTCGCAGTCCTCCAGCAGAATCATCGTGAAGCGCTTGGCGCCTACGACTACGGTCAAGGAGCGTTTCATTGGGCACCTCGCGGCTTGAAGTCGGCGACCATTGATCGCGCGGAAGGACGCTGCGGACGAACCGTCTGCTCCTGCTGCTCTTCCCGGTCCTGGGCGCAACTGACGAAGCGCGCGAACTCGCCCTGGAACTGCAACAGGCAGAAGCCGGGCTTTGCGTGGCGACACTTCACGACATCAAGCTCGGTGATACCGTTCTGTCCACGCTCAGTGCTCATGTCCCGGTGAGCCATGATGATCACGTCGGCGTCTTGTTCGATCTCGCCGGAATCGCGCAGGTCGCTCATTTTTGGCTTGGCGTCGGCCCGGGTTTCGATGCTCCGATTGAGCTGAGCAAGCGCGACAATTGGAATGCCAAGCTCTTTGGCGAGAGCCTTGAGCCCTCGGCTTATGGCGCCAAGTTCTTGGTTTCGGTTCTGATGACGGTGACTCGGATCGGAGGTGATAAGCCCGAGATAGTCGATGACGATCAGGCTCAGCGGCTTTGCTCGATGCTGGAATCGGGCGATGGCGCAGATCCGACTGAAAGTCAGTCCTCCCTTGTCGCAAATTCGCACATCACCCCTGGAGACTTGGTCCACTGCGGCAGTCATGCGCGCAATAGAGTCCTGGCACTCCAGCGCTTTTCCTGAGTCGATCGCCGCTTGCGAAACACCAGAAAGCGATGCGAGCGAGCGCTTTGCAAGTTCGGCTTGAGACATCTCCAGCGAGAAGATCAACGCGGCGCCCCGGTTGCGAACGGCAATTTCGTCAGCAATCCCCACGCCGAGAACCGTCTTGCCCGTGCCAGGCCGACCAGCGATGATTGCCAGGTTTCCGGGCCGCAATCCCTGGATAACGGCATCGAGGTCTGGCAGGTTGAACTTCAGTCCGACCGACTGAGTTCCCTTCCAGCGAACTTCCATTTCGTCGAAGACTGGGAGCATTGCCTCGCGCAGTGTCACCACGTCAGGAGTGTCGTCCTGGGCGTTGAGATCAAGAACGATGCTCTGCGCTTCAGCCACCTGGTCCGGGATTTTCCCTCTCTGAAGGGCGATGTTCATGATCCGTTCGCCCGCTTCGTACAGCTCCCGAGCCTTTGCACGCTCGACGACAATCCTGGCGAAGTTTTCGGCGCTAGCTGTGCTTGCAACTTCGCGCCATAGATCGTTGGCGTATGCAAGCGTAAAGGCGCCACTTGGAAGCTCCGACCTAGCCTCCGCCAGAGAAAGCGGATCAGGCACGATGGCCTTCGAATGACAGGCAAGGATCAGGCTGTAGATCACCGAGTTGTCGGCATGGCTGAAGTCGGTCGGGGAAAGGAAAGCCCCAACAACCTCGCACAGTTCCGGTTTCTTCATCAGCGCGCCAAGCACACCCTGCTCAGCTTCCATCGCTACCAGCGGACGCTCATGCGGCATCGTACTTGCCCTCCATGAAGCGCTGGATCTTGCTGGCGGTTGTCAGGAACTCGAAGTCTGCGCGCCACCCCCGGTTGTTGTTGCCCAGCATGAAGGGGCAATCCAGAACGTCGTTGAACAGCCCTTCCCAAAACGACAGTCCACCGTCACGGACTGGGAACCCACCATCGAGCTTGAGGTTGTACGCTGCGCGGATGTGCTTTCGGTGAGCCTCCGTCACTCCCATGCAGCGCTTGAGCTTTCCGCCGAGGATCTGGTTGTACAGGTCGCGGATCTTCTCGTAAGGGATGCGATCAATCTGGAACAGCTGTGCGGTCTGGCCGGAGCCAGGCTCTTGCTCTGCTGCTTGCTGCGGAGCGGAATGGGTCGAGGCGTCAGCGTCGACATGCTCTTCCTCTGGAATCAGAGAATCCGGAATCAGAGAATCAGGCGATCTTGGCGATTGCTCAGCACAGCCTTGGTTGTGACCAGGCACTTCCTTGGTTGTGCCTTGTTCTCTCTTTGGGTGTTCTGCGTCAACGCCCGGGAGAGAACTGGCCTGCTCACGGACATGAGGTGTCTGATGCTTGGCAAAGTTAAGAACCTGAATCAGCTTGACCCCGGCAGCCTCATAGCGATGGATGAACCCTGCCTTGGCCAGATCATCCAGCATCAAGTCAGCGTCTACGTTGTCGTAGGGAAGTGCCTCGGCCTTGATCCGTTTCGGGCGATCCTCAAGGCGCCCTTCCCGATCGGCCAACATCCAGAGGTAGATGAACAGCAGGCGAGCGAGAGGATCTAGCTCTGCTAGGTCTTCGTTTGCCATGATTCCGGGTTTGATGTTGCGGGCCCTAGCCATTTGCGATTTCCTCCATCTCTGCCCGGAATTCGGTCCAGTTCTTCACTTGTTTCGCAAATTCGATCAGCTCTTCCACCTCGAGACCCGCCTCGATGGCCTTGGCCATCAGCGGCATGACGTGAGCTTCGTTGACATAAATCCGGCGGCGCAGGATTCCTCTGGCGTAGAGCATTTTCTGCTTTGCTTCGGGAAGGCGCCGGGTGACGCAAATGCGAGGAATGGCATCGAAGCACTCCAGCACTTCCTCCTGATCGGGCGCAGTGCTGAGCTTGTCGGCGGCGATATCCAGGGCGTCCAGGATCTCCTCGACGGAGAACTTCTTGATCCATTTGCGGATTACCGTCTTGCCGTGCTCGTTGACCGAGTGGCCGACCATGCGCGCGGTGATGCGATCGGCAATCAGCTGTACGGTCTCTTCACCGAAAGACTGGAGCTCATCGCGCCAGGCCAGCATCATTTCCAGCTGCTCGCGGCGCTCGTTCAGGTCTTCCAACTGGGCCCGCTGACGATCCAGCATTGAGGTGTCCGACAGCAGACGATCCGACTTGCCGAGATTGCAGGGCAGGCAGGCGGTCACCAGGTTGATGATCTCGTTGTCGCCGCCCTTGCTCACCGGGTTGATGTGATCGACATGCAGGACCACGTCAGGCGCCTTGGCGCCGCAGTACTGGCAAGTGAAGTTGTCGCGCTTGAACACCTCAAAGCGCACGGACTTGCGAATGCTCTCTCTGTAACTCATACTCAGGTCTCCACGTATTGCTATACGCGCAAGCCAGCTGCAACTGGCTTGCGCACCGACAAAGCCCTGTAGTAGTCGCTCAGGGCTTTGTTGTATCTGCGCCTCCACTCACTCGAACCCATTCCCGCCAGCTCTTCAGCAGCGCTAGCCATTGCGGCGTAGTCAGAGTTCGTGAGACGAGGGCGCATAGTCACTTCGCCCTGTACAGTTCGAGCACGGCCCGAACCTCTTCATGCCTGGCGGCCATGTGCTTGGCATCCAAGGCCAAAATCTCTTTCGCTTCGTCAGCGCTGATCTCCCCGTCCTCCAGGGCCAGAGCGATCATCTGATCAACCCGGCCACGCTTAACCGCTGTACGCAGCGAACGGTGGTGCAGGTCTACGTTGTCCAGATCGCCCGCTTCCGGCGTCCGCACAAACACTCCCCCGTACATCGCGCAGATGTAGTCAGGCAGATAGGAAGTACCCATCTCCTGCTCCAGGACGTACAGGTCGCCGTCGCTAAGGGGCTTCACGCCCGCCGTTTCGTACATCTGGTTCTCCAGGCGCTTCAGCGGAATCCCCAGCCGCGCGGCAGCGCAATCGCGACCGCCCGGATAGGCATTGGCTACCGTGGTCATTACCTTTCTGCGGGTCTCTAGTACGGGCGTTTTCATGCTCTAGTTCTTCCCTTGAGGTCGGTGCTATACGCTGTCAGCCGTGAATTGAGGGAACGGCGAAAGCCAGCGCTTCGAATGTGGAGTCCGGCGCATCCGTGATAGCTTTCTGCTTCCACACGGAAAGGCCACGGAGGCCGGGCATGACTGATGAAATCGACAAGATCGTTGCGACGATCAACGCGCAGAAAGGCGAACTGATGGGTATCAACGCCTTCCTTATGGCAATGGCACGCTCGCTAACACCTGCGGAACTCGGGAGGGTTCTCGACGGGTTCGATAACGAAATTGCGCACATGCGATCGTTCTTGGCGTACTCGCAACTGCCGGACGAAGTCATTGGGGGTCTCGAGGGTTATGTGAAGACTTGGAACGCGATTCGAACGAGGCCAAACCAGTCTTGAGAGACTGCGCCCAGAAAGCGTCTCGGCTCTCCTCGTCATCCTTCAGCGCATTCTCGGCAGTCACTTTCTCTGGCCCGGCCAGAACCATTTCGCGGGCCAGCTCAAGGAAGCGCAGCGCATCCTCTTGGCTCATGCCTGAGTCGAACTGGATGTAGGCCGTTGGCCACTTGTCGATCAGCCGGATTTCACTGGAGCTCTTCCTCGACGAGGTGGCGCCCAGGAAGTAGGCCATCGCCAACGAGGTCCCAAAGATCAGGATTTGCATGAATTCGGTCATGGCTGGCCTCCCGGCCGGTAGATTGGATCGGGTTAGGCGGCGGACTGCTCAGTAGCGACCTTCAGGGCGCCTTTCGTAATGCGCTCAATCTCGTACTGGCGGAGTTTTGGAATTTCTTCTGGCCACTGGCGCACCGCCTCATAGGTAATGCCGAGGGCTTTGGCTACCTTCGAAACGCCGCGGAAGTGGCTGATCACTTGGGTCTTGGTCATAGGCGACTCCAGTTCACTCGCACCAATTCAAGCATGCTTGCAATTACAAAGCAAGCATGCTTGGCAAGCTACCTTGTAGATTTCTCAACATGAAAACCACAGACCGGATTACCAAGCTCGTACTCGCCAGAAAGCCGGAGATCGGCCCCCGCGGGGTAAAGCGAGATATCGCCAACACGTGCGGCATCAGCTATGAGGCCGTGAGGCAATGGTTTGCCGGCGACACTGAAAACATCAGAAATGAAAATTTGACCGCTCTGGCCGAGGGCTATGACACGACGGTGGACTGGCTTCTATCTGGTTCAGGAGAGCCACCTAGACGAAAAGCAACGAGCAGTGCGGCAGAGAAGTTCCTTCAAATGTTGCAAGGCAAAAAGCTTCGTCCCGATCAGCAGCAGCGCTTGGAGCAGGCAGTGCTAGACACTCTGGATGATCAGCCCGTGGTGGAGGCCGCAGACAATGTGATCATCGCCGACTTCTCCCGCAAGCCACTGGTGGGCGATGAGATTCGCATCGCTCATTACGATGTTCAGGGGGCGATGGGCAATGGAAAGGTTGTTCAAGATTTCCCAGAGATGTTCCGCGATGTCACGGTCAGCCAGCAGCATCTGCGCGAACTTGGCGTTAAGTACAAGGATCCATCACATCTGAAGATAATCACTGGCGACGGACAGTCGATGGCCCCGACCATCCAGAACCTAGATCCGCTAATCGTCGATGCCAGCATTCGCGAGTTCACCGGCGACGGTATCTACGCGTTCACCTGGCAGGGACTCTTCTATATCAAGCGCCTACAGTTGAAAGGGTCAGACCACTTCAAGATGATCTCGGACAATACAAGCCACCCTCCAGAGGATATTCGAGTGGATGAAACCTACATCCAGGCCAGAGTGTTGCTGGTCTGGAACGCGAAAAGGCTGTGATGGGCAGAGGCACCGCATCATAGGCAAGGTCATCTGGCGGGGTGGGGATTTGTAGCTATAGGCGGGTCATAAGGGAGTGATGGAGCAATTGAAGGGATCGGTTGTCAGATAGCCGAAGGAGCAAGGGAGTGAACAAGGCCACTTGGCTTGATGAGTGCCGGGATTGGTGCAAAAAGATCAAATACCTTTCCGAAGAGCTGGAATGGGGAGAGCGGCCAAATCACAGTGGATGGCTTGAAGCGACCAGCGCTTTACTGGACGAAAGCCGTGTCACTCTGCCTCGTTTGCTATTCAAGGGAGAATATCGCCCTGGAAGGATGGGCGACCGGATCAGCTACGGTCTCATGTATCGAGAACAGCGAGAGATGCGCAGGGTCTTCATGCTAGAGATCTATCCCAAACATGAGCGCTCGCATTCAGAGAATGGAGTGGTTTTCTTCGGACCACACATCCATTTGGGCGATCCGCGGCTCGATCAGATCACACGTATTGTCCATGCCAATTTAGATGGGCCGACCGTCAATCGGTGGATTGAGCGATTCCGCAGACACGCTAGAATCCTGGACAATGACCACCGTCAGTTGTGCGCTCCGTTCACTGATGATTTGTTTGGGTGATCCATGGCTACTCTCGGCTGCTCAACGTTCTTCACTAAAGCTGGATGGCACTGTCAGGCAGTCCAGGCCGGCGGAGCCATGGCCACCTATATCAGCACTCCGATCGTGCTCCCTGGTGGTAAACCTCTGGATTTCTACCTAATACCCCGCGGAGAACTGGTTGAGTTCACTGACGATGGGATCACCATGTTCGCTCTCAGCGGCCTGGGGTATCAGCTCGGTGATAAGCGAAACTGGAAAGGTCTAGAGAATCTAGCCATCAAGCATGGGTTTAGCCTGACCGAGTCGGGATCGTTTGAGGCTGTGTTCCTCCAATCGGATATGGCCGAATGGGGCGGCCGCATCCTCAAACTCTTTGCGGCTATCGCCGCCTGGGAAGACGAGCGTTTCAGTGAGGGCGATACTGACTTCTCTCTCACGTCAGAGATTGAGATGCTGCTCCGCGCCAAGGCGCCAGAGAAGCAACTGGTCAGGAACGCTACCGTGTCCATTGGGAAGAACGAGATATCCTTCGACTTCCTGTGGGGAGATACTTATGTTGATGCAATCCGACCTGTGGCGCAGTCGGTGAACGCTCGACTTAGGAAAGCCGTTCTCATTAACCGCAGCGAAGATCCGCTTAAGTTGCTGTTTATCGTCGATGATCGAGGTCAAGAAGAGCGGGCCGAAGCAGAAATCAGCGTACTAGGAGACATCGCCAGCACGATACGACTGACGGATTTCGAGAAGCACTACAGCCCAGCGCTACATTGATCAAAGCCCCGCACCCGCGGGGCTTTTCGTTCCCGCCCTTCCCTTCCGGCTCTGCGCTGAGTTGACGACAGCCCTGCCCCAGCGCTGCCCCTCCCGCCTGACACCGAATCCTGAGCCTACCTGAGCAGGTCCGCGCCCGCGTGATGGCGACGAGCCAGGGTGGTAGGATGGCGGTTCAATTCACAGGGAGGTACCTATGAAGTCAGCAGTCATCCTTGCAGTTATCCTCGCATCAGGTTCGGCCTTTGCCGCAAAGCCATCCGCAAAGGCATGGACCCATGAGCCATCAAGTTTCCTTGGTCTGACCTTCGAAAGTAGCAGCATCATGGCGCTCCCTCAGTGCGCGCCAGGCGTGATTGGTTTCCAGCAGACACAGCTTTGCCGGGAAAAACCATATGGCAATCTTTACACGATTGAGGGAAAGCCCTCGATCGGTCTTCGATACAACTACCACCTTTCCGCCAAGCTGAACGAAAGCCAGGTGGAATACTTCATGCTTACGGGTAATACCGATGATTTCGATAAAGTGACCGAGCTTTTCACCGAGAAATACGGAAAGCCCACATCCCGCACCGCACCATCAGTGAAAACCAAGGCCGGGGCATCCTTCACCAACGACACTCTGGTATGGGATGGTGCGCGCGTCAGCATTACGCTTGAGCGATTCTCGACAGACATAAATACCTTCGGCGCAATAGTGCTCAACAAGCCGGCCGCAGAGGCCAACTCTCGGGCCGCCGCTGAAAAAACCAAGAGTGATGCCTCCAAGCTCTAGCCTCCCCTGAACGTGATCGCGCAGCCCGCTTAGCGCGGGCTTTTTCATGGAATCAGAATGGGGTCTCATCCTCTTCCGCGCCCTCTTCCACAGGCTCAACCTCGGGACAGATAGCTTGATGCTCACCCTCGTTCCTAAGCGCCCACCGCAAGGTCACTGAGCCATCATCGTTGAAAATCAGCTCAACTCCATCCTCCTCCGCAATCAGCTCCATCACGGCCTCCCACGCCTCGTCCGTATCAGTATCTAGCCGGTGAACAGTCACCGCGCGTTCTAGCTGCGCCTTCGGCGCATTGATCATTGCCGATACCCTCAGTCCTAGGCGATCCGCAGCCGTGAGTTCCTGCTGGAGTTGCTGCGCTTTCTTCTGCTTGGCCATAAGCCCCTCCTTGTACTGTTCATTCATACAGTATTAAAAATCATCACAAGATTGCTTGCATTCTAAAAACAAGCATGCTTTTATAAATGCAAGCCGGCTTGTGAACAGCACAAGCAATACAGCGAAGGCGCAACACCGCTGGCCAGGCCACCGAGCCGACCGCTCTTTCGACAATTTGGGAACCCTCTGCTGCGCCAACGTCGCGAGACGCTGGGAGAGGCAAAAGACGCAGCCCGAGCTGGGCCGGACAGTCCAGCCGTGCAAGCCCATGCGTTGCACGCGACGTCGCTCAAGTCACCTGCCAATAGACCAAAGAAGCAAACGCAGGAGTGGGAACGAACCCCGACAAGGAGAAGCGACCGAGATGACACCAATAGGAGGAAACAGCCAATGCAGTACTAAGCCCAGCCGATGTTCGGGTCGGCAATCCGCGCATACGTGCCCCACTCAACGGGCCGCCGGGCTGCACTCAAGCGCGGAGTAACACTGATACCCCATGACCAGCGCTGTATGCCGATTGAAGGCGTTGCGAGGGAAGCCCAAGGCCAAACACATCGAGTCCGAGCTGCTATCGGCAGTGGTGAGGACACACCACCCGCGGGTTGTAGAAGCCCAGCAGGCGAACGCGGGAGAAACACCGATTTCTCAGATGCCCTTCGCAAGAGGGGCATCGAAGAAGTCAACACGCCCTGGAGGGCAAGACGATGAATGAAAAGGCCTTACTGGCTTTACGTCAGTCTCTTCGAATCATCCGCAGGGAGAACGACGTACACCGAGCGCGCATCGAGTACTACGAAACGGTCGGGATGTTGCGCGGATTGCACTACGGCGGAGCGATCGATTCCTGGCAGCTGGTAGCTCTAACCGAGCTAGCAGGAAGCGCATACATCAACGCTGGCAAACCCTATTAAGGAGACTGAAATGGCTCAATTCAATATCGATTCCCACCTGAGCGACGGCAAGAGCCTGCAATGGCTTGCCTTGCCGGACGCCGGTGAACAGCCTCTGGACGTTGAGGTGAAGGTTCGCCAGGCCGCCATGAAGAAGTTCGGCGACCTCATCTGGTTCAACCGATGGGACCACGTTGTTGCCAGCAACGGCTACATCACCGTGCGGATGCACGCGTGAGGTACCAGTTCTTCAAGCCGATGCGGGGCTGCCGCATCTTCGCCAGTGAGCAGCACATGACCAAGCCAGCCGGCGAGCTGATCGGTTGGTGCGAGAAAGTCGACGGGAATATCTGCATTTTCAAACCGCCATGTTCGCATGAGCTTGACCGATTCATCTGGAGGCACAAGGACGGTTTAAACCCTTGGTATCTCTACTCAGCATAAACCCATGAATCAACGATTTCTCAGATGCCCTTCGCAAGAGGGGCATCGAAGAAGTCAACACGCCCTGGAGGGCAAGACGATGAAAACTGTTACCCGCTACGAAATCCGCGAATACAAGGGCGCCAGCTACAGCACCAGCATGAGCCGCAAACTGCGCGATCGTAAGGCGGCAAAAAAGCTGGTCAAGCGCTTGACGAAAATGGGTCACGACGCCTTTGCAGCACCGCTGAAGGTGCTGGCGTAATGAGCCTCACATATGAGCAGATCGAAGCAATAGCCGACCACATGAGGTCGGCGGGCTTTGACCCGTCAGAGCTAGACAACGATCAAATCGCTCTTCTGGCTGCCTGCGTATTAGAGGCGCTTGGAATTGAAATCGCAGAGTAAGCACCGCCCCGGTACGCCGGGGCATCACCAAAGGAGACACCAACATGCAAAGCCTTCGTGACCGCTACGAAATCTACGTCCGCTGCGCCACCGACCTCGGCTGGACGGTGAAGACCTTCGAGGAGTGGCTGAACTCTTAACCCGCCGCCCTGCCGGTAGCAGGGCATCACCAGCTCCAACCCATTTGCCCATCCGGGCGCCCTATCGCCCAGCCCAGGGCAAACCTAAAACGGAGAATTGCGATGGCGAGCAAGAACAAGGCTGCGTCCGAAGAGGTCGTGACCGCTTACAAGGGATTCAAGCAGGACCTGACCTGCCGCGGCTACCAGTTCGAGATCGGCGGCACCTATAAGCACGAGGGTGAGGTAGAGGCATGCGCTTCGGGCTTCCACTCCTGCGAGTATCCCCTTGATGTCTTCGGCTACTACGCCCCAGGCGACAGCCGATTCGCCATCGTGAAGGCTTCGGGACAACTGAGCCGTCACGACGATGACAGCAAGATCGCCAGCGCAACCCTGGTGGTGGAGGCGGAAATAAACATGCCGACCATGATCTCGAGGGCCATCGACTGGATCATGAGCAAGGTAGATAAGTCGGTTGAGCAGACGGTGGTGGGCGAAACAGCGTCGAACACCGGCTACCGCTCGGCAGCGTCGAACACCGGCGACCACTCGGCAGCGTCGAACACCGGAAACTACTCGGCAGCGTCGAACACCGGAAACTACTCGGCAGCGTCGAACACCGGAAACTACTCGGCAGCGTCGAACACCGGCTACCGCTCGGCAGCGTCGAACACCGGAAACTACTCGGCAGCGTCGAACACCGGCGACTACTCGGCAGCGTCGAACACCGGCGACCACTCGGCAGCGTCGAACACCGGAAACTACTCGGCAGCGTCGAACACCGGAAACTACTCGGCAGCGTCGAACACCGGAAACTACTCGGCAGCGTCGAACACCGGCTACCGCTCGGCAGCGTCGAACACCGGCTACCGCTCGGCAGCGTCGAACACCGGAAACTACTCGGCAGCGTCGAACACCGGAAACTACTCGGCAGCGTCGAACACCGGAAACTACTCGGCAGCGTCGAACACCGGCGACTACTCGGCAGCGTCGAACACCGGCGACTACTCGGCAGCGTCGAACACCGGCTACCAATCGGCAGCCGAGGTCAGCGGCAAGGAGTCCGTCGCCGCATCCCTGGGCACCGAAGGCCGCGCTCGCGCATCTGCTGGTAGCGCCATCGTCCTATGTCATCGTGACGACGAGGGGCGCCTCATCCATATCCGCGCCAGCAAGGTCGGCGAGAACGGCGTAAAGCCGGACACCTGGTACCAGTTGAGTGCCGAGGGCGAGTTCGTCGAATTCGACGAGTGAGCCGCCATCGAACAGCGAAAGAGTCGAGGGGCTAGCGCAGCCAGACCTGACGCATCCGGGGAGGCGCCCGGCGTTCGCTCCATTTGCCCTGATACGGCAAGAGAGGAATCCATGCCAGACCTTGGCGAGTTCGCAGCGCTGTTCGTGGTGCTGTTTCTGACTATGTATTGGTGAGGTGAGAGATGAGTGAGTGGATAAAGTGCAGCGACAGGCACCCAGAGAACTTGGGTGAAGTCATGGTCTGGAGAAAGTGGCCGGGATGGGACTGCTTCGCTCCCGAGTTCGACCGCTGGGAAACTGACGAAAGCTCGGATGAAGGCGGTTTCTGGATGGTGGCTGAGGACTCTTGCCAGCACATCGAAACCTGTGCCGATGGACCTGGCCATGTAAAACGGCCTGAAACCACCCACTGGATGCCCCTACCCGCACCACCGCAAGACGCCTGACAGGCAGGAGGACAGAATGAGCAAGCATACGCCGGGGCCTTGGTTCGTCAATGGCCGTGAGAGCTACACCAAATACATCGAGGCGCGCATCGGTGGCGGTTTGCTTCAGGAAGTCGCAGCCTGCGGACCTACCGAGCAGCAAGAGCAACAGGAAGCAAACGCCCGCCTGATCGCTGCGGCGCCGGACCTGCTGGAGGCCCTGATAGCCATGGAGCGCGAGAAGTCCGACTACATGACCCGGAACAATCTTGGCGACCCTGCGATAGAGACAACGAACAAGTTAGCGCGCGCCGCAATCGCCAAGGCCACCGCCTAACCGCGCCCTGGCGCATACACATTGGAGGAGAGATGAGCGACCAAATCACAGCGCTCGAATACGTTGAGCGACGCAAGGCGGAACTGGACCAATTTGCCAGATTCTGGCTGCAGAACCAGGGCGCTCCCGGCTGGCCCGAGAAGTTGGCCGAAGGCGAGTGGTTTGAACAAGAGGCAGCTTGGGGATCATATACCGAGCGCCACGACTGACTCCCCGGCAAGGACGCCACCCTTCAATGGGGATGATGCTCAAGCGAGCAGCGCGGCAGCTTCTGGATGCTTCTCTAGCCTAGTAGCTATAGGTGGCGCCACCGAATCCGACGCAGAGAGAAACTGCGCAGCGAACGTGCCGAATATGCCGTAAAGCCAGATGCCGGGTAGCGCCGGCCATCCCCACCCTACCCCTCATTAGCCCGGCAAGTCCGGGCATTTTTTCGCCTGTATGACGGGAGCGATTCGGAACGCTGCCGCATACGCGCGGCAAAGAGGTCAGAGAGATGAGCATTCAAACCAAAGCGGCGACGATCTATTTCGCCCCTACTGCTCGGAAAAGTTTCATCACGAAACGCGCGGCTATCAACGCCGAGGCCAGGGCGATCATCAATAAGCACTTCCCTATTGAGCGCGGCTGCTCCTGCGGCTGCGGCGATCCTGGCTGGCGGCTTGAAGAGGCCAACCCCGAGCGCTTCGCGCGCTACTACCGGCTGCTTACCGTAGCGCTCAAGAGGACCATTCCATGACCGCAATCCGCCGCATGCACGCGAACGCGAGGTGAACATCATGTCATTCCAAACAAAGGAAACGCGCAAGGCTCGCCGCCGACACCTGTGCGAATGCTGCTACCGCATTGTGAATGCAGGTGAGCGATACGTGAAGGTCGCCGGCCAGAACGAAGGTGACTTCTACAGCGCCAAGACGTGCTTGGCCTGTGACAGCCTCATACAACTGGTATGGGAAACGGCAGGCCCATACGACTACCCGGATGGTCTGGCATTCGATGAGTTCTATCAAGCTGCCGAAGACCTAGATCTAGCCTGCCGGATTCCGCAGGAAAACAGGAGGGTAGCCGCATGAACACCGCATTGAAATACGCCCAGGAACGCTGGGACAACGCGCTACCGCCCGACGATAACGGCGACCGCGAGTATGTCACTGAGCAAGTCGGCAAGCTTCTGAACTGCGAGGACGGTGATTGCGTGCCGTTCCATGATCGGAAAGAAAGGCCCTTTATCGGCCCTGAGTTTACGGTCTACGGATTCGCCGGATTCGTCCCGGAGTGGCTAGCGGAAGTCGACAGCAAAGAGTGCCCGATGACTCAGCTACTCCTAGCCGTCCGCCGAGGCGACCTGGAACTGGCCCAACGCATCTGGTTCCGCGCATTCGAAGCAACGCTGATCGAGAACGCCGAGAAGCTGGTTAGGGAGAGACGAGTTTGACTGCTCCCCTCCCTGAAGGAAGGGGATTCCCAATTCACAGAGAACTGGACAGCGGTACTTGACCGATGCCGCTTACATTCTCTCCAAGGGCTAACACCGCCAGCCCGGCGGCTCTAATGTTGATCGCTGCGTTCACGTCGCGGTCATGTTCGGTGCCGCATTCCTGGCATGTCCAGCTACGGATATCCAAGGGTAAGCGCACAAGGGTATGGCCGCAGCAGGAACAGCGCTTCGAACTGGGATACCAGCGGTCGATGGCGACGACCTGTCGGCCAGCCCATTCACCTTTGTACTCCAATTGTCGCGCAAACTCTCCCCAGCCGACATCGGCAATGGATTTACTCAGTCTCGGATTGCGGATCATGTTCTTTACGGCTAGGGATTCGACGCAGACCACTTGGTTCTCGTTAATCAGTCTGCGGGACAGCTTGTGCAAGCGGTCCATGCGGCAGTCGGAGATTTTTGCGTGAATACGGGCCACTTTCAGCCGGGCCTTGGAGCGGTTCTTCGAGCCGAGCTTCTTCTTGCTAAGCCTACGCTGCGCCTTAGCTAGGCGAGCTGCGTATTTCGCGGTATGGCGGGGATTGCCGATCCGTTCGCCATCGCTGGTGACGAACAGGTCTTTCAGGCCCAGGTCGATACCGATCATCTTCGGCGTGACGGGCAGAGCCTCGAACTCGAACTCGCAGAGGCAAGACACATAGTAGCGGCCTGCGGAGTCCCTCGAAACGGTGACGGTGGAAGGCTCGCTCGGAAGCGGTCTGCTCCAGCGTATATCAAGAGGAGTCCTGGACTTGGCCAGGTACAGCTTGCCGTCCCGGTAGCTGAACGCCGACCGGGTGAACTCAGCGGACTGCCGATGCTTCTTGCTTTTGTACGCAGGGTACTTCGTGCGGCCTGCAAAGAAGTTTTTGAAGGCGGACTGCTGGTGGCGAAGGCACTGCTGCAAGGGGACGCAGGAGACCTCGTTCAGCCACGGAAACTCGCCGGAGCGCTTGAGCCTGGTGAGTGCCGCGTTGGCCTCCAGATACCCGACCTTCTCCTGCCGCTGGAAGAACGCATCGGTTCGCCAGCGTAGGACATAGTTGTAGACGAAGCGCGTACAGCCGAACGTCTGAGCTAGCAATTGCGCCTGCTCAGAAGTCGGATAGAAACGGTATTTGTACGCACGGTTAGCCATGCGTCACATTTTACCATCGTTAATGTAAAGGTAGTCACGACGAAACGGAGGAGGCGGGAACAGGGGCGCTCTGCGAGCGCCGTGCTATCCCTACCCCGCACTAGAAGTACGGGGTTTCCCGCGAAAACTGATGAGCATTGACTGGAACAAGGCACCAGAGGGTGCGACGCACTACAACCAAAAACTCGCCTACCCGTGGCTGAAGGATGGCGAGATACCGATGTACTTCTGCCCTCCCTTTTGGATGAGGTATTGCAACCCAGAAGAAGGCAAGTCCCTCATTGAAGATTCCGTTCCGCGGCTTGTGCCTACCTCATGGGACGGCCAAGGCTTTCCTCCGATTGGCATTGAGGCCGAGGCCATCTGGGACGGCGCCGATATTGCGTACTTTCGAGCCAAGATACTCGCTCACGACGAGGGCCGTGTCGTATTCCGTTGGTGCGAAGGCAAAAGAAAGGGGCAGTACGGGTCATATGCCGTTTTGAAATTCGGATCTCTTCCTGCTTTCCGCCCGCTCCGAACCACTGAGCAGATCGCCGCCGAGGAGCGGGAGAAGGCAGTCGGTGATATGGCTATGTCAATTCAAGGAGTTCCATATCAGTACCCTACGCTTTACGCGCTATTTGACGCCGGCTACCGACGCCAGGAGGAAGGGAAATGAAAACCCCTATCAGTGATGAGCAGTTGGCGGAGATCGAGCGCGACATTTTGGCTCAAGCTCAAATCATGTCCGGCCAGTGCGAAGGCGGTGTATGGCTTCGCGGCGGTGACTGTCCTAAGTGCCAAGCAACACGCCATGATCGCTGCCAATTCCCTCTTCCTCAGAGCTACGCAATCCCCTCTAACGTAGAGGCTCTGATCGCCCGCCTGCGCGCTGCTGAGGCTGATACGAAGCGCCTTGACTGGCTCTCAAAGAAGGGGGCGGAAGAAGATCCGTCGCAAGGAGACGTGCGACCCTACATCGACGCCGCCATGGAGCGCACGCCATGACCATCACCATAGACCTGACCAAGGCCGCCCAAGTCCTGATCTTCGGCGGCTTTTTTGTGGGCAGCGTGTTCATGTTCGCCGTGGCGTTTGTTGAGGTGGCAGGGCTATGAACACCAGACGCACAGCAATCTGGCTAGGCAGCCTCTTCGGCGGCCTGCTGTACCTGTTCATTCTCGCAGCCGGCCCGATCTGGGGCGGGATCATCACCGCAGAATCTACGCACCTGTCCGCAGCAGGCCGGTAATCCGGATAACTGCGGCTTCCCCAGCGGGCGGTGGGCGGCATGAAGAAAACACCCGCAGCAGCGGCTTCTAGCGCAATGCTATTCATCCCGCAGGGGTGACGCTGCCGAGTGGCGCCGTAAGCGCCTTTCCCCTTCCCTTTCAATCTCTGCCCTCGGGCGGATCGGAGAAATCATGTCCGCAGAAACCCAACTGGTCGAAGTGCCGGCCAAAGAAACCGCCCTCCAAGTCTACTCGGCCGCCAATGGCCTTGACCCGTTCCTGGCCAAGATTCGCGAAGAGATCGACGGCTTCGTGCCGGATGTGACCACTCGCAAGGGCCGAGAGGCAATCGCTTCCATCGCCTACAAGGTAGCCCGCTCCAAGACGGCGCTGGACAACGTGGGCAAGGAATTGGTCGCTGAGCTGAAGGAGGTTCCGAAGAAGATCGATGCCGAGCGTAAGCGGATGCGCGATCTGTTGGATTCCTGGCAGGCCGAAGTGCGAAAGCCGCTGACGGAGTGGGAAGAAGCTGAGGAAGCGCGGGTTTCCAAGCACAAGGCGGGAATCGAATGGTTCCGCTCGCGTCCTGACGAGCATCGTTACTCAGACAGCGCACAAATCCGTGCCGCAATCGCCGAAGTACAGGCCGTCAAGATCGGGGATCCATGGCAGGAGTTTGAGGCCGAAGCATTACGGGCAAAAGCCAATGCGCTGGAAGCCTTGTCGGGCCACCTTGCCTCCCGCGAGAGGCACGAAGCGGAGCAGGCCGAACTCGCACGTCTGCGCGCCGAAGCAGCAGCACGCGAGCAGAAAGAGCGCGAGGAGCGCATTGCCCGCCAAGCAGCAGAGCAGGCACGGCGTCAGGAAGAGGCCAAGGCCCAGGCAGAACGCGACGCCGCAGTACGCCGTGAAGCCGAAGCACAGGCAGCAGCCGAGCGTCGCGAATTAGAGCTGAAGCTACAAGCTCAGCAAGCGGAGCGCGAAAAGCTAGAAGCCCAACAGCGCGCCGAACAGGCAGAGCGTGATGCGCAACGACGTGCTGAAGAAGCCGCAGCGCAAGAGCGTCAGCGCCAGGCCGACGAGCGGGCCCGCATCGAACGCGAGGCTGCTGCACGCGAAGCCGACAAGGCGCACAAAAAAGCTATCAACAACGAGGCGCTGGCGGCGTTCGTCGCTGGTGGCATGGATGAGTCATCCGCGAGACGGGCGGTCACATTGATAGCCCAACGGAAAATTCCTGGCGTCCACATTTATTATTGAGGTCGCGAATGAACAACAGATCTGTTCTGGTTAGCGGAGTAGGAATAAACGACGCCGATTACACAGTAACGATAAATGAAACGGTCTCTGGTCGAAAAAAACAGGTGTGGGTTTGCCCGATTTATTCGACATGGAAGCATGTTATCGAGCGCTGCTACAGCAGGGAGTTCCAGAAGAGATGTCCGACATACGCGGGCTGTGAGGTTGTTCCCGAATGGAAAGTTTTCTCAGGGTTCCGGTCATGGATGATGACGCAGGACTACGCAGGGAAGCAGCTAGATAAAGATCTTCTTGTCCCTGGAAACAAGATATATGGGCCAGACACATGTGTGTTTCTGCCTTCCGAAGTCAACTCATTTCTGACCGAAAACAAATCAAGCCGAGGACCCTGGGCGGTAGGTGTTTGCTGGAATAAGTGGCGAAAAAAATTCCATGCGCGCTGCAAAAACCCATTCAGCGGGAAGACTGAAAATCTCGGTTACTTCGACAGTGAACACGAAGCTCACTCAGCATGGAAGGCTAGAAAGAATGAGCTGGCATGCGAGTACGCCTCGATTGAGAAAAACCCCATCGTAGCTCGTGCACTGCGGACTAGATACGCAAATTCATATTTAACTTCCTAATGAGGTCGACATGAACCAGATCGCCAAACGCCAAGAGTCGGCGCCAATCGTTCAGGCAGGAGAGTCTGCCACCATCTTGCAGGTTATCCAGCGTGCCGCTGCTGACCCTGCGTGCGACATCGAGAAGATGGAACGCCTGCTGGCCATGAAGGAGCGGATGGACGCCAAGGCCGCAGAGATCGAGTTCAATGACGCACTGTCCCGCGTACAGGCAAACATGGGGCGCGTAGCTGCCGACGCAACGAACAACCAGACGCGCAGCTCCTACGCCACCTACGGCAAGCTGGATAAGGTACTGCGACCCATCTACACCGCCGAAGGCTTCTCACTTTCCTTCGGCACCGAGGATGCTCCTGAAGGCATGGTCGGCATGATCTGCTTCGTGAGCCACCGGGCAGGCCATACCCGCCAGTACCGTGCGCACGTCCCTTCTGACGGCAAAGGTGCAAAGGGCGGCGACGTGATGACCAAGACGCACGCCTTCGGCTCCGGCACCTCCTACGGCATGCGCTACCTGCTGAAGATGATCTTCAACGTCGCCATCGGCGAGGAAGACGACGACGGCAATGCTGCTGGCGACGACAGCTTCCGCAACGCGGTGCTGGACGACCTGATTGCGAAGGCAAAGGCCGCACCGAGCAGCGCCGAACTCCAAGCCGTATGGCAATCGGGCCTCAAGACCCTGCAGGCAGCGAAGGATGTGGCCGGCGCCGATGAACTCCGCGCCGCAGTCACTGCCCGCAAAGCAGAGTTGGAGGACACGAAATGATCCTCATCGAATGTGATCAGGGCTCAGAGCGCTGGCATGCAGCGAGGGCCGGGGTCATAACCGCCAGCATGTTCGGCGATGCCCGGGCAAAGCTGAAATCCGGACCGAATAAGGGCCAGCCCACATCGGCGGCCTTGGACTATGCCTTCAAGCTCGCCGTCGAGCGCATTAGCGGCGAGCCCTTGGATGGCGGCTTTGAAACCTGGCAGATGAAGCGCGGCCACGAATTGGAACCCATGGCCAGGATGGAGCACGAAATCCAGACCGCCCTGATGATCCAGCGCGCCGGCTTTGTGACTACCGACGATGGCTGTTTCGGTGCCAGCGCTGATGGACTGATTGGTGAGGACGGTGGTAGCGAGTACAAGTGCTTCCTCGCCCCGGAGAAGCTTCGTGCCTTCCACATCGACAACGACGCCAGCGGGATCATGGATCAGGTTCAAGGATGCATGTGGATAACGGGGCGCAAGTTCTGGCACGTCGGCATGTACTGTCCTGCTCTAGAGCCTGTAGGCCGTCAACTCTGGTGGCGAGAGTTCAAGCGCGACGACGACTACATCGAAGCTCTGGAGGAAGACCTGTGGCAGTTCAAGCTGCTGGTCGACGAGTACGAGGCAAAGCTTCGGGAGAAGGCGGCATGAGCCAGATCGACTTCAGCCGTCATCCTGTAGATGTGCATCGAGACGAAATAGCCAGCCAGGTAGATGCGTTCCTGGCGGGCGGCGGAAAGATCGCATCCATCCCAATCGGCATGTCGGGAGACAGGGACGCCAAGCCGAACAGCAGACCGGCACGAAAAGCTAAGCCGGGTCAGACCGACGCCGCACACTCCGCATTCGAACGCAACCGCCGAGAGAATCGCAGGCTGCTATCGCAAACAGTCCGTTACTGCGCAGACAAGGGGATGACTATCTCCGCCACCGCAGACGCAATGGACCTCGACCGCGCTACTGTCCGCAAGATCGCCGCCGAGCACGGCATCAGGTTCGGGCATCGTTAGCGCCGCGACTCTCTCTCCGAACAGGAATAACCCCATGCACCAGCTAACAGCGAATCACCGCCCTTGCGGTGTGACGGTCACCGGCTGGCCTGAAGAAAGCCAGCTTATGACATCGGACGACATTCTGCGCATCGCGAGAGCGGTTAAGCAGATGGCGATCAACCAGTCCCAGGGCGCCGATGGCGTTCGGGTCTACCCGGAGGATGAGCCATGCCATTCGACGAAAGCCCCGCAGTCCGCCGCATAAACGCCCTCTGCTCCCCCGCGCCAGCACGCTACCTGCACATTCCCACCGGCATTCACTGGGTCGTCATCGACAGCCTGGGCAATGTCCTGCAACTCGAAAACATCGAGCGCCGGCGCCGACTGATAACCGTTTCTGACCTCGATAGCGAGACCTGGAGAAAGCTCCCATGACCGAATCAAAGATTTGCACCTGCCCTTCCGGCGATGGCTCCCTCCGCCATCCCTGCCCGGCACATCCTGCGGTAGAGCAGGCAGGCGGGGATGAGCGCGACTTCCAGGCAAAGGGCGCACAGGAGGTTCCATCGCCAGTCTCAAAAGAGTATGACCGACATTTGATCGGTCTTTTGCGTAAAGGTGAGGCACTTCCTGGCCACCAGGAGGAGGCCGCTGACGAGATCGAGCGCCTGCGCGATTGGAATGATCACCTGAACAACACCGTTCTACCCAACATACTCAATCCAAATTTCCTGATGCTCATGAAGGGTGGCGAGAGGCTGCTTGACCTGTGCACGAAGGACGGCAAGTTCATTGGCGTATCGCTGAATGACATGAAGGACGTGTTTGATTGGATGGTCACGCACGCTCGAATTGCACCTGATCACGCCGCCCTGGCGCAACCCTCCCCGGCGTCGGACCTCGACCCGCTCAACCTAGCCCCGCATGCGGAAGCGTTCAACGAAGCTCCCGATGAAGCTCTCAGGCCTGAGCAGGCAGAGGCGGAGCGGCCGGAGGTTGTGGCGTGGCAATACCGCGTCACCGCAGGACCGCAAACTGGCTGGAGTCTCTGGCACCCAGGAAAAGGCGAGGAGTTCGAACGCTCCTACACCGTCGAACGCCGGCCGCTTATGACCATCGCCCAGCATGAGTGCATCGTCGGGGAACTGCGGGCGGTGATAGCCCAGCTCCGCCAGCACAAGAACGATTACATGGATTCCGGCCAGGAAACCTACCGAGCCTTGCAGAACGAAATCCGGGAACGGGAAGCGGAAATTGCTCGTCTTGATGGTCTGGTTTCGGGCCGCATGGCAGAGCGCGACGCCGCCCTGGCCAGGGTCGCGGAGGTGGAGGCGAAGCTGGCCGATCTGGAGAAGCAGGAGCCGTTCTACTACTTCGCCGACTGCGACGATACCGACCACTCGGGCCTTCACAACACGCTGGGCGATGCCCTGACACAGGTCGCCGACCACGGCGGGAGCGTGGTCGAGCTGTACCGGAAGCCGCCCGCCCAGGCTCAGCACAGCGTGCCGGTAGCGCGAGAGCAGTTGGAGCGGCTGGTTCGAATTCTCGACGCCCACAACTACGCAAAAGATGCTGAAGCACTAATGGCTCTGCTCGCCGCCGCGCCCGGCAAAGAAGTGCCGCAGGCCTGGCTCGACGTGCAGGCAGAGCGCCGCCGGCAAGTGGAGGCCGAGGGCTGGACGCCGGAGCACGACGACGAGCACGCCGATGGACAGATGGCCCGCGCCGCCGCCTGCTACGCCCTGGCCGGCTCCAGCGCTCCGAACGATGGAACCGCCGCCCTGCTGGTGTCGCTGGCATGGCCCTGGGATGAACAGTGGTGGAAGCCGAGTACCGCACGACGCGACCTGGTAAAGGCCTGCGCCCTGGCGCTGGCCGAGATCGAACGTCTCGACCGGGCATGCATATCGCAAAGTCCCCAGCCGGGAGCCACCACGGCCTCTTCCTGAGGCCAGTCCCGGCTGGGGCGAGAATCCTAACACTCAATTTCGGTCCCGGGCGATCGCCTGGGCGGAGAGGCATTGCCCATGGAAACCCCATCTGAGTTCCTCTCGAAGGAGGAGTTGGAGGCCATGATCGGCGCCAAGTCATCGAAAAAACAGGTCGAGTGGCTGGCATCTCATGGCTGGAAGTACGAATTGAATGCTGCGCAGCGACCCGTCGTCGGGCGGATCTATGCCCGCCTGCGGCTGGCCGGAGTGAAACCGAACGGAACGGTCGCTGTACAGGAACCGTGGACGCTGGATCTGTCGAAGGTGAGTTGAAATGCGGCCGAAGCAGCCGAAGAACAGGGATCTCCCACCCCGGATGATTCGCCGGACCAGGAAGCTGAAAGGAGGGAAATTGTGGGTTGGATACTACTACGACGGCCGCGGCGAGGATGGAAAGAGGAAGGAAATCCCGCTCGGCACCGACCTGGACCTGGCAAAGCTGGAGTGGGCGCGGCTGGATGCCAGTCCGGCTCCGAAGACCCTGCGCAAATGGGGTGACGTGTTCGACCGGTACGAAAAAGAGATCATCCCCGGGAAAGCGCCACGCACCCAGAAAGACAACCTCCTCTCGCTGACGCAACTGCGAAAGGCGTTTTCAGAAGCGCCGGTCGAGGCGCTCACCCCCCAAGTGCTGGCACAGTACCGGGACAAGCGGTCCGCGAAGGTTCGGGCGAACAGGGAGCTCTCCCTCTTCTCCCACATTTTCAACATCGCCAGGGAGTGGGGGATCGTCACGACTGAAAACCCGGTGAAGGGGGTTCGCAAGAACCGCGAGACGCCGCGCGACTTCTACGCCAGGGCCGAGGTCTGGAACGCGGTATACGGCGCGGCTCCACCGGAACTCCGCGACGCAATGGACCTCGCCTATCTCACCGCCCAGCGGCCGAGCGACGTACTGATCATTCGGGAGGCGGACATTCAGGATGGGCACCTGCAGATCGCCCAGGGCAAGACGTCGAAGAAGTTGCGCATCATGCTCGATGTCGACGGCAGCCCGACGGCGCTTGGAGAACTCGTTGCGCGGCTGTGCGAGCAGCGGCGCCAGCGCGGCGTAGCCGGCCCGTACCTGATCACTACGCCCGATGGGCGCCGGATGACATCCTCCATGCTGCGCATTCGCTTTGACGAGGCACGGTCGGCCGCCGCCGGCGCGGCGCTTGAGGACCTCGACGAGACGCTGGCCACCGCAATCCGTCAGTTCCAGTTCCGGGACATCCGCCCGAAAGCAGCCTCAGAAATTGCTGACTTGGGCCGGGCATCCAGGCTGCTTGGACACACCGACAAGCGCATCACCGAGACCGTCTATCGTCGCGTCGGCGAGATCGTGGAGCCAACGAAGTAAGGAAGAGTTGCGGAAATGACAGATATGTTGCGGAAATGGTCAACGTCTCCGCGCAGCGGTAGGGAGACGATCCAGAAATGCAAAAGCCCCGGCTCACGGGGCTTTTAGCGATGAAATGGCGGAGGTGTAGAGATTCGAACTCTAGGATAGGTCTCCCCATCGACGGTTTTCAAGACCGTTGCCTTAAACCACTCGGCCACACCTCCGCATCGCGGGGCGCCATAGTACCGGATAGCAACACACTGTCAAACTCTATCGATTGGCCCTGGCAGAGGCTTTGCTATCATGCCCATCAGTACGTCATGGACCCGTTCCCGTTAAGGAGTACCCACACCATGCAAGAACAGCAATATCAGCTGAACTCCGCCGTCGCGGAACAGCGTGAAGTCAGCGGCGTTCTGCGCAATACCTACGGCCTGCTGGCACTCACCCTGGCCTTCAGCGGCCTGGTGGCCTACGTTTCGCAGCAGATGCGCCTGCCCTATCCGAACGTGTTCGTGGTGCTGATCGGCTTCTACGGCCTGTTCTTCCTCACCGTGAAGCTGCGCAACAGCGCCTGGGGCCTGGTCAGCACTTTCGCCCTGACCGGCTTCATGGGCTACACGCTCGGCCCGATCCTCAACATGTACCTCGGCCTGCCCAACGGCGGCAGCGTCATCACTTCGGCGTTCGCCATGACCGCCCTGGTGTTCTTCGGCCTGTCCGCCTATGTGCTGACCACCCGCAAGGACATGAGCTTCCTGTCCGGCTTCATCACCGCCGGCTTCTTCGTCCTGCTGGGCGCCGTGCTGGTATCGCTGTTCTTCCAGATCAGCGGCCTGCAACTGGCGATCAGCGCCGGCTTCGTCCTGTTCTCCTCGGCGATGATCCTCTACCAGACCAGCGCGATCATCCACGGCGGCGAACGCAACTACATCATGGCCACCATCAGCCTGTACGTGTCGATCTACAACCTGTTCATCAGCCTGCTGCAGATCTTCGGCATCGCCGGCGGCGACGACTGATAGAAAGCGCCTCCGAAAAAGCCCGTCCCCGCGACGGGCTTTTTCATTTGCGGACCGGCAAAACACAGGCATTGGTTTATCATTCGAAGAAATCCTTCGCGTATCGCAGCATGAAATTCGCCATCGCCCTATTCGACCCTCCCCACTCCCCCGCCGCCCGCCGCGCGCTGCGCTTCAGCGAAGCCGCGCTGGCCGGCGGGCACGAAATCGTCCGCCTGTTCTTCTACCAGGACGGCGTGCACAGCGCCTCGGCCAACGTCGTGAGCGGCCAGGACGAGTTCGACCTGCCCGCCGCCTGGCGCGAGTTGGTCGAGCGCAACGGCCTGGACGCCGTGGTCTGCATCGCCGCCGCCCTGCGCCGCGGCGTGCTGAACGCCGAGGAAGCCGAACGCTACGGCCGTCCCGGCGCCAACCTCGGCGCGCCATGGGAACTGTCCGGACTCGGCCAGTTGCACGAGGCGGCGCAAAGCGCGGACCGCCTGGTCTGCTTCGGAGGCGACCGATGAGCCAGTCGCTGCTGATCATCAGCCGCCAGTCGCCCTGGTCCGGCCCGAGCGCCCGCGAGGCGCTGGACATAGCCCTGGCCGGCGGCGCCTTCGATCTACCGGTCGGCATGCTGTTCCTCGACGACGGCGCGTTCCAGCTGGCTCCCGGCCAGCATCCTGCGCACCTGCAGCAGAAGGACCTGCAGGCCAACCTGCAGGCCCTGCCGATGTTCGGCGTGGACGACCTCTACGTCTCGGCCCGCAGCCTGCGCGAGCGTGGCCTGGCTGAAGAGCGCCTGGCCCTCGCGGTCGAGGTGCTCGACGACCAGGCCCTGCGCGACCTGCTGCAACGCTACGACCAGGTGATTACCCTCTGATGGCCACGACCCTCCACGTACTGTCCCGCTCGCCGTTCAATGACGGCCGCCTGGGCAGTTGCCTGTACCTGCTCAACCCCGGCGACGGCCTGCTGCTCTGCGGCGACGCCGTGCACGCCCTGCTGGCCGGCAGCCACGCCTGCCAGGCTCTGGAACTGATGCCGGCGGAAATCGAACTGTTCGCCCTGCTGGAAGACCTCCAGGCGCGCGGTATCGAGGACGTCCCCGCTCGCCTGGTGGCGGTGGACTACCCCGGCTTCGTCGAACTCGCCACCCGCTTCGACAAGGTCAACAGTTGGCTATGACGCTCCTTACGCTGGAAGGCCGGGAAATCCGGCTGGACAAGGACGGCTACCTCGCCGCTCTCGACGATTGGTCGGAGCCGGTGGCGGAAGCCCTGGCCGCCCGCGAGGAGCTGGCCCTGACCGCCGAGCACTGGGAGATTCTCCAACTGCTCCGCGAGTTCTATGCGAAGTTCCAGCTGTCTCCGGCCAACCGCCCGCTGATCAAGTACGTCGCCCAGCGACTGGGTCCGGACAAGGGCAACAGCCTGCACCTCAACCACCTGTTCAAGGGCGCCCCGGCCAAGCTTGGCGCGAAGCTGGCCGGCCTGCCGAAACCGAGCAACTGTCTATGACTCTCTCGACTCCCGCCGAACATCCGTTCGCCCAGTTCGTCCGCATCCTCGGCAAAGGCAAGCGCGGAGCGCGCAGCCTGACCCGGGAGGAAGCCCGCGAGGCCCTCGGCATGATCCTCGACGGCAGGGTCGAGGACACCCAGCTGGGCGCCTTCCTCATGCTCCTGCGGCACAAGGAGGAAAGCAGCGAGGAACTGGCCGGTTTCACCGAGGCGGTGCGCGAGCGCCTGCAAGTCCCGTCCTTGCGCGTCGACCTCGACTGGCCCAGTTACGCCGGCAAGAAGCGCCACCTGCCCTGGTACCTGCTGGCCGCCAAGTGCCTGGCCGGCCATGGCGTGCGCATCCTCATGCACGGCGGCGGCGCGCATACCGCCGGACGCCTGTACAGCGAACAGTTGCTGGCGGCGCTGGAGATCCCGCTCTGCCACGACTGGCTGCAGGTAGAACAGG
This sequence comes from Pseudomonas sp. YA1, assembly GCF_058680555.1. NCBI lineage: Bacteria > Pseudomonadati > Pseudomonadota > Gammaproteobacteria > Pseudomonadales > Pseudomonadaceae > Pseudomonas > Pseudomonas sp. YA1. The sequence goes on from NZ_JBZWBG010000013.1 coordinate 196,515, forward strand.
CCCTGGAGCGCGGCCACCTGGCGTTCATTCCGCTCGGCGCCTGGATGCCGGTGCTGCAACGTATGATCGATCTGCGCAATACCCTCGGTCTGCGCTCGCCGATCCATTCGCTGGTTCGCCTGCTCAACCCCCTGAATGCGGATTGCATCCTGCAGAGCATCTTCCACCCCGGTTACCAGGAAACCCACCGCGAGGCCAGCCGCCTGCTCGGCGACCGGGCCATCGTCATCAAGGGCGAAGGCGGCGAGATCGAAGTCAACCCGGACGTCGTCGCCCACCTGTATGGTTGCGACCAGGGCGAAGCCTGGGACGAGGAATGGCCGGCATTGTCGACGCACCGGCACATGAAGCCGGAACAGCTCGACCCGGGTTTCCTTCGGGCCGTCTGGGACGGCCGCGAAGGCGACGCCTATGGCCACCTGGCGGTGCTCTCCAGCATGGCCCTGGCGCTACGGGCCCTTGGCAAGAATCGCGAAGAAGCCTTCAAGGAAGCCGCACACTACTGGGCGACCCGAAACGAATCGATCTGATCGATACGAATAGCCCTTTATTTATATAAATTTATCGATCGACCGACACTAGACTGTTCCTCCAACGACGTATGGAGGAACCCGCTCATGGGACAGTTGATCGATGGCCGCTGGCACGACCAGTGGTATGACACACAGAAAGACGGCCGCTTCCAGCGCGAAAACGCCCAGCGCCGCCATTGGCTGGGCGAGCCGGCGTTCCCCGCCGAGGGCGGGCGCTACCATCTCTATGTCTCGCTGGCCTGCCCCTGGGCCCATCGGACCCTGATCGTGCGCAAGCTGAAGGGGCTGGAGTCGCTGGTGGATGTTTCGGTGGTCAGTTGGCTGATGCGCGAGAACGGCTGGACCTTCGACCCCGCCCACGGCTCCACCGGCGATCGCCTCGACGGCCTGGCCTTTCTGCACCAGCGCTACACCCGCGACGACCCGCACTACAGCGGCCGGGTCACGGTGCCGCTGCTGTGGGACAAGCGGGCGCAGAAGATCGTCAACAACGAATCAGCCGATATCGTCCGCATCTTCAACAGCGCCTTCGACGCCATCGGCGCCAACGCGCTGGACTTCTACCCGGAGCCGCTGCGCGAGGAGATCGAACGCCTCAACGGACGCATCTATCCTGCGGTCAACAACGGCGTGTACCGTGCCGGCTTCGCCACTCGCCAGGACGCCTACGAGGAGGCCTTCGTCCAGTTGTTCGAGGAGCTGGACTACCTGGAAGGCTTGCTCGGCGAACGCCGCTACCTGGCCGGCGAATACCTGACCGAGGCCGATATCCGCCTGTTCACCACCCTGGTGCGCTTCGATGCGGTGTACCACGGACACTTCAAGTGCAACCTGCGGCGCATCGAAGACTACCCGAATCTCTCCGGCTGGTTGCGCGAGCTGTACCAACGCCCGGGCATCGGCGAGACAGTGGACTTCGAACATATCAAGGGGCACTACTACGCCAGCCACCGCACCATCAACCCGACCGGGATAGTACCGCTGGGCCCGCGTCTCGACCTGGCGCGCGCGCCAGGCCGGGAACGACTTCCCGGCAAGGGCATCTGGGGAGAAGGCTGAAGGCTCAGGCGTCCTCGCGGGCGCCTTCGAACCAGGCCAGCTTGTCGCGCAGTTGCACGACTTCGCCGACGATCACCAGGGTCGGCGCATGCACTTCGTGCTCGGCCACCAGTTGCGGCAGGTTTTCCAGGGTTCCGGTGAATACCCGCTGCTGGGCGGTGGTCCCCTGCTGGATCAGCGCCGCCGGGGTCTGTGCGGAGCGACCGTGGGCAACCAGTTGCTCGCAGATCACCGGCAATCCCACCAGGCCCATGTAGAACACCAGGGTCTGGCCAGGCGCTACCAGGTCCTGCCACGGCAGGTCGGTGGTGCCGTCCTTCAGATGACCGGTGACGAAACGAACCGATTGCGCATGATCGCGATGAGTCAGTGGAATCCCGGCGTAGGCCGCGCAGCCGCTGGCCGCGGTGATTCCCGGCACGACCTGGAAAGGTATGCCGTGGGCAGCCAGTTCGTCGATTTCCTCACCGCCGCGGCCGAAGATGAATGGGTCGCCGCCCTTCAGGCGCAACACGCGTTTGCCCTGGCTGGCCAGCTCCACCAGCAGGCGGTTGATCCGATCCTGCGGCACCGCATGTTCGGCGCGGCGCTTGCCGACGTACAGACGTTCGGCATCGCGGCGGCATAATTCGAGGATCGAAGGCGCCACCAGGCGATCGTAGAGCACCACGTCGGCCTGCTGCATCAGGCGCAGGGCACGGAACGTCAGCAGGTCCGGATCCCCCGGCCCGGCCCCGACCAGATATACCTCGCCCGTGGCTATGTGCGCGAGGCCACCGGCCAGGCGCTCTTCCAGGAGACGCTCGGCTTCCGCCGGGCGGCCGGCCAGGACACGTTCGGCGATCTCGCCCTGGAACAGGTTTTCCCAGAACACCCGGCGCTGCTGCAGGTCGGGTAGCAATTCCTTGACCCGGTGGCGGAAGCGGCTGGCGAGTCCGGCCAGTTGCCCGTAGGTCGAGGGAATCCAGGTTTCCAGCTTGGCCCGGATCAGCCGCGCCAGCACGGGTGCGTCGCCGCCGCTGGAGACCGCCACCACCAGCGGCGAACGGTCGACGATAGCCGGGAAGATCACGCTGCACAGGGCCGGCGCGTCCACCACGTTGACCGGTATCCCGCGCGCATTGGCCGCTCGCGACACCTCGGCGTTCAGCGGTTCGTCGTCGGTGGCGGCGATGATCAGGGCGCAGCCGGGCTGGTCGCCGTCCTGGTAGTCGCGTTCGAGCAGCTCGCCGCCGCCCTGCTCCACCAGATGCCGCAGTTCGATGTGGATCTGCGGCGCGACCACGCGCAGGCGCGCGCCGGCGTCGGCCAGCAGGCGCGCCTTGCGCAGGGCGACTTCGCCGCCGCCGACCACCAGCGCGAGGCGCCCTTGCAAGGAGTGGAACAGCGGCAGGAAATCCATGTCAGCCGATCACCTCGATGCCAGCCATGTAGGGCTTGAGGACTTCCGGCACACGGATCGAGCCGTCCGCCTGCTGGTAGTTCTCCAGTACCGCCACCAGGGTGCGACCGACGGCCAGGCCGGAGCCGTTGAGGGTGTGCACCAGCTCGGGCTTGCCGGTTTCCGGATTGCGGTAGCGGGCCTGCATGCGCCGGGCCTGGAAGTCGCCGCAGTTGGAGCAGGAGGAAATCTCGCGGTACTTGTCCTGGCTGGGAACCCAGACTTCCAGGTCGTAGGTCTTGGTCGCACCGAAGCCCATGTCGCCGGTGCACAGCGCCAGCACCCGATACGGCAACTCGAGCAGTTGCAGGACGCGCTCGGCGTTGGCGGTCAGGCCTTCCAGCGCCTCGTAGGAAGTGGCCGGATCGACGATCTGCACCATCTCCACCTTGTCGAACTGATGCTGACGGATCATGCCGCGGGTATCGCGCCCGGAGGCACCGGCCTCGCTGCGGAAGCACGGGGTATGGGCGACGAACTTCAGCGGCAATTGCTTGGCGTCGAGGATCTGCCCGGAGACGATGTTGGTCAGCGAAACCTCGGCGGTCGGGATCAGGTAGAGGTCAGCTTCGCCGTCGCGGCCGATCTTGAACAGATCCTCCTCGAACTTCGGCAACTGGCCGGTGCCTTGCAGCGCCGGAGCCTGGACGAGATAGGGGGTGTAGGCCTCCTCGTAGCCATGCTCGGCGGTATGCAGGTTGATCATGAACTGCGCCAGGGCGCGATGCAGGCGGGCGATCGGGCCGCGCATGAGGGCGAAGCGCGCGCCGGAAAGCTTGGCGGCGGTCTCGAAATCCAGCCAGCCGTGCCGTTCACCGAGGGCGACATGGTCCTTGACCTCGAAATCGAAGGTCTTCGGCGTGCCCCAGCGACGCACTTCGACGTTGGCGTCCTCGTCGGCACCGACCGGCACCGACTCGTGCGGCAGGTTGGGAATGCCCAGCAGCATGGCATCCAGTTCGCCCTGGATGGCGTCCAACTGGCGCTTGCCTTCCTCCAGTTCGGAGCCCATGCGGTCGACATCGGCCAGCAGCGGCGCGATGTCCTCGCCACGCTGCTTGGCCTGGCCGATCGCCTTGGAGCGCGCGTTGCGCTCGGCCTGCAGTTGCTCGGTACGGGTCTGTACCGACTTGCGCTGCTCTTCCAGCGCTTCGATGCGCGCGACATCCAATTGGAAGCCACGGGTGGCCAGGCGGGCAGCCACTTCTTGCGGCTGGGTGCGTACCAGTTTGGGATCGAGCATGCTCTTTTCTCGTCTCGTGTCGGTTATCGGCGGTTCGTGGCCCGGTTGGCGCTTCGCCGGCCCCGGCGACGTCATCGACGCCGTCACGGAAGCCTGGCTAGCTCCGCCGAGCCCATACCGCTCAGGATTTTCTGCGTTGGCGGGGGCTGGTGCGATCCAGCTCGGCCAGGTGTTCCAGCTTGTCGCGGATCTTCAGTTCCAGGCCCCTCGGCACCGGTTGATAGTAACGCCGCGGCTCCAGATCCTCGGGGAAATAATCCTCTCCGGCGGCATAGGCATCCGGCTCGTCGTGGGCGTAGCGGTATTCCTCGCCATAGCCGAGGCTCTTCATCAATTTGGTCGGCGCGTTGCGCAAGTGCAATGGCACTTCCCGCGAGCCGCTTTCGGCGACGTCGCGCATCGCCGCGTTGAACGCGCTGTACACCGCATTGCTCTTCGGCGCACAGGCCAGGTAGACGATGGCCTGGGCCACCGCCAGCTCGCCTTCGGGGCTGCCCAGGCGCTCCTGCACGTCCCAGGCCGACAGGCACAGGCCGAGGGCGCGAGGATCGGCGTTGCCAACCTCCTCGCTGGCCATGCGTACCACCCGCCGGGCGATGTACAGGGGATCGCAGCCGCCGTCGAGCATGCGCGCGAACCAATAGAGTGCCGCGTCGGGATTGGAGCCGCGCACCGACTTGTGCAGCGCGCTGATCTGGTCGTAGAACGCCTCGCCGCCCTTGTCGAAACGCCGGCGGGTGTCGCCGAGCAGATTCTGCAGCAGTTCGGGACTGATCTCGCTGCCGTCCTCGGCGAGGTCGGCAGCGTTCTCCAGCAGGTTCAGCAGGCGCCGCCCATCGCCGTCGGCGGCGGCCAGGAGAACCTGGAAGCTCTCCTCCGGCAGGCTCAGCTTGCGCTTGCCGAGGCCCTTGTCCTCGTTCAGCGCGCGGCCCACCAGCTTGCGCAGGGCGGCTTCGTCGAGGCTCTTGAGGACATACACGCGAGCCCGCGAGAGCAGCGCGTTGTTCAACTCGAAGGACGGGTTCTCGGTGGTCGCGCCAATGAAGATCAGCGTGCCGTCTTCCACATAGGGCAGGAAGGCATCCTGCTGGCTCTTGTTGAAGCGGTGCACCTCATCGACGAACAGGATGGTCCGGCGCCCGTATTGCGCGGCGTGCTGCTTGGCCACCTCGACCGCCTGGCGGATCTCCTTGACCCCGGACAGCACCGCGGAAATGGTCTCGAAATGAGCGTCCGACACCTGCGCCAGCAGCCGCGCCAGGGTGGTCTTGCCGACTCCCGGCGGGCCCCAGAAGATCATCGAGTGCAGCGCGCCCTGCTCCAGCGCCTCGCGCAAGGGCTTGCCGCGGGCCAGCAGGTGTTCCTGCCCCACGTACTCGTCCAGGTTTGCGGGCCTCAGCCGTGCCGCCAGGGGCTGCGCGACGGGCTCGCTGCGGAACAGATCCACGGCTTGCGCTTACTCCTGGATCACGTCGACGCCCGGCGGAACGTCGAAGGTGAATTGCTTGGCATCCAGCGCCTCGTTCATCTTCACGTCGAAGAACAGGATGTTGGTGCGCTGGCCGACGCCATCGATCATCTGCATGTCGTTCACCTTGCCGCTGCGGAACGACAGGCGCAAGGTGTCGAAGAGGGTGTCCTTGGTCTTCGGCTTGAGCACGAAATCGACTACGTTGCCGCCTTCCTTGTAGGTGATGGCGAAGCTTTCGCTGATCTTCGAGATGTCGCCGGAGAGCAGCAGCGCCGGCGTCTGGGTCAGGCGCTGATCGAGCTTCTGGATGGTCACCTGCTCCAGGTCCGGGTCGTACAGCCAGACCTTCTCGCCGTTGGAAATGAGCAATTGCTCGTTCGGCGCATCGGTATGCCAGCGGAACAGTCCCGGCCGCTTCAGGCTCAGTTGGCCGGCGGTTTCCTGCAGGCGCGTGCCGCTACCGTCCAGGGTCAGCTGGGAAAAACGCGCGGTCAGGGTCTGGGCCTTGTTCAGCAGGCCGGTCAGGCGCTGGACGGCGGCGCTGTCGTCGGCATGGGCCAGCGAAGCGCCCATGGCCAGGGCGGCAACGAACAACGTGCGGATCAGTCGCATCGGAATCCTCTAAAACCTGTCGGGTTCAATCACGAACCGGCGCCGGCGCGATGACTTCGCGGGAGCCGTTGGTATTCATCGGGGTGACCACGCCGGCCATCTCCATCGCCTCGATCATCCGCGCGGCGCGGTTGTAGCCGATCTTCAGCTTGCGTTGCACGGCGGAGATCGATGCCCGGCGACTCTCGGTGACGAAACGTACCGCCTCGTCGTAGAGCGGGTCGTCCTCGCTGCCTTCGCCGGAGCCGTCGCCGCCATCGAAGGAACCGCCACCGCCGCCGCCTTCGTCGACGCCAGCGAGGATGTCCTCGATGTAGTCGGGCGCGCCGCGCAGCTTCCAGGCCTCGACCACCCGGTGCACCTCGTCGTCGGAAACGAAGGCGCCGTGTACGCGAATCGGCAGGCCTGTGCCCGGCGGCAGGTAGAGCATGTCGCCGTGGCCGAGCAGTTGTTCGGCGCCCCCCTGGTCGAGGATGGTGCGCGAGTCGATCTTGCTGGAGACCTGGAAGGCGATCCGGGTCGGAATGTTGGCCTTGATCAGGCCGGTGATCACGTCCACCGACGGCCGCTGGGTCGCCAGGATCAGGTGGATACCGGCCGCCCGCGCCTTCTGCGCGATACGGGCGATAAGCTCCTCGACCTTCTTGCCGACGATCATCATCATGTCGGCGAATTCGTCGACCACCACCACGATGGTCGGCAGGGTGCTCAGTTGCGGCGGCTCGTCGTCCGGGCTTTCGCGACGGAACAGCGGGTCGGTCAGCGGCGTGCCGGCCTCCTCGGCGTCCTTCACCTTGCGGTTGAAGCCAGCCAGGTTGCGCACGCCCATGGCCGCCATCAGGCGGTAGCGCCGCTCCATCTCCGCCACGCTCCAGCGCAGGGCGTTGGCGGCTTCCTTCATGTCGGTGACCACCGGACAGAGCAGGTGCGGGATCCCTTCGTAGATCGACAGTTCGAGCATCTTCGGGTCGATCATGATCAGTCGCGCCTCGCTCGGCGTGGACTTGAACAGGATCGACAGGAGCATGGCGTTGACCCCCACCGACTTACCGGAGCCGGTGGTACCGGCCACCAGCAGGTGCGGCATCTTCGCCAGGTCGGTGATGATCGGCCGACCGCCGATGTCGTGGCCCAGGGCCAGCGGCACGGTGGACTTGTGCTCGTCGTACTCCGGCGACGACAGCACTTCGGAGAAGCGCACCATCTGCCGGTCTTCGTTGGGAATCTCGATGCCGACGGTGGTCTTGCCGGGAATCACTTCCACCACCCGCACGCTGATCACCGCCAGCGAGCGCGCCAGGTCCTTGGCCAGGTTGGAAATGCGGCTGACCTTGACCCCCGCCGCAGGCTGGATCTCGAAACGGGTGATCACGGGGCCCGGATGCACCGAATCCACGCTGACCTCGACGCCGAACTCCTTCAGCTTGATCTCCAGCAGGCGCGACATCGCCTCCAGCGACTCGGGCGAGTAGCTCTTCTGCTTCACTTCCGCCGGGTCGAGCAGCGACAGCGGCGGCAGGGTGCCCTCCACCGCCGTATCGACGAACAGCGGCGCCTGCTTCTCTTTCAGCACGCGCTTGCTCGGCTCCGGGGCCTTCGGCGGCGGTGGCGGATCGATCTTCGGCGGCGGGCGCTTCTCCCGCTCGCTCATGTGCTTGGCCAGGGCCTCTTCGCGTTCCAGCAGGCGCTCCTTGGCCTTGGACTGTTCGCGGCGGTCCGGCACGCTCGGCGCCACCACCTCGGCGACACGCTCGTCGACCTCGCGCAGTTGCGCGACCAGTTGCTTGCGCTCGGCGCGCGCGCCCATCCAGCGATTGAAGGCGTTCTGGATCAGTTCGAAGAAGTCCAGGGTGATCTTGCCGGTGACATCCATCACCTTGAACCAGGAGAGGTCGGCGAACACCGTCAGGCCGAAGAGGAACAGGGCGAAGAACACCAGCGTGCTGCCCTGCACGTTCAGCGCATCCACCGCGACGCGCCCTAGGCTCTGGCCGATGGCGCCGCCGGCCGAGGCGCTGGCCGGCATGTGGCCGCTGGCGTGGAAATGGATGTAGGCCAGTGCCGAGCCGGCCAGGATCAGGAAGATCAGCCCGACCAGGCGCCAGGAAAACAGCCAGGTGTTCCATTCCCACGGCAGGTTGCGGCGGCGGAATACCTGCCAGGTCTTGATGCCCAGCAACAGCGGAAAGAGGTAGGCGAAGTAGCCGAGCGTCATGAACAGGATATCGGCGGATACCGCACCGAGCCGACCGGCGGCATTCTGCACCTGGTCAACCTGGCTCGAGTGACTCCAGCTCGGATCGGCCGGGTCATAGGTGAGCAGAGCCATCCACAAGTAGAGGCAGAGCGCGCCCAGCGCGATCAGGACCCCTTCCTTCAGGCGGGAATGCAGTTGCTGACGCCATGCGGCGGCATGGCTCGCGGTGGTCGAATCCTTCAAATCGCTATTTTTCCTGCGCACGGCTGGTGCTTTAGAAGCTGTCTTGGTCAAAACGCGCCTATTGTACGGCTTTAGGGAAACTCTGAAAAATCACACCCGAAATCAGCGGCAATCCGTGCGTGGCTGATCCCGGCCCCGGGGTTTTGCCGGCCTTTTGCGGATAGGTGTAGCATAGCCGGCAGAACTCTTCAGGCGGCTCCATTGGAGCACGCATTTTCTTATGTGACAAAGGCTTATGGAGTCTTTTTATGAGTGAAGTCAAGCATTCGCGCCTCATCATCCTGGGCTCCGGTCCGGCCGGCTATACCGCCGCCGTGTACGCCGCACGCGCCAATCTCAAGCCAGTGGTGATCACCGGCATCCAGCCAGGCGGCCAGCTGACCACCACCACCGAAGTCGACAACTGGCCGGGCGACGTCGAAGGCCTTACCGGCCCGGCGCTGATGACCCGCATGCAGCAACACGCCGAGCGTTTCGACACCGAGATCGTCTACGACCACATCCACACCGCCGAGTTGCAACAGCGCCCCTTCACACTGAAGGGCGATAGTGGCACTTATACCTGCGATGCATTGATCATTGCCACCGGTGCCTCCGCGCAATACCTGGGCATGTCGTCGGAAGAAGCCTTCATGGGCAAGGGCGTTTCCGCCTGCGCCACCTGCGACGGCTTCTTCTACCGCAACCAGGTGGTCTGCGTGGTCGGCGGCGGCAATACCGCCGTCGAGGAAGCGCTGTACCTGGCCAACATCGCCAAGGAAGTCCACCTGATCCACCGTCGCGACAAGCTGCGTTCGGAGAAAATCCTCCAGGACAAGCTGTTCGACAAGGCCGAGAACGGCAACGTGCGCCTGCACTGGAACACCACCCTGGACGAGGTGCTGGGCGACGCCAGCGGCGTCACCGGCGTACGCCTGAAGAGCACCATCGACGGCAGCACCAGCGAACTGTCGCTGGCCGGCGTGTTCATCGCCATCGGCCACAAGCCGAACACCGACCTGTTCCAGGGCCAACTGGAAATGCGCGATGGCTACCTGCGGATCCACGGCGGCAGCGAAGGCAACGCCACCCAGACCAGCATCGAAGGCGTGTTCGCCGCCGGCGACGTGGCCGACCACGTCTACCGCCAGGCCATCACTTCCGCCGGCGCCGGCTGCATGGCCGCGCTGGATGCCGAAAAATACCTCGACGACCATTGATCGGACCCGGGGGAGGCCCGCCCTCCCCTACCCCGCCATGCTGACCTGGCTTTCCCGCACCGACTTCGACTTTCCGCCCCTCGACAAGGCCCTGCAGGAGCCCAACGGGCTGCTCGCGGCCGGAGGCGACCTCAATCCGCAACGCCTGGTCGCAGCCTATCGCCACGGCTGCTTCCCCTGGTACCAGGATGGCCAGCCGATCCTCTGGTGGTCGCCCGACCCGCGCACCGTCCTGTTCCCCGACGAACTGCACGTTTCCCGCAGCCTGGCCAAGTGCCTGCGCCAGCAACGCTTCGAAGTCACCTTCAACCGTGACTTCCGGGCGGTGATCCAGGCTTGTGCCGCGCCGCGCGACTACGCCGACGGCACCTGGATCACCACGCCGATGCAACTGGCCTACCAGGAGCTGCACCTGCGCGGCATCGCCCACTCCGTGGAAGTCTGGCAGGAGCGACAACTGGTCGGCGGCCTCTACGGCCTGGCAATGGGCAGGCTGTTCTTCGGCGAATCGATGTTCAGCCGCGCCGACAACGCTTCCAAGGTCGGCTTCGTCACGCTGGTCCGCCATCTGCGCGACGCCGGCTTCGTCCTCGTCGACTGCCAGATGCCGACCCGCCACCTGCACAGCCTGGGCGCCCGCGCCATCGGCCGGGGGGAATTCGCCGACTACCTGCAACGCTATCGCGACCAGCCTCCTACCGGCGACCTGGATTTTTAGGCGAGTTTCCGTGCCTGGCATAAACTTGCTTATGGGTCCCTGCTGGAGTTCACCATGACCGAACTCGCCCGACTGAAGTTCTACGCGACGCAACCGCACCCGTGCAGCTACCTGCCCGAGGAGCAGGCAACCACCCTGTTCCTCGATCCCAGCCAGCCCATGGACACGCAGCTGTACGCCTCGCTGTCGGAAGTCGGCTTCCGCCGTAGCGGCGACCATCTCTATCGTCCGCACTGCCAGCATTGCACCGCCTGCATCGCCGCGCGCATACCGGTCGCCGACTTCAGCCCGAACCGCCAGCAGCGGCGCATCCTCAAGCGCAATGCGGAACTGCAGGTGATCCGCAAGCGACCGAGCTTCAACGAGGAGTACTACGACCTCTATCGGCGCTACATCGAGCAACGCCACGCCGACGGCGACATGTATCCGCCCAGCCGCGACCAGTTCGCCACCTTCCTGGTCCGCGACCTGCCCTTCTGCTGCTTCTTCGAGTTCCGCCTGCATGGCCGCCTGCTGGCCATAGCCGTGACGGACGTGCTGCCGAACGGACTCTCGGCCGTCTATACCTTCTACGATCCCGACGAAGAGCAGCGCAGCCTGGGACGCTACGCGATCCTCTGGCAGATCGCCGAGACCGAACGCCTGGGCCTGCAGGCCGTCTACCTGGGCTACTGGATCAAGAATTGCCGCAAGATGAACTACAAGACCCAGTACCGGCCCATCGAACTGTTCGTCAACCAGCGCTGGGTCGCCCTCACCTGATAGCCGTGTGGCGCTATTGTCGATTTTCTGGCACAATGCACGCCGCTTTTCACGGCCCACCTCTCATTGAAAGGGCCACCCATAGATACCGAGGGCTCTACTGCATGTCGAAAGAAGACAGCTTCGAAATGGAAGGTACTGTCGTCGACACCCTGCCCAACACCATGTTCCGTGTGGAGTTGGAAAATGGGCACGTCGTCACCGCGCACATCTCCGGCAAAATGCGCAAGAACTACATCCGCATCCTCACCGGCGACAAGGTCCGCGTGGAACTGACGCCCTACGACCTGAGCAAGGGCCGCATCACCTACCGCGCCCGCTGAGTCGACACGAGCCGCTGCGGCTCGCCGATTGCAAAAGAAAACGCCCGGCATCTGCCGGGCGTTTTCGTTGCCGCGCTCGGATCAGGCGGGCTCCGCCGCCGTGATCTCGAACTCGAAGGCCAGCTCGTCGCCCTTCAGGTCGACATGCACCAGGCCGCCATGCTCGGCCAGCTCGCCGAACAGGATCTCCTCGGCCAACGGCCGCTTGATCTTGTCCTGGATAAGCCGCGCCATCGGTCGCGCACCCATCTGCACGTCGTAGCCCTTCTCCGCCAGCCAGCCGCGCGCCGCATCGCTGACCTCGAGCTGGACGCGCTTGTCCTCCAGCTGCGCCTGCAGCTCGGTGAGGAACTTGTCGACCACGCTCTTGATCGTCTCGGTGCTCAGGCGGCCGAACTGGATGATGGTATCCAGGCGGTTGCGGAACTCCGGGGTGAAGCTCTTCTTGATCACTTCCATCGCATCGGTGGTGTGATCCTGCTGGTTGAAGCCGATCGACGCGCGCGCCGCCACTTCCGCGCCGGCGTTGGTGGTCATGATCAGGATGATGTTGCGGAAGTCCGCCTTGCGCCCGTTGTTGTCGGTCAGGGTGCCGTGGTCCATCACCTGCAGCAGCAGGTTGAAGACCTCCGGGTGAGCCTTCTCGATCTCGTCGAGCAGCAACACGCAGTGCGGGGTCTTGGTGATCGCCTCGGTGAGCAGGCCGCCCTGGTCGAAGCCGACGTAGCCCGGAGGCGCACCGATCAGCCGCGACACGGTATGCCGCTCCATGTACTCGGACATGTCGAAGCGCACCAGTTCCACGCCCAAGGCCTTCGCCAACTGCCGCGCCACCTCGGTCTTGCCCACGCCGGTGGGACCGGCGAAGAGGAACGAGCCGACCGGCTTGTCCGGCGCCTTGAGCCCGGCCCGGGACAGCTTGATCGCGGTGGACAGCGACTCGATGGCGTCGTCCTGGCCGAACACGGTCAGCTTGAGGTCGCGCTCGAGGTTGCGCAGCAACTCCTTGTCGGAGGTGGTGACGTGTTTCGGCGGGATCCGCGCGATCTTCGCCACGATATCCTCGACCTGCGCCACCTCGATGCGCTTCACGCGCTTCTCTTCCGGCTGCAGGCGCTGGTAGGCGCCCGCCTCGTCGATGACGTCGATGGCCTTGTCCGGCATGTGCCGGTCGTTGATGTAGCGCGCCGCCAGCTCGGCCGCGGCGCGCAGCGCCTCGTCGCTGTACTCGATGTGGTGATGCTGCTCGAAGCGCCCCTTGAGACCCTTGAGGATGCCATAGGTGTCTTCCACCGACGGCTCGGTCACGTCGACCTTCTGGAAGCGCCGCGCCAAGGCCCGGTCCTTCTCGAAGATGCCGCGGAACTCCTGGAAGGTGGTCGAGCCGATGCAGCGGATCTCGCCCGAGGACAAGACCGGCTTGAGCAGGTTGGAGGCGTCCATTACCCCGCCGGATGCCGCACCGGCACCGATGATGGTATGGATCTCGTCGATGAACAGCACCGCGTGCGGGCGCTTGCGCAACTCGTTGAGCAAGGCCTTGAAGCGCTTCTCGAAGTCGCCGCGGTACTTGGTACCCGCGAGCAAGGCACCCAGGTCGAGGGAGTAGACCACGCTGTCGGCCAGCAGGTCCGGCACCTGGCCATCGACGATGCGTTTGGCCAGGCCCTCGGCGATGGCCGTCTTGCCGACCCCCGCCTCACCTACCAGCAGCGGGTTGTTCTTGCGCCGACGGGCAAGGATCTGCGCCACCCGCTCGACTTCATGCTCGCGCCCCACCAGCGGGTCGATCCGCCCCTGGCGAGCCAGTTCGTTGAGGTTGCTGGCATAGGCGTCCAGCGGATGGTTGGACGTGGCCGACTCGCCACCTTCCTCATCCTGCATATCCTGCTCCCCATCCTGCGGATGTTCGGCATGCCCGGGCACCTTGGAGATGCCGTGGGCGATGTAGTTCACCACATCGATACGCGCAATGCTCTGCTGCTTGAGCAGGAACACCGCCTGGCTTTCCTGTTCGCTGAAGATCGCCACCAGGACATTGGCCCCGGTCACTTCGCGCTTGCCGGAACTCTGCACGTGGAACACCGCACGCTGCAGGACGCGCTGGAAGCCCAGCGTCGGCTGGGTTTCGCGCTCGTCGTCGTGCTGCGGGATCAGCGGCGTGGTGGAATCGATGAATTCCTGCAGGTCGCGCCGCAGCTTGTCCAGGTTGGCACCGCACGCACGCAATACCGTTGCCGCCGCCTCATTGTCCAGCAAGGCCAGCAGCAGGTGCTCAACCGTCATGAATTCATGGCGTTTGGCCCTCGCCTCCTTGAAGGCGAGATTGAGGGTGACTTCGAGCTCTCGATTCAACATGGCTTCACCTCGCTCCCAAACATCCGATCAACTGTCTTTCTCTATCTCGCAGAGCAATGGATGCTGGCTCTCCCGTGCATACTGATTGACCTGCATCGCCTTGGTTTCGGCCACGTCCCGGGTAAACAAGCCGCAGACCGCCTTACCCTGAGTATGTACCGTCAACATGATCTTGGTGGCTTTTTCCCGGTCCATGTTGAAGAACACTTCCAGCACTTCAACAACAAAGTCCATCGGCGTGTAATCGTCGTTGAACAGTACCACCTTATACAACGGTGGCGGCTGTAATACAGGCTTCGACTCCTGTACCGCGAGCCCCGCCCCTTCGTCCTCGTGTTCATGAGGCTCGGGATGGTCCTGATTGAATGTTAGTCGAATCTGGCTAGGTGCATGCATGAGGAAAAAAAGCTTTGCCTTTCTGGAAAGTTATGGACCGACATGATGTTGATCCGTTTCTCAGGCGTATGGTTCAGCGCCTTGACTAACTGCAAAAGGGTGTTACAAACAATGGAATACCCCTACAGGGTATCAGGGGTTCCGCACCCGTCTCGACCCAGGTCGGACGCGGGATCGTAGTGGATGATACTCCAGCGTTGGAGTCCTTTGCAGAGGGATATGAGCATGCTCAGCGGTAAGGTCAAGTGGTTCAACAACGCCAAGGGCTACGGGTTCATCCTGGCCGAGGGCCGAGATGAGGACCTGTTCGCCCATTACTCGGCCATTCAGATGGACGGTTACAAGACACTCAAGGCGGGCCAGCCGGTCAATTTCGAGATCATCCAGGGACCGAAGGGACTGCATGCCATCAACATCAGCCCCGCCACCGCGACAACCGCCGCACCCTCCGCCCCCGCCCCGCAGGAAGAGCCGCAGGCGACGCCCATCGAAGCCTGACCCCAGCGCGGATGCGGTGTCTAGTCCTGAAATAGGTTTACACCTGCTCAGGTAGGCCGATAGGTCTCAAAGCGCCCGATGCACCGCATCGGGCGTTTTGTTTTTCAGGGCCATGTGAGGCCGCTCTGTGTTGTA